>NZ_JBKXTT010000014.1:0-111288 GCF_047017445.1 Marvinbryantia sp. | reverse complement strand
AGACTTAAAATCTCTCGGGGGCAACTCCGTGCCGGTTCAAGTCCGGCTACCCGCACTAAAAAACGTCCACTGGACGTTTTTGTCGTGTGCTTGGCAACGAAAAAGCTTTGTAACCGGATGGATTTACAAGGCTTTTTATCATATAAGGAGCGTATTTTTATGAAACTGCAGCTACAAAAAAAATTAATCAATCTGACGACTTTTTATTATCTGCTGGTGCTGGAAAAAGACTTTTCGCGGGCGCCGCAGAAACGAAAAAAGAAGCAGAATAAAAATGTATATAAGCTGATGAAAGCGGCCTATGAGATACCATTTTATCGAAAGCGCTTTGAAGAGCATCATCTCACGCCGGAGGACTTCCACTGTGCGGAGGATCTGGCAAAATTCCCGGTGCTCACAAAAGCGGAGCTGCGGGAATGGATGAAGGAATTATACGATGCGAATCCAAAGACAAGGGATAGCTGGGATGCTACCAGTACAAGCGGTTCCACCGGCGTTCCGCTTACCCTTTATCAGTCGCAGCGGGAACATGCCTGCGCAAATGCAAGCTGGATCCGCATTCTGATGAGTTTTGGCTATAAGCCCTTTACCGGAAAAATGGTGTCTTTTGAGTCGAGCTACCGTGCGGAAAAGAAGAAGAAGGATTCGATCCTGCAGAATCTCGGAATTCTGCAGCGCCGGATCATTTCGGAAAAACGCTGCGTGGGCGACGGTACTGCCGATGTCATCCGCGAGCTGAATGAGTATGCGCCGGATCTGATCTGCCTGCGCAAAAACTGTATTGTCCGCATTGCGCTGTATGCACAGCAGCATAAGCTGAAGGTGCAAAAGCCGAAGTGGTATATCCCTGTCAGCGAGATGGTCGATGAGGTGACGCGGCAGATCCTTGAGAAAACCTTTGGTCCGGGGCTGGTGGACTGCTATGGAAGCGATGAGACGGGCAGCTGCCTGGTAAAGCGTCCCGGAAAAGATTATTACGATTTATGCTGCGATACGCATGTAGTCAACATTTACGACAGCGAGAACCACCTGGCGGACAACGGACGGATGATCTTAACACCGCTTTATAAGACCGATTTTCCGTTGATCAATTATGATATCGGAGACACGGCATCCTCCTATATGAAGGACGGCATCCGCTATGTTACGACGATCCACGGGCGTTTGAATGATATGGTAAAGCATGAAAACGGGGAGGACACTTCTGTTCTGGAGCTGCGCAAGATTCCAAACGGGATTACCGGAATCGCCCAGTTCCGCTACGTGCAGGAGACTTACCATGATCTGCGTGTCGAGCTGGTGCGTGATCCGCAGGATAAGACTCATACAGAAGAGGAAATCGCAGAATTCTTCCGCGGACGTCTGCAGGAGCTTTACGGGGAGGAATTTCGCATCAAAGTCGTCTGGCTGGACGTTATCCCGCCGGATCCGAATGGAAAGCTGCGGTGCTTTGTCTGTAATGTAAAAGATACTATATAAAATGTAAAACATAAGCCGGGCGGCTGTATATTCAAAGCTGCCCGGCATTATTTCAATTTAAATTTATTTTGTCAGCAACATCATGATCTCGTTGCTGCGCGCGATAAATTTTGTCATTGCCTCCGGTGAGAGCGGAGCATGACTGAGCATCGCGAGGTCGTAAAGCTGTTCGCACATCATCGGAACATGCTCGGAATCTTTATTATTCAGGATAAACTGTACCAGCGCATTGTTTGCGTTCAGCACCAGTGTCTCGGAGCCGCCGAACATATCCGGGTCCATGCCGTACATATTGTACATCTTCATCATTTCCTGCATACGGCGTGTTTCCTCGGAGAGTGTGATCATGGAAGATACTTTCTCATTTTTCAGCTTCTCCACTTTTACCTCAAGCTTATCCTTGCCGAGCGCTTTGCGGAAAACTTCGGTAAGCGTTTCCGTGGTTTCCTTCAGCTCATCTTCGGACGTCTCTTCTTTGACGGAATCGGTCACATCGGCGTCGATGCGCTGGAAGTGAACGTTCTCCTTTTTCTGCTCTACATGTGTGATAAACGGCGTATCAATATTGTGCTTCAGGATCGCGGCGTCCATTCCGGCTTCCTTAAACATGTTGATGTACTGGCTCTGTTGTACCTCGTCTGTCACATAGTAAAGAGTTGTCTTCGGCGGTTCTTTTTCCGTTTCTTCATCGGATGCCTCTTCTGTGGTGTTCTCCTGGGCAGCTTCTGCAGCATCGTTTGCTTCGGCAGTCTCAGCGGCAGCCTCTTCTTCCTTCGGCTGGTTTTCTTTGATAAAGTCATCCAGCGAGAGGTATTTGCCGTCTAAGTTCTTCACCAGAATATAATCCATCATGCGGTCGCTGAATTTGCTGTCTTTTAAGCAGCCGAATTTGATGAACGGACTGATGTCGTCCCAGTATTTTTCATACTCTTCGCGGTCGGTCTTGCACATGCCGCTCAGCTTATCGGCAACCTTCTTGCTGATATAGTCGGAAATCTTTTTCACAAAACCGTCGTTCTGCAGCGCGCTTCTGGAAACGTTCAGCGGCAGGTCCGGGCAGTCGATGACACCTTTTAAGAGCAACAGATATTCCGGGATCACTTCCTTGATGTTGTCTGCGATAAACACCTGGTTATTGTACAGCTTAATGGTTCCCTCGATGGAATCGTACTCGGTGTTGATCTTCGGGAAGTAGAGGATACCCTTTAAGTTGAACGGGTAGTCCATGTTCAGATGAATCCAGAACAGCGGCTCCTTATAGTCCATAAATACCTTGCGGTAAAACTCCAGATATTCCTCCTTCGTGCACTCGTTCGGATGCTTCGTCCAGAGCGGATGAGTATCGCTGATGGAAACAGGACGCTTCTTAATTTTTGCCTTTTCCTGTGCCGGAGAAACCTCTACCACTTCTTTTTCGCCGTTTTCGTTTTCTTTTTCCTCCGTCTTGGCATCCTCATGAATGTACTCGATCACTTCATCGTCATCGCGTACTTCTTCCTTGAGAATGGTTTCGTACTGTGGTTCAGCGTCTGCGTTGGTGAGGAAAATCTCAGTCGGCATGAAGGAGCAGTATTTTTCCAAAACCTCGCGGACACGGTATTCATTGGCAAACTCCAGGCTTTCCTCGTTGAGGAACAGGGTGATCTCTGTACCAATGGTCGTCTTGTCGCCGTCCCCAATGGTGTAGGAGGTGCCGCCGTCGCATTCCCAGTGAACTGCAGTAGCGCCTTCGCGGTAGGAGAGCGTATCAATGTGTACCTCATCCGCTACCATAAACGCAGAGTAGAAGCCGAGACCGAAGTGACCGATGATCTCATCGCCGTTGGCATTATCCTTGTATTTCTCCAGGAAATCGGTTGCGCCGGAGAAGGCAATCTGTGTGATATATTCCTCCACCTCGTCGGCTGTCATGCCAAGACCGGTATCGATAAACTTCAGCGTTTTTTCCTTCGGATTTACGATAACGTCAATTTTGTTTTTGTAGCCTTCCGGAAAAGTAAATTCACCGATTAAGGCAAGTTTTTTCAGCTTTGTGATGGCGTCGCATCCGTTGGAAACCAGCTCGCGCATGAAGATGTCGTGGTCGGAATACAGCCACTTTTTGATGATCGGGAAAATGTTTTCACTGTTAATAGAAAGATTACCTGTTTTGCTCATATACTATCACCTCATCTAATATTTGTAATTCATTTGTAGAATTATGGATAGTATAATACCAGGCGGATAGAATGTCAAGAAAAAATTAGCACTCATTTAAGTTGAGTGCTAACAAAATACAATTTCCTGTTTTTGCAGGAATTTTTTTACCATTTCATCCCAGGTATGCTCCACTGTCTTGTCCAGCGTAAAGAAGCGCAGGGAAGAACCGGTCGTGCAGGTGAGTGCACCCTGACGGAAATGAAGGTTCAGAAAAAGCCCGTCAATATCCGCCGGATTTAACGCGAGCTGCGACTGGGTCACCAGCCTTTCCACATTTGCCGGAGCGAGGCGGAATACGATCTTAAACTCCAGCGGCGTGTGTTTTCCCTTGATGAGGCTTAAACAAAATGGGCGGAGCTGGCGCCAGAAGGACCAGGACTGTTGCGAAAGCTGCTGCATTTCCAGCTCCTCGGAGGAATAATATTCCTTCTGAAGGCTTCCGTCTATGTGAAAGGTGTTGAACGTGACAAAGACTGCTTCCGAGAGCTGAAAACCGTCGAAGGTGTCTCCGAGAAACAGTTTGTTCATAAATGGTTTTACTTCTGTGATCTGCAGGGCAAGCATGAATGATTCTCCTCGTATCTGAAATTTCGGGTATCATTAGTATATAATAGAAAGTTTGAAATGAAAAGCAGAAAAACACTTTTCAAATGGAAATATATGTGCTATGATGATGTAGTATTAAAAACTACGTTACGTTTTCAGGAGGTTTTAGCGGCATGAGCTATAAAGTGGTAATTGACAGTTGCGGTGAATTAACCGAGGAAATGAAAAAGGACGGTCATTTTGAAACTGCCCCGCTTACGATATATGTGGACGATTTTATGATTATAGACGATGAAACATTTGACCAGGCAGATTTTCTGGCGCGCGCGGCAGCGAGTCCGAATTGTCCGAAATCCGCCTGTCCCTCTCCGGAAGCGTATAAAAATGCCTTCGACTGCGGCGCGGATCACGTGTACGCAGTCACGTTATCTGCCGAATTGAGCGGTTCCTATAACAGCGCTGTTCTCGGCAAAAATCTTTTTCTGGAGGAGCACCCGGAGAAAAAAGCGTATGTATTTAATTCCTGCTCGGCGTCCATCGGGGAGACGCTTATCGGTCTGAAAATCCAGGAGTGCGAGGAAGCCGGGATGGAGTTTGAGGATGTCATCAAAACCGTAGAAAAATATATCGCGGAGAAAAAAACATATTTTGTTCTGGAAACGTTGGAGACGCTGCGCAAAAACGGACGCCTCAGCACGATGAAGGCGATTCTGGCGACCGCGCTGAAGATCAAGCCGGTGATGCACGGCACGCAGGAGGGTACGATCGAGCCGCTTGCGCAGGTGCGCGGGATCAACAAGGCGCTGGTGCGGATGGTGGATATTCTTGTTCAGCAGGCGGAGCACACGGAGGAAAGGATTCTGGCAATTTCCCACTGCAACTGTCCGGAGCGGGCGCAGATGGTGAAGGAGGCTATTCTGGAAAAAATCAAGGTAAAGGATGCAATTGTGCTGGATACCCGCGGGATCAGCAGTCTGTATGCGAACGATGGCGGCGTAATCGTCGTTTTATAAAAAAGATTGTATTTTAGTGGAATCTATGTTACACTATTAGGCAGGATATGCAAGGTGCTTGCAGGAAAGAATGTAAGATAGAGGAGAAATGTCATATGAGTCAGGCAAAGGTAGACCGCTATAAAGAGCAGAAAGCGAATCGCCAGAAAATCATGAAGAAGGAAAAGCGTGAGAGAATGCTCTGGAGGATAGGCGGCTATGCAGTGCTGCTGGTGCTTGTCGTGTGGATCGGAGTTTCCGCTTACAACAGTTTCCATGTGGAGACAAGAAAATTCTACGACGCAGATACCACGGCTGTCGATACGTATCTGAGTGGTCTGACCGCGGAGGATACCGCGGAAGCGGCAGATGAAGAAGCTGCGGCTGATGAGGAAGAGGCGGATGCGGCAGAAGATACCGCGGAGGCTGAAGCAGAAGCGGACGCTGCAGGTGATGCGGCTGAGGACGCTGCAGAGGCAGAGACAGCAGAATAAGAAAAAAGCAGGTGCGCCCGGTTATCCGGGCGCATTCTTATCGTATAGATCACGGAGGACATTATGGAGATCGTAAGCCGCGTGGAAAATGGACAGGCAATTGTGGAGCGCTGCCTGGGAGAGGAGCAGCGGGCAGAATTGCCGGAGCAGATAGACGGCTGCCCGGTGACGGCGCTGAGCGATTACGCTTTTTCACATGCAAAACCGAAAACGGATGACGCCGACTGTGCAGTTTGCGGGGAGAAGCTCCTGGAGGTGCAGCTTCCGCAGAGCCTGCGCCGTATCGGAAACTATGCCTTTTACGGCTGTCGGAAGCTGGAGCGCATGGCGCTCTGGCATCAGACGGAGGATATCGCGGGCGGGGCGTTTACCGGCTGTTACCGGCTGCGGGAGCTGTACGTGTATATGCAGAACGCCTGGGGATACTGTTTAAAGGATATTGTCAGCGAGCTGCGGCAGGAGCTGCGGGTGACGCTGGATTACGGGGACGGCACGGCGGCGAAGCTTTTATTTCCCGAATATTACGAGGAGGCGGTGGAAAATACGCCGGCACGGATTCTGGAGACGCATTTCCACGGCTCCGGTTATCATTACCGGCAGTGCTTCCGCGACGGAGAATTAAATTTTTCGGAGTATGACGGGCTGTTTGGCGAGGCGGCGGCATGGGAGAGCGTTGATTTTTGTATTGAGCTTAGCCTTTTGCGTTTGCAGCAGCCTTACAGGCTCACGGAGGATGCGAAGGGAATTTACATGGCATGGCTGATGGAACACCGCCGGGAGGCGGCTTCCTGGTGCCTTGCCTTTGAGCAGCAGGAGGCGCTGGAATACCTTTGTACGTTCATCGACTGGAGCGCCGACGAGCTGTCGGAGCTGATCCGCGAGGCGAACGAGGCGGGCAGGATGGAGAGCCAGAGCTTTCTGATGGATCATAAATACCGCAGCCGAAAGCAAAGCGTGCAGACCTTTGAGCTGTAGAGAACGGGAGGGAATCGTTTGCAGGAAATTTTTGAGCGGGAACAGGAGATCAGAAAGCGCATGGAGGACGCCGGCCGTCACATCCTTTTTAATGCCAGAAATGAGCTGTTTCTGCATATGCGTTTTCTCGATGTGGCGCTGTCCTCCTTCTCTTATGCGATGGATGAGGGAATCACGTGTGTGGCGACGGACGGAAATTTTATCTATTATAATACAAAGTATCTGGGCGGCGAGTTCCGCGCCGAACGCAGGCGGATCAACCGGATGTATCTTCACATGGTGCTTCATTGCCTCCTCGGTCATGTGTTTCGAAAGCCGCAGGGGGCGGAGGAATACTGGGACCTGGCGTGCGATATTGCGATGGAATCTATCATAGACGATATGCAGATCCGCTGTGTAAAGCTTCCTGTTTCGTGGGAGAGGGAAAAGCTTTACAGGGAGCTTCGCGGGAGCCTTAAGGTGCTGACGGCGGAGGGAATCTGTCATACTCTGGAAAAGTGGCAGCCCGATGAACGCAGGCTGCAGAAATGGCGTCGGGAGTTTACGGTGGACGATCACAGCCGCTGGTGCCGCGAGCCGGAGCACCCCAAAGATGTTAAGACGCGGGATCGCTGGCAGGACATTCGCGAAAAGATGGAGATGGACCTTGATACCTTCTCGAAGGAGGCTTCGGAGGGCGACGGCGGTCTGAAGGAGCAGCTTAAGGTCGTGCAGCGGGAGACGATGGACTACCGCACCTTTCTGCGGAAATTTGCAGTATTAAAAGAAGCCGTGCAGGTGGATCCCGACCAGTTTGATTATGTATTTTACAGCTACGGGCTGTCGCTGTACGGCAATATGCCGCTGATCGAGCCGCAGGAGACAAAGGAGGTAAAAAAGATCGAGGAGTTTGCTGTGGTGATCGATACGTCGATGTCCTGCTCTGGCGAGCTTGTGCGGGCGTTTCTGGAGGAAACCTATGCGATCCTGAGCGAACAGGAAAGCTTTTTCCGAAAGATCAACCTCCATATTATTCAGTGCGATGAGCATGTGCAGGCGGACACGGGCATTTCATCTCTGGAGGAGCTTCGGGAGTACATGGAGCATTTCGAGATTATCGGCAGCGGCGGGACAGATTTCCGCCCGGCGTTCACCTATGTGGAGCAGCTTATCCGGGAGCGAAAATTTACGAATTTAAAAGGGCTTCTTTATTTTACAGACGGATTTGGCATTTATCCGAAACGGATGCCGCCGTTTGAGACCGCGTTTCTGTTTATGGAAGAGGAGGAGTCCGACACCAACGTGCCGCCGTGGGCGATGAAGCTGGTGATAAAGCGGCGGGAGCTGGAGAAACGCGCGAAGGAAAACTGAGAGTGTGGAAGAAAAAGTGAGAGGGCGATTATGAATATCAAGAGAGCGAAGGAAGAAATACGAAATTCCATTGAAGCATACTTAAGCAGGGATGAGTACGGCGAGTACCGGATTCCGCCGGTGCGTCAGCGTCCGCTTCTGCTGATCGGACCGCCGGGAATCGGGAAAACGCAGATCATGGAGCAGATCGCGAGGGAAAATAAGCTGGGACTTGTTTCCTACACCATCACGCATCACACCCGGCAGAGCGCAATCGGGCTGCCGTTTATCCGCGAGAAGGAATTTGGCGGCAAAACTTATTCCGTGACGGAATATACAATGAGTGAGATCATTGCGTCGGTGTACGAAAAAATGGAGGAGACGGGACTGCGTGAGGGCATTCTTTTTATCGACGAGATCAACTGCGTGTCGGAGACGCTGGCTCCCGCGATGCTGCAGTTTCTGCAGTGTAAGACCTTCGGCAATCAGAAGGTGCCGCAGGGCTGGGTGATCGTGGCGGCGGGCAATCCGCCGGAGTACAATAAATCGGTGCGCGAATTTGACGTGGTGACATTGGACCGTATTAAGAAAATCGACGTGGAGGCGGATTTTGCGGTCTGGAAGGAGTACGCTTACGCAGCGGGTATCCACAATGCGATCATTTCTTACCTGGAGCTGAAGAAAGACCATTTTTATAAGGTGGAGACAACGGTGGACGGCAAGCTGTTTGCGACCGCCCGCGGCTGGGAGGATCTGTCGCAGCTTCTGCAGGTGTATGAGACGCTTGGCAGGACGGCAGACCGGGAGGTGATCTATCAGTACATCCAGCATTGGCGGATTGCGAAGGACTTTGCAAATTATCTCGATCTGTATAATAAATATAAAAAGGACTACCGCGTGCAGGAGATTTTGCAGGGCAGGATCAGCGATGCGGCTGTGGATAAGATCCGGCGGGCTTCCTTCGATGAAAAGCTCAGTGTGATCGGACTGCTGCTCTCGGCGCTGCATGAGCTGTTTGCTGAAGCACATCACGCAGACCAGTATGTGACCGGGCTGTTCGGACAGTTAAAGGATTACAAAGACCTGCTTGGCAGCGCGGCGCAGGAGCTTTCCGGGGAGGAGGCGCAGCGGCTTCTGGAGGCGGTCGCGGGAAAGTTTGCGAAGGAATTTGCGCGCCAGAAAAAGGCGGAGCATATCACAAGAGAAGGGGAGCATGTGCAGAGCGAGATCCAGAAAACGCTGGAGCGCTATACAGTTTCTCTGAAGGCAGACCTGCCGCAGGACGGTCAGCAGGCGTTTGCGCAGATTAAAGAGTGGTTTTCCGCCGAACCGCAGAAACGCAGCAGGGCGCTTGCCCAGGCGGACGCGGCGCTGAATTTCGCTTTTGATTTCCTGGAGCGCGCCTTTGGCGACAGCCAGGAAATGGTTGTGTTTATCACAGAGATGAATACGGATTATTATGCGGCATGGTTTGTGGATGTCAACGGCTGTGACCGTTTCTATAAATATAATAAGAGCCTTCTCTTTTCCGAGCGGCAGCAGGGGATTCTGAAAGAGCTGGCGGATATTGAGGAGCTGCTGTAAAATTTAAGAATGATAAAACAGAACACGGTACCGGAAGATTCTTCCAGCACCGTGTTTTTTAGTTTTCGGCAACGCGTATCTGATTTAACGGAACAGAACGCAGATGCAGTCTGGTTCTGCTTCAATCGGATTTAGTATGGATCGCCGACGATATGCACGTTGATGAGGTTCGTCGTGCCTGACATGCCAAGCGGAACCCCGGCGGTAATGACCGTTATGTCGCCGTCTTTTAAGAAACCGGCAGCAGTTGCTTCTTCAATAGAATGCTCAAACAGCTCAAAGGTATCCTGCTCTTCCTTTGTCTGGATCGGTACGATGCCCCAGCAGAGATTGAGCTGACGCCACACATGCGGGTGCGTTGCACAGCCGATGATCGGACAGGCGGGGCGGTACTTGGAAATCGTGTGCGCGGTTCCGCCGGACTTTGTGACGGTAACGATAGCCTGTGCTTTCAGATCGTGCGCCGTCGAGCAGGTTGCATAAGCGATTGCCTCAGTAATGTTCTGATGCCCGCTGTTTGTGCTGATATGGTTGAAGCGGTTTACATAATCAATGTCGTTCTCCGTCTGCTGTGCGATGCGCACCATGGTCTGCAGCGTCTCCACCGGGTATTTGCCGGCAGCCGTCTCGCCGGAGAGCATGATCGCGCTGGTGCCGTCGTAGATCGCATTTGCCACGTCCGTCGCCTCCGCTCTCGTGGGGCGCGGATGCGTTATCATGGAATCGAGCATCTGCGTGGCTGTGATGGAGATTTTGCCTGCCTGGATAGATTTCTTAATCAATTTCTTCTGGATTGCCGGAACGTCCTCCAGCGGAATTTCCACGCCCATATCGCCGCGGGCGATCATGATGCCGTCGGCAACCTCCAGAATTTCGTCAATATTGTCAACGCCCTCTTTATTTTCAATTTTTGCAATGATCTGTATTGTGTCACAGTTCTGCTCTTCGAGAATCTTTCTGATATCCAGAATATCCTGTGCGGAGCGCGTAAACGAGGCTGCAATGAAATCGAAGCCCATCTTGATGCCGAAAAGGATATCGGAGTGGTCCTTTTCACTGACAAACGGCATGGAGAGCGAGACATCCGGCACGTTTACGCCCTTACGGTTGGAAACCGGGCCGGAGTTCAGCACCTCGCAGATGATGTCTGTGTCGGTGATTTCTTTGATAGTAAGACCGATCAGACCGTCGTCTAAAAGAATCATATCACCCGCTTTGACGTCCTTCACCAGATCGGCGTAGGTAATGGAAACGATGGAAGCATCACCCTCCACCTCGCGCGTGGTGAGCGTGAAGGTCTGTCCCTTCTGAAGCTGCACCTTTCCTTCCCTGAAGGTTTTCAGACGGATTTCCGGTCCCTTGGTGTCGAGCAGGGCGGCAACCGGAAGCTTTGCCTTATTTCTTGCTTTTTTCAGTGCGACAAAGCGGTCGCGCTGTTCATCGTGCGTGCCGTGGGAAAAATTAAAGCGCGCCACATTCATACCGGAGTCGATCAGCGCCTCCAGAACGCCGGGCTGGTCGGTGGATGGTCCGAGTGTACAGATGATTTTCGTTTTTCTTAACATAGTCAATCCTTTCCCTTCGTTAGAATAAATTTGTAAATGATTTCTGCAATGCCATCGTGGTTGTTATCATGCTCCGTCACGTAATTTCCGTGCGCATACATGGAGCTTTCCGCGTTTTTCATGATCGCACTGATGTGCGTTGCCTCCAGCATCGGGATATCGTTGTCGGCATCCCCGGCGGAGATGGTGTTTTTAAGCGGCAGATCAAACATCTCGCAGAAAATTTTAATCGCGCTGCCCTTCGATACGCCCACCGGCATATACTCCAGATAATTCGGGCAGGAATAAAAGCTGTCCACTTTTCCGTCCGCCCATTCGGA
The DNA here is from genome assembly GCF_047017445.1 of Marvinbryantia sp. Classification (NCBI taxonomy): domain Bacteria; kingdom Bacillati; phylum Bacillota; class Clostridia; order Lachnospirales; family Lachnospiraceae; genus Marvinbryantia; species Marvinbryantia sp. The sequence continues at coordinate 99,805 of NZ_JBKXTT010000014.1, read as the reverse complement.
GAGAGAAGCCTGGAAATCGTGCAGCCGCTGCGGATCGTCCAGTTCGATCACGATCACCTTTTCCGGTTCTTCGGGCAGCGCCCCGCATACATCGTCCGTGATCAGATACTGCATGGTGGTGGCAGTCGTATAGGAAAGCAGCTCGCGGGTATTGTGCGCGGAAAGCACGGCGGTTTTGGTGTAGGTGTGGGCATAAAGCCCGGCTTTTTCCGCCGCCTCCAGAATATGCCGCACGACCGCAACCGGAAGCGTTTTCCGGTAAATGGGCTTTTTATGGAATAGGTCATAAATGCAGGCGCCGTTGTACGTAATGGCGTAGCAGCCCTCCGAATCTAAGGACATCTTTTCCGCAAACGTCAGTGCGCTGACGGTTGCGCGTCCGGAGGTGATGACAATTTTGTGTCCCTGGCGCAGTGCTTCGCGGATCGCTGCCATGTTGCCCGGCGTGATTTCCTTCGCATCATTTAAGAGCGTGCCGTCCAGGTCGAGAAATAAAATCTTTTTTTTCTGATTCATTGCTGTTTTCTCCTGCTTCGCAGATTTGTTAAAACATGGTATGGGATACGGAGGTTCCCGCGCCCCACGCCGAGGTCGATATAAGGCTTGTTGCTTCCGTGAAAGTCGGAACCGCCGGAAATCAGAAGCCCATGTCTTTTTGCAAGCTGCCGGACGAGATTTTCATCGAGCGCAGAGTGCGTGGAGTAGATCGCTTCGATGCCGATCAATCCGGCTTTTCTCAGGGAAGCGAGCAGCTCGTCCATCTCTGCCTCCGGCAGATGGTAGAGCATCGGATGTGCCAGAATGGGGATCCCGCCCGTGCTGGAAATCAGATGCACCGCCTGCACCGGGGTCACCTTCTCGCGCGGAACGAAATAGCGGCAGTTTTCGCCGATGTATTTTTCAAACGCCTCCGGCATTTCCGCAACGTAGCCGTGGTCCATGAGATAGCGCGCAAAATGCGCCCGCGTCCACACGGCGTCCCCGAAAGCGGCTTCCATCTGCTCATGGGAAATGTCGATGCCGTCCTCCTGCATCTTCCGGATCATCTTTTCATTGCGGACATCGCGCGAGTCCTGAAAGCGCGTGAGCCGTTCGCAAAATTCCGCACTCTGATAATCAATATCCAGTCCGACAATGTGAATATCCTTCCCATGGTACTCCGTGGAAAACTCAATCCCGGCAATCACCTCCAACGCCGTGCCCTCTGCCGCGGCAAATGCCTCCGGCAGTCCGGCGACCGTATCGTGATCCGTCAGCGCGAACGCCCGCAGCCCCTTCTGACAGGCATATGCCACCAGCTTGGCGGGCGACATCGTGCCGTCCGAGCAATCAGAGTGTACATGCAGATCAACCGTTTCCATCAATGCGCCTCCTGTTTTCGTTAAAGTAAATGTAAAAATAAACATTGTATAAATTAGTATACCGCAAATTACCATATTCTTGCAAGAGGTGGGGAGAAGATAAAAAATTTTCGTAACCTTATCGTAACTACTCGTTACTGTTTACTCCGTTCACAGCAATCTTCACAAATCCATTTAAAATTCGCTTCGCGAATGAGATTTGTTCACGCTTGAATCACATTTTCGCGCCTCAAACCCGCGGAAATGGCTTCGCGTCGCAGCAGGTGTTTGAGGCTGGCGTGAACAGTGACAACTACTCAGGTATGCGGAAAATATTAAAACTTGCACCTACATCCGCAAAACCTGCGCTTGCACGTTTATGAGCCTGTTTACACAGCCGCGTTTTGCTTATTAGAAGTTGAGCTGCGTATCCGGACAGGTGAAAAATTTTTTCAGTTGTTTGGGAAAGTTTACGGTAGACAGGGCACAGAGCCTTGGCAGCCGGACTGTAAGGATTACAAGCCGCTGAATGTTTACGGTCAGACCAAGCTGGAGGGTGAACTGGCTGTCAGCCAGACTCTGGAGAAATACTTCATTGTCCGCATTGCCTGGGTGTTCGGTCTGAACGGTAAGAACTTCATCAAGACCATGATCAATGTTGGAAAGACACACGATGAAGTCCGTGTGGTCAATGACCAGATCGGCACGCCGACCTATACATATGATCTGGCACGGCTGCTGGTGGATATGTGTGAGACAGAGAAGTATGGATATTACCACGCCACGAATGAGGGCGGATATATTTCCTGGTACGACTTCTGTTGCGAGTTCTATAAACAGTATGGGTTGAAAACAAGAGTCATCCCGGTGACTACAGAAGAATATGGACTCAGCAAGGCAGCCCGTCCGGTGAATAGCAGGTTAGATAAAAGAAAGTTGGTTGAAGCTGGGTTTGCCCCGCTTCCGACATGGCAGGATGCAGTTAACAGGTATCTAAAGGAAGCACAGCTTTAAGGAGAGAGAAGATGGGACAGATAAATGTGGAAAAGAATGTTGGTGGTATTGAAGGGCTTTGTGTAATCACACCTGCTGTTCATGGCGACAGTCGTGGTTATTTCATGGAGACTTATAGCCAGAGAGATATGGAAGAAGCCGGGATTGATATTATGTTTGTTCAGGACAATCAATCCATGAGTAGCAAAGGCGTACTGCGGGGGCTTCATTTCCAGAAGAACTATCCACAGACGAAGCTGGTCAGAGTAATTGGAGGCTCTGTGTTTGATGTAGCTGTGGATTTGAGAAGTGGAAGTAAAACATACGGAAAATGGCATGGTATCGAATTGACAGAGGAAAACAAGAAGCAGTTTCTGATTCCGAGAGGCTTTGCCCATGGATTTTTGGTATTGAGTGAAACTGCTGAGTTTTGCTATAAATGCGATGATTTTTACCACCCAAATGATGAAGGTGGTATGGCTTGGAACGACCCGGAGATTGGTATTGAATGGCCGAAGGTAGAGGGAAAGTACAAAGGCACAGCAAGTGCTGAAGGCTATAGCGTAGATGGTGTCGAGTTAAATCTAAGCAATAAAGATCAGAAGTGGCTTGGACTGAAGGACACATTTAAGTTTTGAGGAATGATAAAAGATGAAATATAAAAAAGAGAAACCAACTATATGTCTGGTATCTTCATCGGGAGGTCATTGGGAGCAACTACAAAAATTAAAACCTCTTCTTGAAAAATACGATGGATTTTTAGTTACTGAAAAAACACTGTTTGAAGCAGATGCGAAGTATTTCATGATTCAGACAGATTTGAAGGACAAATGGATGCTCCCTAAGATGATGGTCAATACGTGTCGGGCATTGAGGATCTGGATAAAAGAGCGACCGGATTTTGTGGTTACAACTGGAACAATGGTTGCCTATCCTTTTTATTTGTTCGCTATATTGACACATAAGAAGTTTGTATTCATTGAAACGTTTGGTCGGGCAGATATGCCGACAGTGGCTGGAAAGCTGATGGAGAAGCATTCGGACTTGTTTATTGTCCAGTGGGAATCACAGGTAAAGGATAAGCGCAGTGAATTGATTCGAGTATTATCAGAAAATTAGCGCACGGAGGCAATTATGAAAATTATTACATTTTATCTGCCACAATTTCATTGCATTCCAGAGAATGATGAATGGTGGGGAAAAGGTTTTACCGAATGGGTAAATATGAAGAAGGCGAAACCATTGTATGATGGTCATTACCAGCCGAGGGTTCCTCTGAATAAAAATTATTACGATCTTTCTGATCCGGAAACCATGCGGTGGCAAGTTGATTTGGCTAAAAAGTATGGTGTATATGGGTGGTGTTTATATCACTATTGGTTTAATGGAAAACTTTTACTTGAAAAACCTGTTGAGCATCTGTTAGCAGATAAGACTTTGGATATTCATTTTTGCTTGTCATGGGCTAATGAGCCGTGGACGAATGGTTGGGTTGCTGAAAAGGCAAAAGTATTAATTGCTCAAAGATATGGCAGGGAGAAAGAGTGGAAAGAGCATTTTGATTATTTGCTGCCGTTTTTTCAAGACGAACGCTATATTAAAGTGGATGGAAAGCCTTTGTTCGTTCTGTATAAAACCGATATTATTCCAGATATGAATGAGATGCTTGATTATTATCAGAAACTTGCGAAAGACGCGGGGTTTCCTGGAATTTGTTTTGCATATCAAGCTTTGTATCAGAATCAACTTACCATGCCAGATGATTCAAGATTTGATTTGAACATTCATTATGAGCCACCATATGCTGTTCGAGACCTAACGCATCAGAAACATTCGACTCTACGCAAAATTAAGAGAAAGGTTGAGTGCTTTCTGAATATGCACACTAATATTAATATCGAGCGGGTTTCTATGAATACGGGACTGAAATTTTTTGACTATGATCAGATTTGGGAAACCATATTAAAAAGGAAACCCATATCAGAAAAATGTGTACCAGGAGCGTATGTTGATTGGGATAATACACCGCGCAGACCCACACGAGGATCGATTCATCAAGGGGCTTCTCCTGAAAAGTTTGAAAGATATCTTTCAAAACAGATTAAACGTGCAAAAAACGTATATCATAAAGATATGATTTTTTTGTTTGCATGGAATGAGTGGGCTGAGGGAGGTTACCTTGAGCCTGATGAAAAGTTTCAATATGGTTATTTAGAAGCAATAAAACCTGCTAAGAAAAGTCAATAGTTTTTTGCAGATTTTTAGAATATTTTTCTTTTATAAAATTAGGTACAACAAGTAGACTGTCATTTAGGCAGCCTTTTTGCAGTCTTTCATTTTGATATTTATTTTATATCCGTATAGACTTCTTTAACTCGTGCGTAATATATTCTGAGAAACTTATTCAGCCCTGCTATTTTAGCAGCTTTTTTTGACTTGCCTTCAGATTCTTTTTTGACTATATACTGGTAAACTGGATCATCTGGCCTTGGGTGCGTTTTTATGCATCTCATGGTTTCATAGCCGACTTTACGCAGAGCCGCCGACCCACGTTTAGTTATCTTTCGATTAGAACCAACAAATTGCCCCGATTCATAAGGCGGAGTATCTATTCCCGCATATGCTATTAAAGCCTTTCCGCTATGGAACCTCCTGACATCACCAATTTCAGCAATTAGCTTTGGCGCCAGAACTTCTCCCACGCCTCCCATTCCCCTCACAACGGAATATTCCGGCAGGCTCTTTGCTAATTCCTGCATTCGTGATAAGATTATGCTTAGAGTTGCATCAACTTCTTTGAGCACTCGGACCGCTTCAGTTACCAGCATTTTGACGGATGGGGTTTCTGAAGATAAGGTAGGAATGCCTTCACGGGCCAGGGCATATATGGCTTTCGCCTTGTCCTGGCTCTGATGGTATTTCTTTTCTTTTGCCCAGAACGTGTACTGCTTTATAAATTCTGTTTCACTAAGACATGTGATAGTATCATAGTGCCAAAACCGTTCAACAAAATCACTCAATTTATCCTTTCGGTTTCCTTCATTCCAACTTGCAAGCATCCCCTTGATTCCAGGCATTGTATAATCCAGCAAATGCGTCAATTCATGCAGGGACATGATATGCAGTTTCATATAGTGCCTATATTGCTGTCCCAGCATCTTAAGTTCTCCATACACATCACCTGATGCTTTGAACTCTGCCATCGTAAACCAGTGCTCAATGCCGTAATTAGCAATAATCCTGGAATCTATCTTATCTGTCTTTGCCTTTCTAAGATCCCCGCTGCGGTATACTTTCATCAAGTATGGATTAATAACAGCTACAAACAGTCCTTTTTCCTGTAAATAGGTAAGGACTGGAAGATGATAGATGCCAGTTGCCTCCATAACAACTTTTACTTCATCGTCAAACCTTAGAAGCATAGCCGCGAGTTCCCCCAAATCCTTTTCTACATGGGAGATGTCGAACGGCCTGCTGACAATTTCCCCACAAGGTTTCAGTATGCATACCGTACTTTTCCCTTTTGCCACATCAATTCCTACACTGATCATAATAACCTCCTACAACCTTGGTAAATTTTTATTAGCAATCAGTAAAACCATCCACACTTATTACGATTCAGTTTAGTTCGTTACACGAAAGCTCTCATAGAGTATCAACCTGCCTAAGCGAATATTTATAATAAGGGGTTGGTTGACGGTTTTATTGACGGATGTTAAAAATCCAAAAAAGCCCATGCCATACCAACTGCTTCCCCTATTATAATAAAATAAGTGCAGATGTCAGAGTTAATTACTCTCTAACTACTACACTTTTATGGTACTAAAAAAGCACTGGAAGAGAATGGAGAATTTCCAGTTCAGAAAGGCAATTAAGAACAATGTTTGGGATTTCAAAAATATGCAAGGCGATAACAGATTTATATGCCTCTGTTGCATCATATTTGCAATTAATAAAGTATTTCCAAAACAATAATGGGAAAAAGATGTGTGTATGTGTGTCTCATGCAATGTCTAGAAGTGGTGCGCCACAAGTTTTATTAGAAGCCTCTAGAATTCTGAAGAAAAATGGCTACTCAGTTTGTATAATATCTGTTAGACATGGAGTTTTGGAAAAAGAAATTAGCGACATAGATGTTTTTTCTTGCAGATTTTTGGAAAAAGTATTTATGAAAACAATACTGAGATTTAGACCAGATGTTTGCATTGTTAATACAATTATACTGTCTGGTTGGATTGAATTTCTTGATGCGAATAATATACCTACACTTTGGTGGATTCATGAGGGTAAAACGTACATTGAAAAGTATTATGAGAAGTATTTAAAACTAAAAATTAATAATACTGAAGTATATAATGTTAGTGAGTGGTCATTAGAGGCATTTAAGAGTTTTGTACCTGACTATGAAGGTAAAGTATTGTATTATGGTATTTCAGACAAGTATAAGAACGAAATAGTTTCAAAATGTGATGCTAATGTGATAACCAAAAAACAAAGTGTACAGTTTGTTATGACTGTAATTGGCACTATTTCGGAACGAAAAAATCAAGCTTTTGTAGTACAGGCTTTTAAGAAGCTTCCTGAGTCAATGAAATCTAATATGCTTCTTGTCTTTGTTGGGGCATTAAACAGACAAGAGCAGAAGTATTTTGATGTTTTTAAGTCGATGATTGATTCTGATGATAATATAGCATATATTCCGTATGTTAAGCACGATGAGATAAAAAGAGTCTATGAAGAGTCGGATTTAGTTATCTGTGCATCAATTGATGACCCTCTTCCAGTGGTTATTAGTGAGGCAATGCTGTATAGAACCCCTTTTTTGACAAGTAGAAGTACTGGGCAGTATTACATGGTTTGTGATGGTATTAATGGATTTGTGTTTGATGAAAGTGCTGTTGAAAATCTGACCAACAAAATACTTCAAATATATCAATTACGACAGTCATTAGATGGTGTGGGAGATAGAGGGTTTGATCTGTATCAATCATATTTTTCAAATCAAGCATTTGAAAAGAATTTGTGTGCGGCATTGAATCATGTTATCGAAAAGAGGAAAAACTATGGAGATAAAAATTAGACGCAGCACATTAAGAAGGATTCCTATTATTTTGTGTTATGCATTTCTTTTCATTTACCGCTTTTTTGGGGAACGATATGATTTTTTTCAATATCGATACATGATTACGTTCCTCATAATTTGTTATGCATTATTAAAGTACGCACGATCTAATTATAAACAGAAGTATAGTGTAGAACTTAATCTGACTATTCGATTTATGCTGCCTTTTCTTTGCATTCTTGCATGGTCTTTTATTCAGATGTTTATCTGTGGAGCTGATATAAATTTGGCTTTTACTCAGATTTACAGGGTATTATTAATTTTGGGAATAAGTTTTGCACTCTTTGTTATATTTGGCGATGATGCAAAGTATATGCTATTTGATTTCTCATATGAAAATATGGGGTTCGAAGATGATTTCAAAAATCATGGACTTGCTGATTTGCGTATAGATGGAGATAAATATTATTTTCAGGATATTTCTATTGCGAATGCAATAAAGCGATTATTTGAAGATAAAGATTTTTCACGATGGTTGGTTAGAGAATCTGAATATGATGAAAATACAGATTATTACTGGATTTACAGAGAAGAAAGCTTTGTAGATAGAAAAGAAAAATCTGCTTTAAAGTGTATGAACGAGCAGAATTCATTTTTTCAGTGCGTACAAGCTCGTTACATTAATCATAATCCATGCTATTTGTTCGATACAGATCATCCGGCATGGAACAATACTTTAATATCTCATTCTTTTGTTTGTGCTATGATAAATATAGGGAGAGGTAGTAAATTATCAATGCCGTATGAAAAGAGATTAAAGATTCTTGACCCGATGAATGGTTCTGGTACAGTATGCATTGAAGCATTAAAATTTCAGGAAGTAACATTTTGTGGTGGTGACATTAGTCACCTATCCTCAATAATGGTAAATGATAATCTTATCTTCTTTCAAATGAAAAATGAAATATTGAAAAAATTTACATTTACATTGAAGGAATATCTAATTCAAATAAAAAAAACAGATTGGTTTTTTGATATAGACGAGAATTTCACGAAGCTTTCCCAGAGGAATCAATATGCTTTTGAGGAAGTTTTTGAAGAATTGTTGGGAGAGTTTTGTAATTATTTAATAAAATTAGAGAATATAGAAAAGAATCCCGAATATATAGAATATGTAGGTAGATTACTCCTATATCTTTATCGAAAAGCTTTTTTAAAAAATGAGAAAAAGTTGTTACGAAAAAAAGAAATGAGTGATTTTCACGTTGGCTCATTACTGAAAAAGTATGTATATGATGAAATATATTCTTTTTACTGTAGAGTTAAACAATATTTATTATTAAAAGAAAATCAAGATAATCATTCTCTGATTCCAATAATGTATCCAGAAAACATTGATTGCCTTATCGAAGGAATTGACTTGCAAGATTTTTTGAAGATATGGCAAAATGAGAATAATAAGGTAGACATGATTATTACAGATCCCCCTTATGGTGTTAATACTGGCGAAAAAGAAGAAGAGCTTTATCGTATTTACAAAACATTTATTATTCAGTCTTTGAAATGTTTAAAGGATAAAGGACAGATTATTATTTGTTTGCTATCAGAGATGCACCAAGGTCAGAAAACTTATAATTTTATTAAACGCGAATATATAGAGTGGTTATTTCGTAAAACAGCATATGAAAATAATATGGAGCTGGTGGTAAATGACACGGAAATCAGAGAAGAAGAAGCGATTTTTTGTTTCCCATTTTACTGGGAATCCAAAAGAGCACTAAAACGTGAAGTAATACGATTTGAAATTCGAAAAAAATAATTTGATTGCAGGCTGGACAAAACCCTGGCTGGGAGCTGGTAGCCTCTGAATGGCAATAAGGGCTACGCAACATAGTCGATCAGCTGTGCCGGGTAGTACATGTACGCTGGTGTTTTATATCCAATCGCTGAGTGCTTACGCGCAAATTATATGTATGTTTTTTGCCAAGAGGTTTTCCTCAAAAAAATCGTCAGAATTCCCCACTTTCATCTGGGGAATTCCCCAGTTTCAGCGTGAAGCATTTTATGCCATATCCTGTTGGGATGCCTCCTTTGGATTACTGCCCATGAGGGCATGTTCCATTCGATAACTGGTTCCTTCGAACAGGAATAAATGCTCATGGTGTACAAGGCGGTCTATCATCGCTGCGGTCATCTGGTCATCCGTGAAGACGCTTCCCCATTTGGAGAATTCAATGTTCGTTGTCAGTATCAGACTTTTTTGCTCATAACTGTCCGCGATCACGCGGAACAACAGCTGGGCGCCTTCCCGGTCTACCGGGACATAACCCCACTCATCCAGGATCAAAAGATCCAGAGAGCCCAGTTCTTTCGTAAGCGCTTACCAATAAACAGTACAGTGGAGAATTTGAAACCATCACAGATTGCGAAAAAAGGAGAACGCAGATTTAGAAAATAAACTTGGTTAAAAACAGTGGATGTGGTAAAGATAAGCCACCTGTGGATATCATATTAATGTGACGGGAACGTGGCTTGAATTTCTACAGTCTTGTTTGCGAATTTTCTGAAAAATTTTCTTGACTACTTTAAATACGTAAAATTCGATGGTAGAATTATAATAAAAAGATGTAAGCATGAAGTTCGGCGTGCGGATTTGCCGGTGGGTTAGTAAGTGCCTTCGCTTCTGTGGAAAATGAGGCGGTTTGCTCAGATGAGAGTTTATTTGGATAATTGTTGTTTTAACTGACCGTATGAGATGAGAAAAAATGCCATAACAGAATTTACAGACCGCAGACTGTAAAAGTACCGAACTGATAAGTTGAAGATGATGAATCCGTTAGACTTTATCAGGGAATTGGAGGTGTAATGTATGGGTTTGAATACAATAGAGATTATGAATAAGGGAATAAATTGTCTATTGGAAAAACTTGGCGTTGCAGAAGCGGAACAGTTTATTTCTATCATAATAAGGGGGAAATTTGATTATACAAAATGGCAGCAAAAACATTTTGATGAGATGACTCCAGAACAGATAGACGATGAAGCCCTCTGTGAATCAGATACACATAGTGTAAAGCTGAATATCTGAGCCACGGGGGGTATTTTTATACACATGAGTTAGTTTTGACTAATATCATTTATCGGTGCAGACTTGGTGTTGTCCGGCATTTTATCTGGCACCAAACCATACCACATTCAGTCAAATTAAAAAGAGGAGCAGCATTAATTAATCTGATGGAGATTTCATTGAATTGCTCTATGCCGTGACTTTTGTGACTGATTAAAGCTGGTTTGCTTTCAGCACTAAACCTGGGAGACTTAAAGTAAGTAGGAAGGAAACCCTATGCAAATCCCTTCAGGAATATGAGGAATGCGATTTTTGCGTTAATAATAGATATTTTATACGGAGTGTATTATAATTTACCTATAAACAGAGAAATCATGTAAGGAATAAGGATATGACAGATTTTATAAATTATATATGGAAAGATATCCTGAAAAGGGGAAAAATATGAATGAACAATTAGGCGGTTATATCAGCAGTATTGTAGCTGGTCTTATAACCAATGGGATACAGGGTATATTTGATTATATTACAGAAGAGACATTACAGGATCGTGTGATAAATGTAATTGAAACTGTACAAAAATTATATGAGAAAGAATACCAATGCGAGGATGACAGTTTGTTTATCTGGCAAAAAAATATTGAATATTATACCTTGTGGCTGGCACAGGGGTTTCTTCCAAGAGAGAACGCATTTCCTCCGATCTTGCACGGCAGGGATGAAGGCAGGAAGCTTACCATGGAAGAAGTTGATTTCATTTATTGCAAGATGGACCATCTGGTAAAAGAAGATGCGGAATTACGGAGCCTTCATGCCTCCATTGTGTGTGATGAGATATACCGGATGCTGTCAGGAAAAGACTGCACAGGGAAAAATCAGGACTATTATGGGTATGTCAAGAGTTTTGGCAGCGTGCTTTTTTGCATAAATCAGAAAATAAAAGGGCTATCACCTTGAAAGATACTTATGTTAAGCCAGACTATGATATAGCGGCACGCAGTGCCATAAAAGCAGAGGATGACCCGGGTGATATTGAAGAATTCCTGGTTGGGTTTTCTGCGGATAGAAAGAATCGGGTCATGATTATTGAGGGAGATGCCGGTGTGGGAAAAAGCAGTTTGCTTTCTTATCTTGCGTTCCGCAATGAAAGAGCCCGGCAGGAGACTGGCAGTGGGATATTCGGCACATCGAAAATGCTGTGTGTGCGTTTACGGAATCTGACAATGAATCAGGGATTTATTGATGCACCGGTTAAGAATATCGTTGAAGAATTAGGATTCCGGTCCTGTGAAGAACTTGCAGATTCCATAGGAGAGGCCGTCCTCTTGTTGGATGGGTTTGATGAACTATGTATGATAGACGGCATGACAGATTTTGCGGAGCAGATTCTGGGAGAAATCATCAGAGGCTTTTCAGAACAGCATATTATCATAACCACAAGGCCTAAATTTTTAAGTGTTTCGAAATTGAAAGAAGAAGGAATTGGCACGGGGATCGCTTATATCCTGTTAAAACATTTTGATACATTTAAAAGAGCAGAATGGATTAAACAGTATCGAGAGGTATGTGACAGGGAAGAGAATCCGCGGCTTGAAAGAATCCTTATGATTGACGAGGATGCTTCCAATGGGATTTGTGATACTCCGTTGGCTCTGTATATGCTTGCGGCAGGGAAAATCACAGATGAAGCCTGGGAAAATCCATGGCTTTTATACCATCAGATTTTCCGTATGGAACTGAGTAATACGGAATATAACAAACTGTTTTCCGGCGAATCCTACACACATTCGATCAGCCGCTATAAGGATATTCTGTATCAGGTCAGTGCTGAGATTGCATATAAAATGTATGTATCTGGGAATAAGCAGCTTTATGTAACACAGAGTGATATTGAAGAAGTGATCCGTAAATTGCATCTGGAATCAAGGCAGACCGGTCAGATTGTCAGGCGGTGTTATGCACTTTGCAATTACTGGAAAAATGACGGAGAACGGGGTGTGGCTGAATTTTACCATAATAATATAAGGGACTTTTTTCTATGCGAAAAGATATTTTACGAGCTTGAAAAGATTTATCAGTCCTTTGAGCCGGCCTGTATGACAGATAACGAGAAATGTAATAAAACCATTGAACAGTTTATTAATTGTTTCAGCCAGTTGTTTGCCTGTTCAGATTTGAATGATAAAGTATCCGAATTTATCTATTATAGATCGTTGTATAAAATGGTGTCCCATGAAGAAGAGGAGTTTATACAACAGGAATTGAAATATCAGTTCCTGGGCTGTTTTTTTGAAAAAATGTTCGTTAATGGTGCAATCCATGATTACCACTATGATGGAAAACGAAATCTGTATCAGGAGAATGTAAATGTATTGAAATGCGTTGTGCAGATATACAGGCATATTTATGAGCCCTATGTTGTAAGCGGGAAAAAGCGGCTGGAATGGTTTTTTAATGCCGGGTCTGAGATGAATGATATGGAAGGTCTGCCATTTTTGTTTAAACCTGTTTTTATTAGAACGCCGGTAACAATAGCGTCTGATTACTGTATTCCGGTTGCGGGATATGCGAATTTTAATCTATATGATATGAAAAAGGCAGATTTACGGTATGGGATGTTTAACCATTCGAAATTCCTGAGCTGCAATTTTTCAGATACGGTGCTTGTAAGCACAGATTTTTCAAATGCCAGATTAACAAACTGTAATTTTGAGAATGCAGATTTCAGGTTTTCCAGCCTGGCCGGAGCGAATATTACAGGATGCAGGTTTGATAATTGTAGTCTTGCAGGGACAACTCTTCCGGATGGATTTTGTTCTGATGTGCAGGAAGAACAGATGGAGCATATAAAGCAATTACTGCAAAAAGCGGATTGAGGTAATCCATAATTTCTCTGGAATCATTAATAGCATTTTGGTAGGACATTATATAAGGTGGACTTTATGAGCGAATTTAATTTCCAAACGGTATTTCAGATTTTGCATGAGCCTTTGGCGGGTAACACCAGTATAAAAAAAGAGGAACTATACAGAGATATTTTTCAGGGAGTATATCAGATAGCAGGCCGACGGTGTGAAGATGACGAAGACACGGCACCTTTCCGTAAATTTACCAGCGGCAGCCTGCCGATTCAAAAGTATGTGGTAAAAAAGCTTCATACGGAGAAAGGCTTCGAACTGACGAGGAAAGGGATTGAAGAGTGTTATCCAGTTGTCCAATGTCCGCAGCTCCGTTTGAAGCATCGCGGTTTATTGCGGCTGTGCTGGTGTGTGCCGATTATAAGAATCGATTTAGCGGAAAGACGGATCAGAAAGTGTTTTTAAATATTGACTTTATGCACTTAGATGATACAGAAGAACCATCTGCGTATCCTGTGTACCTTACAGAATCACCGGAAGATGCTGTTTGCTCATTTAAAGATCGGACTGAAGATCTGGAGAAACTCGAAAAGCAGATCCTTCTGGAAAAACGATCAATTTTGTTGACGGGCATAGGCGGACTTGGGAAGACAGAATTAGTGAAAAAGCTGTTACATAGGATTATGAACAGGAAAACGGTTGACTGCGGCATACGATATGTCGCGTGGGTGCCATATATCCATCAGAATTTAGCCCAGTCGTGCAAGGCAGCATTTCATTTACAGGATGAGACAGAGCAGGCGTGGATGTATATCCAGAATCTGGCAGCAAAACACAGGGATAAAATGTTGCTTATCATTGATAATGTGGAGAAGCGGGAAGGAGACAGATATTTAAAAAGACTGAATGATTTACCCTGCTGTGTACTTGTCACAAGCCGTTACAAAGAAGTTTCCGCTTTATCTGTATATGAACTTGGAACATTAGAAAAAAGCGAATGCCGGCAGTTATTTTATCACTTTTACAAATTGGGGCGGAATGATGAATGTCTGGATGAAATTATAGAACTGACCTCCCGCCATACTATTATGGTAGAATTTCTCGCTAAAGTTGCACAATTGGAAGGAATGAAGCTTGGGAATTTACTGGACCGGCTGATTGAGAAGGGATTTAAGCTGAGTGGGGAGGATGTGTCTGGAAACCATGAGAGACTACAGACGGAAAATACAATCATCCGGCAGATGTGTATTTTGTTTTCCATGGTGAATATTGAAGAGGCAGATTACAGAGAGGTGCTGGCTATTGCTGAGAAAAGGAGAGTTTGACGCTGCGATTGATTCTTATGAAACAAGCAGAGTGCTCTGGATAGATGCCCTGACTGAGGAGAGCGGTAAGCTTGCGCCGGTCTATCAAGGCCTGGGTGAATGTTATATAGAAAAAGAAGATTTTAAAAAGGCAATTCAGTTATTTTTAAAATCCCTGGAGTTGAATGAAGGAAATATTGGAATTGAAATAGAGGTCAGGAGTCATTTGGGAGAGTGCTGTTATTTCTCAGGAGATATGGAACGTGCGGAAAAGTTTTTTCTGGAATCTGTTGAACTTATAGAGCAGTCAGGTGAAGCTGGAACAGGAGCCCAAATTGCTCCGTGTTTGAATCTTGCCTTGCGATATTCATTTTGATATTTCTGACCAGTTTGCTTGATGTTTATGTGATCCGCAATGGAGATGTGGTCACGGTTACGATTATTCTTTTTTATCTGTCCCATGAAGGGACTGCGTTGCTTAAAAATATTTCTAAACTGGGTCTGCCTTTTCCGGAAGTACTGTGCAGCACTTTGGAAAGGATGAAAGGTGATGGAGCAAGGACGTAAAAGGCTGTTGGTAATGCTTGTTGACACGGTTTCTTGCAACAGGGAGAATTTTATGGTATGGTAAACATAATAGGTTTAAATGTAATCCATCTATTTATAGTTGACAGGATGAGTCAGAATTTTTGGCGCCGTGAAATGAGAAGAGCAAAGTTGAAATTGTGTGTTTACTTTTTATACCATATAATGTAGGCATGGGGAAAATAAATGTGTTACATTTATAAGGAAAATATCCGCGTTGCCTGGTGAAAATGTTGCGGTTTTAGCCAGCCTGCAGACCTGCCGCATTCAAACCAATACTGTGTAAGCAGATCCAAGGCATATTTGGACAGAGAGGCATACATACAGGGAGCCATGGGAGGATTAATCGGCAGAGAAAATGTTTTCCCTTACTGGAGAGGGAACGAATGCGGAGTATGGGAAAATACAGAGTATTATTTGAAAGATAAGTGTAAAATGGATTAGCAAAAGGGGATGGACCCGGAAGGAGGTTCGATAATTTACTATGTGGGATCCGAAAAAGCATTTGGTGTATATAGAATTGGGAAAGAATGTTATGATAAGGTATACGCCGATGGCATTTCTCAAAAAGAAATGGAATTCAGCAAAGGAAAAATCATGGGCAAAACCATTTCAGATAGATGCGGTTTCCGGTTTGGAAAACTATAAAGATCTGGTTGCGCAGGGCTATGGCGGGCTTGTAAATGCCCATGTAGGACTGCTGCAGAACCGACTGCAGCAGGAAGGAATTATTTTGTCCCAGGTGGATGGTGAGTACAATGAAAAGCTTGCTCCGGATGAGTTTATCGTTCATGTGGGTTTTGAAGCCTGGCGGTTTAATCAGAACGAAGTGGATCTGATGAAAGCAATGAATGCGATCATCCGCACATACCGTATCCAGGACTATTCTCAGAAGGGAATCCGTGAGCTGATCGATTCGGGAATCTATCTGATGGATGTCCAGGATTACCAAAGTGCCATGGGAAGTTTCCAGAAGGCATATTATGGGGCAAGTCTGGATAAAGGATTGCTGGTTGAGAGGCTGCATGCAATGAACGATATGGCAATGATTTATCTGATCAATAATGAATATGACAGGAGCTTTATTCTGTCACGTGAAGCTTTTGTGCTGAGCCAGAGCCCGGAATGTTATGACCCGGTTGTAAAATATGTGTCTATGAATAACCATGCGGTGGTACTGGCACAACAGACCCGGCATGAGGATGCCGCAAATGTATTTGCCAAAGCGGCAGTGACGGCCAAAGCTCTTGGGGAACATGGAGCACAGATAGATGCGCTGTTAAGCCGGGACTATTGTCTTATGTTTGCAGGGAAATATGAAACGGCCGCAGAAGAATTGCAGAAACTGGTTGCACTGACAAAAGAAGTTATACCTTCGGATAAAGATTTCATTCAGGAGATAACGGAACTATGCGCCTATTCTTATAAAATGTCAAAAGAGAAATATAAAGCATTATTTACGGAGGAACTGATAAAAAATCAGAAATTGCAATGTAAACTGAAAGCGATGAGCCTGAAGTATGCCGTCGCAGAAAAAGTATTGTCTTTAGCGGTGGAAGTTGCGAAAATCTATTTTTCGTGGAAGGTAAATTCTTTTGACAGACAGCGTTTCCTTCCGTCTGATGCTGTAAAACAGGGAGAGCAGATGCTGACCGGTGTTGACAAACAATTTTATTTATTATGGAAGAATACGAAATAGAAAGAAGAGGACTGGACAATGGGGGAAAAATCACTGGAGGTAAGTCTTGGAGTTTCTGATGCAATGAAAGAAGTTAAAAGTACGAAAACATTTGAGGCAATTGACAGCACTGCGGCGCTGGTCGTGAAAGCTGTTCACGCTGCGTTTACCCCGCTTGAAAAATGGGTGCTGCAAAGAGAGTATAATCTGGAGGAAACCAAAAAGCTGTTAGAAGAAAAACTCAGGGGTGTTTCGCCGGAAAAAATCAGTACGCCGCCGCCGTATATAGCGGTACCGGCGCTGCAATCGATAGCTTATTGTATGGACGATCCGGTTTTGCGTGAAATGTATGCTGATCTGCTGGCTACAGCTATGAATTCGGAAACGGTCGGGAATGTGCATCCGACATATGTTGAGATTATCCGCCAGATGTCGCCTTATGATGCGCTGGTATTTCGCGAGCTTTGTAAGCAAGTGGTTATTCCGTGCATGGATGTGGTATACAAAAATAAGAAAACAGGACAGTCATATCCGATTAGTGAATATGTCGTGTTTACCGATTTAGAGACCCATCCGCTTGTGCAGACACAGATTTCTCTTGAAAATTTGAAAAGACTCTGCATTATTGACGTAGTTAAAAATAAAAAATATGCGGCTGAAGAACGATATACCGAATTAAAGTCTGCGATACGCAATACGGTAAATGAATTTGTAGAAATGAACAAAGAAATATTGAAGAAGAACGAATATACGGTGGAGTACCAGGAATACGTAATAATGATACGGGGGTTTGGACAATTCTTTGCCAGAGCATGTCTGGGGACGGATTTTTCTGATATAATGTGATGTTTGTCCGATACATTAAAAAAGCTCCTGCTTACGCAAGATGTATTTGCAACTACCAATTATGACCGGTTATTGGAGTGCGCCACCGGATTGTCTACGCTTTCTTATGAAGAACCAGATAAAGTTTTCTGTATGCTTGACAAAAAGAGTGAGGCTGTTCTTCATATTCATGGGGTATATGATTCAATTCACGGGGTTGATAATGTATATAGCGAACCACACCCGGTCCAGTGATCCGCATTTTTCACAATCTGGCAGAGCAGCCATGCGCGGCTTTTCCCTTTGATAACGCAGTGGTGTCACAGCGAAAAAAGTCATAGAGAGTGGCTTGCTATTCACCTGTCAGTGAGGTAAAATAAAGCTGGAATGGTGCAGTAAGGACCGCAAGCCGGGAAAGGAGGATGAGTCATATGCAGAAAAAGAAGCTGCCTGTTGGCATTGATGATTTTGGGAAACTTCGCAGGGAAGATTTCTATTATATAGATAAAACCGGACTCATCCGCGATCTGCTGAACAATTGGGGTGAGGTCAACCTGTTCACCCGTCCGCGACGTTTCGGAAAGACGCTGAACATGAGTATGCTGAAATGCTTTTTCGAGATAGGGACGGACAAGACACTGTTTGATGGCCTGGCAATCTCACAGGAGACGGCGCTGTGTGAAGAATATATGGGAAAATACCCGGTTATCTTTATCTCACTGAAGGATGTGGATGGACTGCGGTTTGAGGATGCGAGAAAACGCCTGATAAAAAAGGTGGGGACCGAAGCAGAGCGATTCCGGTTTTTGCTGAATAGTGACCGACTGTCTGTGAATGAAAAAGAAAAATATAGTGCATTGGTGGCACTGGATAAAGGGCAGTATGTCATGGATGAAGAGATGCTTACATCCAGCCTGGAAGTATTGTCTTCCTTGCTCTGTCGGCATTATGGTAAAAAAGCGATCCTTCTGATTGATGAATATGACGTTCCGCTGGATAAGGCATTCCAGCACGGCTATTACAACGAGATGGTGTTGTTGATTCGTGGATTGTTCGGACAGGTGTTGAAAACCAATGAATTTTTACAATTTGCCGTCCTGACGGGATGCCTGCGTGTTTCTAAAGAGAGTATTTTCACTGGGTTGAATAATTTTGATGTCAATTCGATCGTTGATGTCGAGCATGATGAGCAGTTTGGGTTTACGGATTCAGAAGCGCAGAGACTTTTGGAAGATTATGGTTTGAACGAAAGAGCTGGCATTGTGAAAGAGTGGTATGATGGATACCGTTTTGGCAACGCAAATATTTACTGCCCCTGGGATGTGATCAAGTATACGAAAAAGCTGTTGGCAGACCCTTACGCAGAACCGGAAGCTTTCTGGATCAACACCAGCGGGAATGATCTGGTGAAACGGTTTATCGATAAGGCAGATAAAACCACGCAGAATGAGATCGAACGCCTGATTGCGGGAGAGGCGATCGAAAAAGCGATTCGTTTGGATCTGACTTATAATGAACTGGATGCCAGCATTGCAAATTTGTGGAGCGTCCTCTTTACCACAGGCTATCTGACGCAGACAGGCAGGGCGGTAAACGGCGTTTATAAACTGGTGATCCCCAATCGAGAGGTACGGGAAGTTTTTATATTGCAGATACAGGAGTGGTTCAAAGAAACGACCCTTGCAGATTCTGCGAGAATCAATCGTTTTTGCGCAGCTTTTCCCGCTGGAGACGTATCGACTATTCAGGATATGCTGCATGACTATCTGTGGGATTCCATCAGTGTGAGGGACACAGCAGTGCGGACGAGTATGAAGGAGAACTTTTATCATGGCATGGTACTGGGACTGCTGCGGAGCCAGGGGAACTGGTTGATCCAGTCCAACGCAGAGACCGGGGAAGGATACAGCGATATATCTGTAAGTACACCTGCGCGCACAGGAATTGTGATCGAACTGAAGTATGCAAATGATGGGGATATGGAAGCGGCCTGCGCGGAGGCTCTGAAGCAAATTGAGGAAAAGAAATATGCTGTGGGTTTGCAGCGCCAGGGGATGAAGACAATCATCCGGTATGGTATAGCGTTCTGGGAGAAAGAATGTATGGTAGTTATGGAGTAATTCCGGAGACTGCAGGGAAGCAGATAATCATCCCTCAGGCATACTGGTGGATCAGGGAAGAAATTCCGGCATATCTGGAGATGGTACTGCGCTATATGCCGGACTACAAAAATGAGCCAAAAGGTATAGAAGAACTGATGCCATGGTTTGAAATGATACAGCAGAGGTGCCGAATCAAAGCGAAAAGTTGTAGTTGGAGCAGTTTGTTTTAGCCATAGCGAAATATCTTATCAGGTGGACATGCTTGCATGTCCATTTGACTCTGCGCGGCTGGGAAAAGAGCGTGAAATTTTTCTTAAGCTGCAGTATAGCATTCCGGGATTGTTAAGAACGTTTCTGTATGGAGAGATTTCCAGTTTGTGTGAAGAGAGAGGAGAAGGGGGATCTGTGGTTATGGAAGAAGAGCAACGGAGAATGATACGGTAGTGGTGCGGGGGCATCTCACCTATGTGGGAAACACTTCGATGGAGGTGCGGGTGGATACTTACCGGGAAGCGCTGGATGGGACAAGAACGATGATTAATCGGGCATATGTTGTGATGGTGGCGCTGGATGAGGAAGGAAAAACACGACCGGTTCCGGGACTTCTGACAGAGGGGGAAAGTGCCCGGGCGGAATGGGAAGCAGCAAAAAAGCGGAATGAATTCCGCAGGCTGCGCAGAAAAGAAGGATTTTAAAACATCAGAAGAAAAGTTTTCCGGACAGCAGGCTTTCTGTCAGCGATATGAAACTGAGCAGTGGCGATGCGGTTGATGTATCAAAGGATTTGGCGAAAATTATCTAGGACGTCCTTAACCAGAAGGACTATGACAGCGGAAGCAATGGGGATAGACTGAGGAATACTTTGAAGCCCTGAAAATCAGCAATTCGGTTGATTTTCAGGGCTATCTTTAGCCAATAATTAAGTTGGCATACTAACGCGGAAGCTCAGCGATCAGCTGAATCCACACCGTTTCTGGCCTGCGTTAAAGGAAAAACAGGGAAATTTTGCAGTATTTTTATACCATATAATGTAGGCATGGAAAAAATAAATTTGTTACAATAATAAAAATACTACAAAAGAAGGACAAGCAAATGAGCACACGTGATAAGAAGATTTCTGATATGATGTTTGTCTGTTCTGAGGACATTATAGAGCTTGTGAAAAGGCGAAAGATAGACGCTGTAGTGAATGCTGCGAATCCTACTTTAATGGGAAGCAACCAGGGAGTTGACAAAAGTATTCATGATGCGGTTAATCGGGGACGTCAGGATGGAAAAAATTTTAAAGATATAATTCGCGCGCAATTAGATGGAGAGTCCCTGAAAAATGAGCAGTCTTTTCGGTGTAAAAGAGGCGAAGTGAGAGTGACCTCGGGAGAAGGTCTCTGCCCTTATGTGATCCATGCTGTTGGCGTGGAATATGATGGGAAGAAAAACAGGAAGCTAAGTCTGTGCTCAAGCTCCTGTGTGATAACACTGGAAAAATGTTATCTGGAAATCGTGAAAGCATTGAGAGAGCATCCGGATATCAAGTCAGTAGCAATTCCAATCATAGGAGCTGGAAATTATCGTTTTCCATCGAAGCTGGCGATAAGAATAGCTGTTTCTACAGTCGGGAATGCTTTGATCGACTGGAAAATAAAGGATGCGGAGCTGTTTAATATGGCAGCGATCGAGGAAGTCTTTTTCTGTGTATATAATGATACAAAGAAAGAACAATATCAGAATTCCTGCTACGCGGGAAAAATTCTGGAGAAATATAGACGATGCTTTGAAAAAGAGAAGAAAGTGACATACCAGAATTCCCTGATGGCGCATATGCGTTATATGATGGAAATTATAAAGTATGATCGGAACAGAGGGTACTTTGCAGTTGCAAAAATGTTCCGGCTTTTTATGATGGCAATCAGAGGTCTTTTTTTGCCGGTAACGATGCTGAAGGATTTTTTTGGAAAGTATGATTGGCAGCGAAGAAGGATGATCGTAGAGTTTATTGCTATTCTGAAAATCGCCTGGCCCTGTTTCGTATTGCTGTATCCGGGAATTTGGGAATGTACGGTTACACAGAGAACTGCAATGGAATATTTAACAATATATTTCATGGCAGATACGATCACATATCTTCTCATATTAATTCTTCTGGCTGATATCCAGAAACCGTCTGCCAATATAATTCGTTCTCTCATTCTGTTATTTTTGAATTATCTGGAAGTATCCCTGGACAGTGCGGTAATTTGTTATCTGTGTAATAAAGGCGGTGTGACGGTAGCGGACGCAGTTCGTTTTGGATTACTGGATAAGGAAATAAATGCGGTTTCTTTGGAGATGAATGTTTATTTGGATTATGTGAATGCCGGAATGAAGTTTTTCTTTACCACACTGGCTTTTGGATACTTTGCGAATCATTTGCGTCAGAGAAAATTCCGAAGTTGAGTGTATGATGCACACTTTTGAGCATTTTAAGAAACGGGAGGGTGGATAAGAGATATACCGGATCAGATCCCGGAGATTAATTGTTTTTTTGAAGAAGTAGAATAAGGAAAAGCCTTTAAATGCCGAATGCCGGGTGTTTAAAGGCTTCTTTGTTTTTTGGGGAGCTTTATAAGGTCTTATCCTGCCGGCGGCATACTGCTGGCATATGATAAAGAAATCAGGGGATGGTTTGACGATTTTTCAGTTAACAAAAGCTTTATTCAGTGTTACAATACAATATAAGGATACAGACGAGCGGATAGGAAAGGGGTATTGCAGGATGAAAGAAAGGACTGTGAGCAAAGAAAGACGGGAAGAATATAAAAAGCAGGTTTTACAGGAATTTAAAAGCGCGGTTAATTTTTACAGGCTGGAATCCTCGGAGGATTTGATCGGGCTGTTTAATACATTCGGATATTTGCTGATCTGCGGCATCACCGGCGAAGGCGGTATCCGTGAGCTGCGGGAAACAAATTATGCGTCTGCGGAAGAACTGGAAAAAATACAGGCGCGCATTCGTTATGAAGAAACAGAGCGCTGGGCCTATCTGCTGGACGATAACAGGGCGTTGGCAGAGACGGTGCGTAAGATCAGGCAGTATACGATCCCGAATGGCATAACGATTTCTGTCTGGAATAATATAATGGCTGTCCTGCAAACCACTTTGGAATGTTATCAGGAGGTCTGCGATCCGGCATTTCTTTACGAGACTGTGCGGAGCATGTTTGATCTCTGCGTAAACACAAAGACAGATTTGAACCGTTATACGCTTCCGGATTACATTGTGCTCCAGCTTGTAAAATTACTGCAAAGCGAGCCGGCAGGTAATGAAGGAAGAGAAAAGCTGCGGATTTTTGATCCGCAGTATGGCTCCGGAAACATGCTGCTGATGGTGGGGAATTATTTGAAAAATGCGCATCTGTGCGGCTTCGAACAGGATGCGCGGTTTCGCATGTCGGCGCGGATCTTAAGCGTTCTGGCAAATCAGGTGATCGAAACGTGGGACGGAAAATTTCTTGAAAACCGCGAAATCGGATCGTTTGATATCGTGATCACGAATCCGCTGTTCAGCAGCGAGAGCGTGCGGGAAGAGGACAGAGCGTGGTTTGTGCCGGGAGAGCTTGGGCGTGTGCGAGGACGTCACAATCTGTTTCTGGTGAGAAGCATGCAGCTGCTGACAGAAAACGGACAGGCCGTGCTGGTGGTGCCGGACAGCTTTTTGTTTTCTACAAAAGCGGAGACGATGGATGTGCGGCGATGGCTGCTGAATACATATTGTGTGGAAGGGATCATTTCTTTGCCGGCGAAAGTCTTTTATCCAAGTACGATGACGAATGCCAGCGTTTTAATTGTTTCGAATCCGTTTATGCGAGTGGAACGGATAAGCGGAAAGACGCCGTATCTGTTTTTCTATCAGATGAATGTGCAGGAAGACACAGAGCAGACGGATATACAATTAATGGAAATCTGGAATCAGCGAGATTATTATTTTGACAAGTGGCAGCGTCAGATGCAGGCAGACTACAGGAGATTTGGAGGTGTACCGACACCGGAGAAATGGGAACATGAGAACTTCTGGTTTGCGGATATGGAGGTTGTTGCGGGCGAAAAGTGGAGTCTGCTGCCAAAGAACTATAAGCCGGATGGCCGCACAGAGCTTCAGGCGGAGGATCCGCGGGCACTGCTGGAAGAACTGATCCGGGAACAGGAGGGGCTGCTTAAAGAGATGCGTCAGTTTGCAGAGGAGGTTGAGCGGCTATGACAAACTGGCATGAGAGCAGATTAAAAGACGTTGTGCTTTTGTGGGTGAAGGGCGCCACTCCGAAACGCTCGGAGGAAGCCTACTATAGCGGCGACGATGGGATTCCGTGGATAAGAGTCAGCGATCTGAATGAGCCGGTTATTACGAAGGCGCAGCAGTATTTAACCGCCGAAGGCGCAAAGAAGGCAGGACACGAGGTGCCGAAAGGGGCGGTGCTGTTATCCGTGTCGGGAACGATCGGAAAAACGGCGGTTGCGGGGATGGATCTGAGGATAAATCAGGCTGTTCAGGCGATGGTTTTTGATGAGACACAGGTGCTGCCCAAATACGCCTGCTTTTATTTCCAGTTTATCCAGGAGCAGCTTGAGAAAACGGCAAATAAGGTGACAATCCCAAACCTGACAAAGGCGCAGCTTGAAAATACGGTGATCGTTTATCCTGATACAGACGGACAAAAGCGTATTATAGCGCTGTTGGAACGTGCGCAGGATATCGTGG
The DNA here is from genome assembly GCF_047017445.1 of Marvinbryantia sp. NCBI lineage: Bacteria > Bacillati > Bacillota > Clostridia > Lachnospirales > Lachnospiraceae > Marvinbryantia > Marvinbryantia sp. The sequence continues at coordinate 75,259 of NZ_JBKXTT010000014.1, read as the reverse complement.
AACGGCAGAAACGAATATGGGCAGAGGTGAAGCATATTTTATTCCAGACACTGCATGACAAATGGAAAAAGAGCTGGAAGGATCTGCCCTGCGCCTGCTTAAAGGAGATGATTGCCGAGCCGCTTCTTGCCGGGCTGTCTGCAGCAAGGGAAGAACATACGGCAGTTCCTTATATCAATACCATTACGCCGGGGATCTGGGGCATACAGAGTGTGGATGAATATCCGCAGACTGCTGTGAAGCCGGATGCGATCGCCGGATATCTGTTGAAAAAAGGAGATCTTTTGCTGCGGCGTTACCGGACGGATGAGTGCGAACCGGCTCTGCTTGCGGAGAGGGATCTTCCGGGGACCGTATGGGGAACAGGCATGTTTCGCGTGCGTGTCAGAGAAGAGAAGCTTTACCCGGAGTTTTTGCTTTTGTGGCTGTACTACAGCTTTCGTTATCTTGAAAATGAGCCGTATCGCGGGAAAACCATGACGGATGCGCGGGCAATGGGAATGATATGGATCCCGACGGTGCCGATGAAAGAGCAGGAAAAAATTGCGGACATTGCGCGGCGGATCTTTTCGATGCAGCGCAGAATGAAAGAAATGGAACAAAAAGCAGAGGCTTATTATCGTGCGATGCTTGCCTACGTATTTTCGGCACATTTGTCTGAAGCATATCGCAGGAGAAAAGAGCCGGACCGGTATTTTGAAATAAAAAGCCCGGATTTTCTTTTAAATTATGAAAGCTCAAAGAGAAGCGAATGGCAGGAATACTTAAACGATAGTGAGTGGGAGCTGCTTACACATCTGTCGGAGTTTCAGCGCGAGCTTCTGCGTATTTGCGGAGAAGCGCAGGAGCCGCTGCCGGTACATGTGATATTTAAGCGTGTGAAAAAGGAGAACAGGGGATATTTTCGCACGCAATCTATTCAGGATGCGATCGCGTCCGTCAAAATACTGGAGGGGCTTGGCATTTTAGCGCGGGCTGTCCCGGAAAAACTGATGCTTGGAGAAGAGGAGATTTCGGACGCCAAAGATAAACCGATCACCATTCAAAAATACGAGTTGGCGAAAGAGGAGGAGAAGACAGATGAAATTGGATTACCTGGCGATTGACGGCTACAAGGGCCTGAAAAAACTGGAAATAAATTTTCAGAAGCAGTCTTCTGCGACGGCGATAGATTTTCTGATCGGAAAAAACGGTTCCGGGAAGTCCAGCGTACTGGAGGCGATCGGGCTGATTTTTACACGAATTATGCAAAACGAGACACCGGGCTTTGCTTTTGAGCTGAAATACAGTATGTCGGACGGGACACAGATACAGGTGCGTCCGCAGACGGAAGCCGGAAAAAGGGGAGAAAACAGTTCCAAATTAGCAGTGATCCTTCAAAAAAACGGCGAAGAGCGTGTGCTTGGGCGGATCCCCAATGAATATCTGCCGGATCGCATTGTATCCTACTGTTCCGGCGCAAATAATTCCATGGAAGAAATTTTTGTGACATCACCGCGGGAAGCACTGATCAGCGATCTGTATGATGAGACAAACCGGCAGGAGGAAGCGGATGCTGAGCTGGTGCGTGAAATTATGAATTACTATGAACGGCTGGATAACAATCCGCGCGTGCTTTCTTTGGACGCGGCAACATCAAAGGTGATTTTGCCGGTGGTGTTCGCTGTTTTTCCGTTCCCGGAACAGGAGCCGCTTTCCTCCATAAAGAAATACAGCCGGTTTCGGCGGATGCTGGCGGACCGGCTGCAGATGAATATGGCGCCGGTTGCGTTTTCCTTTTGCGTGCAGGATGATCTGCTGGAGCAGAGGGCTGATCTGCCGCAGATCGGCATACTGCGCGAGCTTTTGACGGAGAGAAAACAGCATAAGAAAGCCTGTGCAGATTATATCAGCAATGGCATTTCCACAGAACGTGTTTTGCCGGATGGGAGTCCCGCGACGATTTCAAAAGCGGTTTTTCTGTATCGGACAAAAGGAGACATAAAGGATAGCTTTTATCATCCGGGACTGCAGGAGTTTTTTTCTGGAAATCCGTTTACCCTGATTTCGGTTTTGCTGACGGCGTACCGCCTGGGTGTGATCAGCGAGCTTCATTTTGTATATCAGGATGGAAAAAAACGCGGTCTTTATGAAATGGAAGCCTTAAGTGATGGGGAGCTGATGTGGATTGCGCGCATGGGGCTGGTTCTGCTGGCTCAGAAATATTGCGGTGAGAATACGCTTTTTTTATTTGACGAACCAGACGTCCATTTCAATGACGAGTGGAACCGCGATTTTATCGGACTTCTATATCAGCTTAGCAAGGATACGCATCATGAATTTATAATTGCGACACATTCTACATTGATCTTAACGGACGCATTGTATGAACAGCTTCATTTGTTTGACAATACTTCCGCTGGACGCACGAAGGTAAGTAATATTGAGATTTCAACCTTTGCGGCACAGCGGGATGAAATTTCACGTCAGATATTTAAAACAGAAGCGATAGGCGTACATGCAGAAAAAACGGTTCAGAAGATGATGCGGGAGACAAAAACGGAAAAGATCATTGCCAATATCGAAAAACTTGGGCCTGGCTATCAGCGTTTCCGTATGTATGAGCAGTTGTATGAGCTTCTGGATAAAGAGAAAGAGCTGAGGTAATTGGATGTATTGGGAGATGGATCAAAGCGGTCATGAAAAAGATTTAAAATGTATCAGTGATTATCTGCTTTCTTTTTTTGCCTTTGCAGCAGGAACGGCAAGCACGTCGTTTGTCAAAATGGAATGGCTTGCGTTTGCCGGGGCAGACGGCAAATGGTTGTATGAGCTTTATGAAAAGGATGCGGCAAATGGAGCTGCGATGCGGCAGGCGATCCGGCAGTTATTCAGACTGCCGGTCAGCGAGCGGCAAAAAATATACAGGGCAATTGCGCATGACATGACGTTTGCGCAGAATCGAACGGTGGCATTTGAATTTCAAAGCATCGAGCCGCACCTGAAGAGTGAACAGTGCAAAATCATCAAAGACTTTTTTCTGTATTTTTATGAGGTGGCGCTGTGTTCCGCACACATTCAGTTAAGCGGACTGAGCAGACATTCCTTTAACCGTGAAGAGCTTACAAAGATATTTTTTGCAGGAAAAAACCGGAGCCTGCTGCAGAATTGTCCGATCTGCCTGCAGACGGTTACAAACAGTGAGCGCGAGGAGGATGCGGAACATTATTTTGGGAAAGCAGACGTGCCGTGCCTCGCGCTGCATCCGTATAACCTGTATTTTTCCTGTAAGTCCTGCAATCAGAGGTATAAGGGCAGAAAAAGCCCGCTGAAGAACGGACCGGATCTTCGCAAAGTGTTTTTGCCGTATCTGGACGTGGTTAAGCAAAAAACAAAGCTGGAATTTTATCATGAAGAAAAACAGGATGGGCTGCGGATCCGGCCTGCGAATGTAGCGGAGCCTTATATCTTCGAGAAAATCGAGGCGTTTGATCAGCTTTTTAAGCTGGAAGAACGGTGGTCCGGAATGCTGAAGCGGTATTATCTGACTTTGCAGAAGGATTACGAAGGGGAGTCGTTTGAAACGACGGACGATCTGAAGGCATTGATGAAGGCGGATATAAAAAGGGCAAAGCGCAAATGCTCCGTGCGGCCGCAGCAGTATCTGGAAACGAAGTATCAGGAGTGGATCAGCGACAGGCAGCTAAAAGCCTTTTATTCAGAATTAAAACATCGCGGGCGGAAAGCGGTTACAGATACGGAAGCCTGAAAATAAGCGGAATTTTGCCGCCTGGAACCAACGAAAAAAAAATTTGAAAAAAATTTAAAAAAACACTTGCATTTTAGAAAAAAGTGTTGTAGTATATTGAAGTACGGTTCGTTGGTCAAGCGGTTAAGACGCCGCCCTCTCACGGCGGAAACAGGGGTTCGATTCCCCTACGAACTGCTGAAAAAAGCTTCGGGAAACGCAAAGTTGTGTGGTTTTTCGAAGCTTTTTCTTTTCTGCAAATCAAAAGGTAATCAGACATATCTTCGTATTTCCCGACAATAAAAATATACGCTATTGACAAAACATATACGAGGCAAACGGCAGGGGATATTGCCCTGCCCACTAATTTTATGGTTGCTGCGGCAGAGGGAATGCGCAAGGCGCGCCCCTCACACCACCGGCAGTAAAATGGTAAACACCGCGCCGCCCTCCGGCGCGTCGGTGACGGTCAGCTTCCCGTGGTGCAGCAGGACGATCTCGCGCGCGATGCACAGGCCCAGCCCGAAGTGCTCGCGGCTGCTGCGCGCGTCGTCGGCACGGTAGAAGCGGTCGAAGATTTTTTCCTTCTGGTCATCGGGGATGCCGGGACCGTTGTCGGCAACCGAGACGGCGAAATATTTATCCAGGGTTTCTGCACACAGGCGGACGGTTCCGCCTGCCGGGGTATAAGAGAAAGCATTGTCTATGAGGATCGAGAGCGTCTGCCCGATCCTTTCTTTGTCGCAGAGGCAGGGCGCGAGCGCTTCCACGGGTAGCGAAATCTGCAGGTGCAGCTTCCGCTCGCGCGCCGCCGGTTCGTACTTTTCGTAGGTTTCCAGAAGAAGGGTGTCAAGCTCTGTGCGGGAGGGCTGGATGCGCCAGGTTTTATTGTCGGAGCTGGCGAGCAGCAGCATATCGTCTATGAGGTGCGCCATCCGCTGTCCCTCCGATTCCATGGAGTCGAAGAAGCGCGGCTGTTCCCCGGGCGCGGCTGTGCGGGCGGCGGACAGCGAGGAGAGGATGACCGCGAGCGGCGAGCGCAGCTCGTGCGAGGCGCTTGCGATAAACTGGATCTGCCGGCGCCGGTTTTCCTCGATCGGGCGCAGCATCCGCGCGATAAAGAACCACGCGAGAACAGAAAGTATCAGCCAGGCGGCTGCGCTCCCGGCGCCGAAAAACAGGCGCTGCGGCATGAGCTGCGCTGCGGACAGGGACGCCGGGCACAGAATGATGATGTCGAGAAGCCCGCTTTTGCGCGGCATCAGCGCCGCCATCACATAGTATTTCACGTGATCGTCCGTCGTCACCGGAAAGGCTTCGTACTGATAGAGTACGCTGGAGCGGCGGAAGGTTTCCGGGTCCAGCCCATATTCAGAGGCGGCTTTCGCACGTGCGAGCGCAAGAAGTCCCCTGCTTGCCTCGTGCGAGCGCAGCGTGTTGTAAAAAAGCGGCGAGCCGTTGTCCTGAATGTCGATCATGATCCCGTAGTTGTGCTCCATCTGGGCGAGCCAGGTGTGGGAGAGCGTCTGCTGGCTGTCGATATAGCTTAAAATGCTGCTGGCATTGCTGCAAAACACCGACTCCTTCTGGCTGCCAAGGCTCCTTTCGGAGACGGCAAGACAGATAATAGTCATGATCAGCAGAATCACGCCCATCGTCAGCGAGCAGAAAAAGGTGAGACGTACCTGTACTTTTTTAAACATTGCTTTCCTCCAGACGGTAGCCGACGCCGCGGACGGCTTTGATATTTAAGGTGCTTTTCAGCGATTTCAGCCTGCGGCGCAGAAAATAAATGTAGTTGTCAAGATTTCCGTCCTCAACCTCCGCGTCCGGTCCCCATACGCGCGTCAGGATCAGCAGGCGGGGGAGCGTTTGGGCAGGATTGCGCAGAAACAGCTCTGTCAGATCGCCCTCGCGCCGGGAGAGGGAGCAGGAGCCGTCCGGGCCGGTCAGCGTTTTCTGGGCGCTGTCATAGCTGAGATCCCCATAGGAAAGGAGATGCTCATCCGTCCACATGATCGGGCGGCGCAGCGACGAGCGGATGCGCGCCGTCAGCTCCTCAAAGGCGAAGGGCTTTACAATGTAATCGTCCGCGCCCATGTCCAGCCCTTCCACACGGTCGGAAAGCCCGCCGAGCGCCGTCAGCAGGATAACAGGCGTGCGCACTCCGGAAATACGGGCGTTTTTGAGCACTGACATGCCGTCCATGCCTGGCAGCATCCGGTCAAGCAGCACGCAGTCGTGCGCGCGCTCCTTCATTAGAAACAGTCCCTCCTCGCCGTCGTGGCAGACATCGACGCTGTAACCCTGCTTTTCCAGTTGAAACTTCACAGAGGCACATAATTTTTTGTCATCTTCAATCATCAAAATACGCATATCTTTTTTCCTCCACAAAGCTATGATACCACAGAAATCTCTAAAGATACTCTAAAAAATTTCCTGTATTTTTAGAGGATGCTTAGAGAATCGTCTGCTAAGCTTTTTGCGTAACGAAATTGCGGGCAGGTTTTTTGCGCTGCCTGCGCAGTAAAAAACGGAGGGGAATGCTTATGAGACGAAATAGAAAAGGAAGGCTTGCCGCAGTGCTTGCGGCGGCAGTGCTTGCGGCAGGCATTGGCGGCTGCGGGAAGGATGGCAATACGCAGGATACACAGGGCGCCGCAGCAGGCGGTACGGAGCTGTCGGCGCCCGATGAGACAGTCGGGAATCCGGAGACTGCCGAAAACCAGACGGCGCAGGGCGTATCGGCGGAGGGCAGCGCCGCGATGGGGCGCTACATGGAGAGTGAGATCGCTCTGCCGGAGGGAATCATGCGCATCCTTGATATAAGGGAGCTGGAGGACGGGACGCTGCGCCTTGCTGCGGGCGGCTCCGAAAGTATGATCTGGGATTCGAAGGACGGCGGCGCAGCCTGGGAGCAGAAGGGAAATATAGAGGAAGCGCTGAAGCTGGAGGAAGGGACAAGTGTTTATGACGCCAGGATTTCGCCGGACGGAAGCGTGCTTGCATTCTGGTATGAGGATGAAGAAAATGAGGAAGAGTATTCTGTCGGCACGCTGTGCTTTGGCAAGATTCTGCCGGACGGGACAGCGAAACAGATTACCCTGGCGATTCCCGAGATGGAGGAGGGCAGTCCTTACGGCAGCATGGTCAGTCAGATGGCATACATGGAAAGCGGAAAAATCCTTGTAAGCATGATCGGCATGGAACCGCTTTACCTGCTGGATGATGAGAGCGGGGAGCTTCTGGAGACGCTGAATGAAGAGGAGACGTACTGTGAATATTTTCAGACAGGCGCCGGAAGGATCTTTCTGTTCAGCGGAAGTGACGGCGTGACGGTTCTGGATTACAGATCAGGGAAAGAGAGTGCGGAGGATGAGACGCTGAAGGAGACGCTGGAGGCAAACAGCGGAAATCTGACGCGGACAAGCACGTCAAGCAATCCGGTCGTTATGTGCAGCGGGAACGAGGAAGGCACGCTGTATTTTGCAAACGATGAGGGAATGTACCGCTACAGCGTGGGCGGCTCGGTGGTGGAGCAGATCGCGGACGGAAAGCTCAATTCACTGGCGAAGCCGAGCGTAAGCTTGTGCAGTATGCTTGTTTTAAATGACGGTTCTGTTTTACTGTCCGTGCTGGATGATGGAAACCCGAAGCTTCTGCGTTTTGTGTATGACGGGAGCGTGCCGGCGGTGCCGGATACGGAAATTAAAGTGTATGCGCTGGAAAATAATGCGGCGGTGCAGCAGGCGATCTCCATGTTCCAGACGCAGAATCCGAAGTATTACGTGAATCTGGAAATCGGCATGTCGGGCGACGATGCGGTGACGGCTTCCGACGCCCTGCGCACCTTAAATACGGAGATCATGGCCGGCAACGGACCGGATGTGCTGATCCTGGACGGGATGCCGATGGAATCCTATATAGAAAAGGGCGTGCTGAAGGACATCAGCGGTATTTACAACGAGGTTTTAAACAGTGACGGGCTGCAGGAGAATGTGGCCGGAATCTATCAGAAGGAAGGGGCGGTCTATGCGGTTCCGAGCCGCTTTAAAGTGCCGGTGCTGATCGGAGACGCTGAGACGATCGCGCAGATCGGGGATCTTGAGAGCCTTGGAAGCACGGCCAAGCAGCTCCGCGCCGCCGACGATGAGGCGGAATCCATTCTGCATGTAAGCGATATTTACTGGCTGCAGAATACGTTCTACGGAGCATACTCTCCGCTTATGCTGGCGGAGGACGGCGCCGTGGATACGCAGATGCTGACCGGCTATATGACGGTGCTGAAAACGCTGTTCGATTTGAATCACTACCGGGAAGAAGAAATGGAGTACCGTATGATGACGGTCAATGGTGATGATTATGATTTTTCGCTTTATATCTCCACACAGGGGCTGGTACAGGAGACGGAAAAGCTTCAGCTTATGAATCTCGGCTCCGGGAATGGGCTGGCGGATGTGACGTCAGTCATGGGATTAAAACCCGATATTGATTACCGGCTGGCTCCGGTGAGCGGGAAAAAGGTGTTTATTCCGGGGACGATCGTGGGCGTATCGGCAAAGAGCAGTCAGACGGAGGGCGCAGAGGAATTTGTGAAGTTTATGCTGTCTGAGTTGGCGCAGTCGGTTAACCAGGAGAGCGGCTTCCCGGTGAATAAGAAGGCGCTGGATACGGAGCTTTTTGCAGAAAAGCTGGCAAAGGGAGAGCTTTCTGAGGACGAGCGCATTATTATGACCGGCGGTTCTTCGTGGATGGATGAAGACGGCGTCTTCCATGAATTTAGCTTTGACACGCTGGTGCCCGGGCAGGAGCAGGTCGACCATTTCAAAGAGCTGATCGACAGCCTGGACACGCCATCCCTCACCGACGCGGTGATGAAGGAGCTGATTGCGGAGCAGGCGGGAAAATGCATTACGGGAGAAATCACCGCGGAGGAAGCGGTGAATACCGTCAGCCAGAAAATGGACCTGTATCTGGCGGAGTAGGCGGTGCGTATGATAAGGGGCGTATCCGGACGGCGCAGGCAGTGGGAGGGAGTTTTCTTTATCCTTCCCAGCCTTGCCGGGGTGACCGCGTTTATTCTGGTGCCGTTTCTGGACGTTGTAAGGCGCTCGTTTACGGAAGTGATGAGCGGAAAATTTGCCGGGCTTAAGAATTACCGGACGATCTTTTCCAACAGCGCTTTTTTGCAGGCGGCGGGAAATACCATTCGCTTCACCGTGGTGTGCATTCCGCTCCTGCTGCTTATCTCACTGGCTGCGGCGGTGATGCTTAAGCGGCAGAAGCGGTTCGGCAGCTTTTTAAAAAGTATGTATCTGATGCCGATGGCGATCCCGGTGGCGTCGGTGGTGCTTCTGTGGAGGCTGCTGTTTGCCAGGAGCGGCATGTTAAACGGGCTTTTGTCCGTTTTCGGCGTGGGGGCGATCGACTGGATGAATTCGGACTATGCGTTCGGGGTGTTGGTGTTCAGCTATATCTGGAAGAATCTCGGCTACGATGTGATTCTCTGGCTTGCGGGGCTTTCCGGCATTCCGGAGAGCATTTACGAGGCGGCGCGGGTAGACGGCGCAGGCGAGTGGCGCTGCTTTGTCAGCATTACAATGCCGAACCTGCTGCCTTCGCTTTATACGATCGCCGTGCTGTCCTTTCTGAATTCGTTTAAGGTGTTCCGCGAGGCGTACCTGGTGGCGGGCGATTACCCGCACGGGAGCATTTACATGATGCAGCACGTGTTTAACAACTGGTTCCGGGAGCTGTCTATCGATAAAATGTCGGCGGGCGCGGTGGTGAACGCTGCGGTGATCCTTGCGCTGGTGCTTTTGCTGCAGCGGGCATGGGAGAAGGAGTGAGATGCGGATGAAGAACAAATTGATCCTGCTTCCGCTGATTTTGCTGGCGGCAGTCTGCTGTTACCCGGTGCTCTTTCTTCTGACGGGCGCGCTGATGGACAGTGTGGAGCTGAAGGAACGGCTGGGACCGGTGCTCGGAAGCAGCGAAGGCTTCGTTGGCTGGGCGCTGCTTCCGCAGTACCCGACATTGCAGAATTACGTGGAGCTGCTTTTGGATACCCCGGAATTTTTTGTGATGTTCTGGAATTCGGTCAAGCTGACGGCGGGCGTGCTTACAGGGCAGCTTCTGATCGGGGTTCCGGCGGCGTGGGGATTTGCCAGGTTTGATTTTCCGTTTCGGAAGCCGCTTTATACCCTGTACATTATTTTGATGATGATGCCGTTCCAGGTGCGGATGCTCTCGGATTATCTGGTGCTGGATAAGCTGAAGCTTCTGGATACGCACCTTGGGATCATCCTTCCGGCGGTGTTTTCGACCTTTCCGGTGTTTATCATGTACCGGTTTTTCCGGGGGATCCCGGAGGCGATCATTGAGTCGGCGAAACTGGATGGTGCAGGCAGTCTGCAAATCTTTCTGTATATCGGGCTTCCGCTGGGTTCGGGCGGCATCATATCCGCACTGGTGCTGAATTTCCTGGAATACTGGAATCTGATCGAGCAGCCGCTGACATTTTTAAAGGATAAGACGCTGTGGCCGCTGCCGCTGTTTCTGCCGAACATCGGGCTTGAGAAGGCGGGGATCGCCTTTGTAAGCTCGGTTGTCACATTGATCCCGGCAGTGTTTGTTTTTCTGCTCGGGCAGGATTATCTGGAGCAGGGCATCGCGGCGTCTGCGGTGAAGGAATAGAGGAGGGCAATATGAAGAAGCGAGTGATCGGGGCGTTCGCCGGTTTTCTGGCGGCGATGCTGCTGTTTACCTTTTTGTCGCGGGCTGCGGACAGTCTGAGTGTCGCAAAGGTGACGGTGAAAAAGGCGGAGCGCGGAAAAGTCAATCACACGGTGACGGGCACCGGGACGGTGGTGCAGAATCGCGAGCAGGCGGTCTCTACGCTTGCCGGGCAGACGGTGAAGAGCATTTATGTGGAGGAGGGGCAGCAGGTGAAGAAGGGAGACCTGCTGTTTGAAATTGATCTGATCAGTCTGAAGGAACAGATCCTGAAGCAGAAGCAGGAGATGAAAAAAGCCGATCTGCAGTCGCAGGATAAAGCGAGCAGCCGGGCGGCACAGGCGCAGCGGAACGCGATCAGCCAGGGGCGTGCGGCGGAGGATTACGGCGTGGTGGCATCCAAGGGGAATACGGCGGTTTCACGCGCCGCAGCGGAATTGCAGAAGGCAAAGAATAAGCTGAAGGCACTGGAAAAGAGCGACGGCAGCCAGACGGGAACCGACGCGGTGGAGGAGGTGCTGAAGCAGACCTGTGAGGACAAAAAGGAGGAATACGAGGAGGCAGTCAAATATAAAGAAGAGCTGGAGAAGGCAATCGACGAGGCGGTGAAAAAGGCGCTGGCAAACCTTGCGAGCGGACAGGAGACGGCGAGCCTGATGATAACGGAGCCGGAAATCCATTTCTCCGGGGAGACGCCGGAGATGAGCGATGAGACTGCTGCAGGGGAGAATGAGCCGTCTGCTTTGGATGCCGGGACATCGATGGCAGCGGATACAAATGCGCCGGCTGCGTCGGATGTCATCCAGCCGTCTGCCCCGGAAGCAGAGATGACGTTTACAACGGATACGGAAGCAGTCGTCACGCCGGACACGGAAAAAACGCCAACCCCGGACACGGAAAAAACGTCGATCCCGGACACGGACGGACAGCCTGGTATTCCGGATACAGACGGTCAGCCGTCTGTCCCGGACACGGGAGCGGTCACGCCGGATACCAGCCAGCCCTCGACCTCCGGCTCCGACGCGGACGATGACGGCGAGCAGATCATCGACGGGGAGACAGAAGGACAGACGCAGGATCCCTGGCTTTTAGAACAGCGCATCCGCCAGGAAAATCAGTATCTTTTAGATGCGGCGGAGGTGCAGATCCACGTAAAGGAACAGGAAAAGGCGGACGCTGACGCAGCGCTTGCTTCTTACCAGCAGGAAAAGGCGGCGGGCGCGCAGACCAGCGTGGAGGAGATGAAGGCACAGCTTCAGGAGGAGATCACGGCAAAGCAGCAGGCGTATGAGGACGCGGTGACGGCGGCGAACGACAGCCTGCGCAGTGCAGGGCGGGCGATCGAGGACGCCAACGCGCCGGAGGGAACCGACAGCACCGGCGAGATCGACGCGATCACCCGCGAGCAGGAGGAGCTGACGCTTCAAAAGCTGGAGACGCTTCTGGAGGCAGAGGGAAAGGTGACGGCGCCGATCGACGCCACCGTCACGAAGATCAATCTGATGACGGGGGAAAAGACGCCGGACGGCACGGCGATGCTGCTCTCTGACACGGCGGCGGGCAACAAGCTGGTGGTGCAGGTGGATGAGAGCCAGGAAACATATATCGCCAAGGGCGACGACGCGACCGTTAAGGCGAACAATAAAAAGGCGGATACGCTGGAGGAGCTGACGGTGGATTCCGTGCGCACAAACGAGGAAAATGCCGATCTTCTGGACGTGACGGTGCAGCTCCCGGAAAACTCGCTGGAGGCCGGCACCTCGGCGACGCTGGAATCGACGCGTATCTCAGAGACCTACGACTGCTGCATCCCGATACAGGCGCTCTATGAGGAGAGCGGGAAATACTATATTTATGTGCTCTCGGAGAGCAGCACGGTGCTGGGAACGGAGCTGACGGCGACGCGCCTGGAGGTGACGGTGCTGGATAAGAACGAGACGAGCGCTGCGCTGCAGCCCGGTTCTCTTTCGTCAGATCAGCAGGTGATCGTATCCGCGGACAAGGCAATTTCTGCGGGAAGCCGTGTGCGGCTGATTGAGGAATGATATGAAAAAATATGGAAAAGGAATTTTCCGGACGCTGATTTTTGCGGCGATTTTGCTTTTATATGTGCTTGCGCAGCGGCAGGCGCGAATCCTTACGGCATGTGAGCGGACGGCGCTGATCCTGCTGGAGAGCAGCCCGCTGACGGGAGCGGACGTGGAAACGATGCGCAGGACAGAGCAGGAGCAGAAGCAGCCGCGTGAGTTCGCTGCCTGGAGCCAGGAAAACGAGGTAAAGGCGGAAAATGTCGATCTGGCGCGCACGCATACCGTGGCGACGGTCGCCGTCTGCGGACGCTCCGATCTCATTCTGGAGGGAACGGCGCGGCTGGATGCGGACGACCGCGACGGCTGTCTGATCGACGCAAATACCGCACAGAAATTGTTTGGAAATACAAACGTCATTGGTCTGTCGGTGGAGCTTTCGGGAAAGAAGAAGACCATCCGCGGGATTCTGTACGATACGGAGGATACGGTGGTATATGAGGAGAGCAGTTCCGATGCAAAGTTTACCAATCTGACGGTTTCGACGGGCGGCAGCATCTCCTACGAAAATCTGCGGCAGGACTTTATGGCGCGCCACGCGCTGGACGGGAAGTTTGTGCGCATGGACACGCTTGGCTGGATCCTGGGGCTGCTTGTCCTTATGATCCCGCTTGTTTTGGGCTGCCGTCTGCTGATGCGCTGCCTGCAGGCTGCTGCGGCATACCGCCGGGAGCGCGCAGGGCTTTTTCTTCTGGCAGCGACGGCGGTCTGCGCGGTGCTTTTTTTCTGGCTGATCGTCGGACAGATCAGCCTTCCGGCAGACATGATCCCAACCAAATGGTCAGATTTTGGTTTCTGGTCCGATTTTCTCCAGAAAGAGCGCCAGTCTCTGCTTCTGCTTTTGCTCACGGAAAAGCAGAAGCCGCTGCAGGGCTTTATTGAAAGCTTTTACCTTGGGGCGGGAGAGTGTCTTGCGGCAGTAATACTTGCGCTGAAGGTGAAAATATAGCAACAGTCCGGCTAAACTGCCCTGATACAAAATATAGAATATAATCCGACATACAGAAATACAAGACCGGGCAAAACGCCCGGTTTTTGTGTGTATGAGAAACATGTGTATAAGGCATGCTGTAACAGAGGATTTATGTAGGTGGTTTACATGAGGAGCAGACGGGTTAAGAAATCGTAAGAAATCTTCATCTGAGAAGTAAGAATTTTCTGGTATGCTGAAAGCAGAACTGGCAGGGAAGGAGGAAGAGGAAAAGAGTTTGCCCGATATGCTAAAAAGTATTTGTTGAATGAAGGGAGAAAGAAGATGAGGAATTTCAGTAAGAAGGTTAAAGGTATAGCAGCAGTTTTCGCATGTGTGTTGGCATTATCGCCAGCAACGGGTGTATTGGGGTGTGGCAACACGGATGGCTATAACGTGTTGCAGGAATGGCAGGAGGGACAGATTATCAGCGATTGTACGGGGAAACAGATGCTGATAACCGGAATTACGGAAGATGGTTCATTTTCTGCCAGAGAAATAAGAGCAGGGAATATAGTATACGCTACTCATGAGCATAAATATGAACAGTATTCCGAAGCGATATTTAAAAAAAATAAAGTAAGCATCAAGCCCGCCATTTGTTATTATAAGGTTTATGAAATTGTCTATCAGTGTACTATCTGCAAACAGAAAACCAGTATAGAAAATTCTATTCCGCAGAGTCATAATTATCAGTCAAATAAATGCACCATATGTGGACGCATTAAAAATTAGGAGAGATGAGAATATGAGTACGAGAAAAGCATTTTTACCTTTAACCCTGGCGCTTATGCTTACATTTCCGGTACAAGCGCGTAACATTGGGGGAAATGTGTACAAAATGTGCCGCAACGATATTTTCACGGATTATGAAAACCGGAATGTGAAAAAGATTGTTACAGAGACAAATGGGGACGGCACATTTCAGGCAGAAGATTTGGGTGTCTGGCTGCGTAATACCGGTATTTATGACATTTCCCTTCTGCGGGAAGAGGACAATTATCTGAAAGAAGAGTTTTACAGCTTCCAGCAGGAGCGGGTGGACGACGCGTACTATTATAACGAGGATGCATCATACGTTGACTTTACCTGTCTTGTGAAAGCAGGCGATGTGATAACAGCATCAGATACAGAAACAGAAACCGTGGAAAGAGTAGAAATCGATGGAAGCTTTACAACCAGAACAGAAACAACCGTCAATGTAAATGCACTTCTTCCGGCTGTTCTTGTACCGCGGACAGCGGAGGGGGAGACAGGTGAAAAATCAAGTCAGACGATTTGCATAACAGGAGAAATGGAATTTGTATTTGAGAGCATTATATTTGACGGGGAAAACAGCTCTATAGAAATTACCTGTGGAAATGGGGTGCCAGAGGATTCAGAATACTATCTGGAGGGAACCGATGACACTGGGAAAATGGTAAAATATCGTATGAACAGACTGGAAAATACAAAAGCAATTTTTACAAATGAGGAAGGGCAGGGAGTTTCCAGACAGGCATCTTCTGCAGATTTACAGCTTTATAAATACGAAACAGATAATGATATTTCGGAACAGAAAGAAGAATATACGAAAATCGGGGAAATGTTCTGTATGATATTGAGCTGATAAAAGAAAGAGCAGTCACACTTGATATGGCTGCTCTTTATCCGTGCGCTGGATTGACAGCCGTAAGAAGCAATAGTAAAATAAAAGTTAAGAAATATTAAGGGTTATGTAAACGAAAATGTAAGATAATTGTTTTATTCTATGAGTAGTTCAAGGATGGATCCACTTAGAACAAATAGAAAGACAGAAAGGATAAGAGAAAAATGAAGAGAAAAGTTATGGCAATGTTTTTGGCGGCAACCATGATGGCAACACCGGCAACCTATGTGGCTGCGGCAGATGGAAATGTTGCAGTGGTGCAAACAGATGCAGTTCAGACACGTGCTACGACAAAGTATTATGTCACAGCGGATGTACTTAATGTAAGAAGCGGTCCGGGGATGGGGTATAGTATTATCGGGTCACTTACATATAATCAGGTAATTTCTGTTACGTCTATCAGCGGCGGATGGGCAAAATTTAAATATATAGATCGTACAGGTTACGTTTCGGCAGAATATCTGGCACTGTATAATAGTTAAGAAATAATAAATCGGGCGGGTGCTTTTTGCATCTGCCCGAAAACGGGGATGAGTTATGCAAAGAAAAGCAAAAGCGCTTCTGCATGTGGCGGCAGTGTTCCTGATTCATATTTTTACAGTTTCTTTCAGCAGAGTGGCATGGAGAATGGATACGTCTCTTGTTGTGAAAGAACTTGCGGGTAATTGTCTGAATTTGTGGAGCGTATTTACGGCAGTTTATCTTTATACAAAATATGTGATGAAGATTTCTCTGGCGGATGTCTATTGCAGAAAACCACTGTTTCTGCGGCGCTGGTGTATTGTCGCCGTGCTTCTTCCTGCTGCAGTAGATATGTTCTACCTGTTTTGTGTGAAGGGAACGCTGGCATTCGAAAATCCCACGCTGCAGGATTTGGCCAGAATTTTCGTATCGAATGTTTTTGGACAGGGCATACGGGCGGCTGTGACGGAGGAGTTGCTTTACCGGGGGCTTGCCTTTCACGCGTTGCAGACTGGTTTTGGAAAAAAAGGCGCGGCAGCGGCATCTGTTTTCACATATACCCTGATCCAGTGTATGGCAATGTCATTTTTGAATGTGAAAGACGCGCTTCTGACGATACTGGGAACATTTCTGATGGGGACGGTGCTGACGCTGGTTGTCTGTGAGAGCGGTTCTATCTGGTCGGCGGTACTGATTCATGCGCTGTATAGCATTTTTGCGGGAGACGGACAAATTTTGCATATTGATACAAACCAGAGTTTTCCGGCTATCTGGACTTATACCTTGGAAACGGACAACTGGCTGCTTATAGGTATGCCCGGAATGAATACCATATACAGGGCGCTGCCTTCCATGCTTGGCTTTTTACTGACAGGGGTACTGGCGGTATGCTGGATGAGAAAGGCAGGCAGGAC
The DNA here is from genome assembly GCF_047017445.1 of Marvinbryantia sp. NCBI lineage: Bacteria > Bacillati > Bacillota > Clostridia > Lachnospirales > Lachnospiraceae > Marvinbryantia > Marvinbryantia sp. Next base: position 58,716 of record NZ_JBKXTT010000014.1, on the reverse strand, counting down.
GGGAGCGGTCTGCGGAAGGGAGCGGAAATGAAAACAGGATTATGTATAGTTTGTGCGACAGCAGTTATAGTGGCTGTTGGACTGTGCCGGAAACCGGCGGCGGTTCTGGCAAGAGAAGAAATACTTGTCGGTGTACCGCAGGCGGATGCTAATATAGAAAAAGCTGCACTGACGGAAAATCTTTATCCTGCAGAATTAATCAGCGCCTTACAGCGGAATCACGAGCTTCTTGATTTTGTGGAAGGATATCTGACAATTGAGGCGAGAGCTTACGGCGGCATTACGCAGGCGGAAAGCCGGGAGCAGTGCCCGCTTTTTCTGCAATGGGATGCGCGCTGGGGGTATGCACCATATGGAGAAATCAATATCGGGCTATCCGGCTGCGGACCAACCTGCCTGTCGATGGTGCTCTACAGTCTCACGCGGGACGAGAGCCTTACGCCCGACATGCTGGCGCAGCGCGCGCTGGATGAGGGGTATTATGTGGAGGGCGTAGGAACCTCCTGGGCATTTTTAAAAGATATAGCCCCGCAATATGGGGTGATGGTTACGGAAGAGCAGCTATATGATGAAGAGGCGATGAAGCTGTACCTGGGCGATGGCAAGCTTGTTATCTGCGCGATGGGACCGGGAGATTTTACGGATACGGGGCATTTTATTGTGGTCAGAGGATATGCCGATGGAAAACTGCTGATTAATGACCCGTTCAGCCGGAAAAACAGCACCCGGGCATGGGAGCCGGAGGTCATCCGTAGTCAGTGCAGCCGGGTGTGGACCTATGAGGCGGTAAGATAACGGAACAACCATTTATGTCTGATTGCGCAGGCTTTATCATACAGGAAAGAGAGGCGGTCTGGATGGATCATAACAACATACTGATGATTGAAGACGACCCGGCAATCCGGGAGGGTGTGCGCATTCTGCTGGAGGGAGAGGGGTATCACGTGGAGGAAGCGGAAAACGGCAGGATGGGGCTGGAAAAACTGACGGAGAATACTCATCTTGTAATACTGGACATTATGATGCCGGGAATCTCCGGAATCAGGACCTGTGAGGAAATCCGCAAGGTATCGAATGTGCCGGTGCTGTTTCTGACGGCAAAAGAGCAGGAATCCGATAAGGTAATCGGTCTGACGGCGGGCGGGGACGATTATCTGGTAAAGCCGTTTTCCTATGCGGAGCTGCTTGCCAGGGTAAAGGCGCTGCTGCGCAGGCGCAACGTTTACGACAAAGCAGCACAGGAGGAAAAGAGCAATCTGCCCGAATGGCTGGGGAAGGGGGACATCCGTATCTGCACCATACAGAACAGTGTGTTTGTGCGGGGAGAGGAAGTGAATCTCACAGAACTGGAATACCGGCTGCTGCTTCTTTTCATGGAATATCCGCAGAAAATATTTTCCGCGCGCAATCTCTATGAGAGCGCATGGGAGGAGCCGTTTGACCTCGGCTCTGCAAACACAGTGATGGTGCATATCCGCAGGCTCAGAAAAAAGGTGGAGGAGGATGCGCAGAATCCGAAGCTTATCGAAACCGTATGGGGAAAGGGATACCGCCTTGGCAGATAAAGTACGTGCGGAAAGAGATACCGCTCTGGCAGATAAAATACATGGGGAAAGGGATACCGCCCTGGCAGATAAAATACGTGTGAAAAGGGGTACTGCTCTGACAGACAGATTTCGTGCGGAAAGCCTGACAGGAAAGATGGTAACGCGCCTGTTGCGTGGGCTGGGCGTTGGTCTGTTTGTTTTTGTTGTGCTCTATTTTGGGAGCGTGAATATTCTGCAGTATGATACGCAGTGGAGCTTTCTGCTCTATCATGAGGAGGAGAAAGGGCTGGAAGCGCTCCAGATTTATGCAGACAGGAATCACCTGGCGGCGACAGATGCTGCCAAAATCCGGAAATGGGCAGAAGAAAACGGGTTTGCGGAACTGAAAGTTTACCGTGAGGATGAAATTTTATTTGACAGCAAAGTAAAGGACAGGGACAGCCGCGGCACGGAGGAAGGGTCAGGCGTCTGGGCGAGCGGCATAAGCCAGTATGCAAGAAAATATACGGAGGTCGTTCACTTTGCAGATGGAGACGCTTTTGTTTATCTGTATAGCGGTCTGGCAGAAAAGTACTTTCACTTCATCTTTGGTATCACGGTGATGCTTGGCTTTGCAGCCTGTCTGGGTGTCTTTATCCAGGGAATGCAGGAGGATGTGCGGTATATCCAGTGTCTGCAGCGCGAGGTGGCGGTAATCAGCCTGGGAAATCTGGAGGAGAAGGTGACGATACAGGGAGAGGATGAGCTGGCGCAGCTCGCACGCGGACTGGACAGTATGCGGCAGGAGTTAAAGGAGCATGAGCAGACAGAGAAGGAGCTGCGCGCGGCGCAGGAAAAGCTGGTGGTCGGCATGTCGCATGACCTGCGCACGCCGCTGACAGGGCTGCTGACGTATATGGAGATTTTAAGAAAGCAGGAGCGGGAGGGAAATGTCAGCGGGGAATACATTGAGAAAGCGTACAGCCGCATCCTGCAGATAAAATCGATGTCTGACCGGATGTTTGAATTCTTTTTTATTGATTCCCAGAAAGAGACAGAGCTGGAGCCGCCGGAGGATATCCGCAGCGTGCTGGGGGATTACCTCTCGGAGCTGTGCGCCCTTTTAGCGGACGACGGCTTTTCGGTAAACGCGGACGGGCTGGAGTGGAGAAATGTCCGTATACGGGTAAATACCGATTATATGGGGCGTATCCTGAACAACATCATTTCCAATATCGAAAAATACGGCGACCGGGAGCGCGCGGTGCAGATAGAGCTTACCTGCGGGGCGGACCAGGTGGAGGTTCTTATCGCAAACGGAAGAGCCATGCCGGACAGCTACGTTGCCGGAACCGGCATTGGTGTGAAAAACGTCTCTATGATGATGGAAAAAATGGGCGGCTCCGCCAGGGTCGGAATCCTGGAGGATACCTACTGGATAGAACTGTGGTTTCCAATATGTGAAGATACAACAAAATCCCACCGCTGCTGATGCAGAGATGGGATTTTTCCTGTGCCACAGTAAAAATTCCCCCTGCATAGCAGGGGGTAAATCTTTAGACAGAAATCAACCAGTCAATCAGGTTGATGGATTTTATACCATTATAGGAAGAATCCATTCCGGTATTCAGGGAAAGAACGATTTTTTCGTAGTTATCGCTGATTTTCTGGAGTGGTGCTAATTCCCGCCTGCGAACGTCTTCACTGGTCATTGCTTCCGTGACCTGAACATAAAGTTTGTCGTCTGCCTTTGTTGCGATAAAATCAACTTCGGAATTATCTACCTTACCGATAGAAACATCATATCCCCGACGAAGCAGTTCAAAGTAAACAACATTCTCTATCGCATGACCGCTATCACGGTCTCTGAATCCAAGCAGATAGTTCCTGAGTCCAATATCAACAATGTAGTATTTCCCAAGGGTACGTAAGAATTCCTTTCCTTTGATATCGAATCTTTTGACATCATAGAAGAAATATGCCTCCAGCAGTGCATTTACATAAGCCTGTACAGTGTGAGCACTTGGGGTTCCTTTTCGCCTCCCGTCTTCAAGAAGTCCTTCATTCACCAGGGTGTTGCCGATAGAAGAAACAGAAATGTTGCTTCCGATGTTATCAGCAAGGAACATGGTAATCTTTTTCAAAAGAACAGGGTCGGTGATTCTCTTTTGACCTCTGCGATTTTCGCGTTCGAGAATATCTCTCATAATAACGGTAGAGTAGATGCCCTCCAGCAGCACCAGTGCTTTTTCCTGGTCTAAGCCTATGTCAGCAATGCCCGGCATTCCGCCAAACCGCATATATGCATCAAAAACCTCATGGAGTTCATAATAATTTCCCATTTTATCAATAGCTTGTTTGCGTGTATTGCCCCAGGCACTTTTCGTTTCTCTTATTTCAAAATCGTGGAATGATAAAAATTCAGAGAAAGACAAAGGCAGCATCTTTATTTCTACGCATCTGCCAGATAAATAGGTGGCATATTCGGAGGAGAGCATGTAGGCATTTGAACCCGTGACATAAATATCGCAATTAAAATCAACACGGAAAGAGTTCACAGCATCCTCCCAGTCAGGAACACGCTGAACCTCATCGAAGAAGAGGTACATTCTTTTATCTGGTATGATATGCTGCCTGACATATTCGTAGAAAGAATCGCTATTCATATTCTTATAAGCGTGTGATTCAAAATTCATTTCAAGAATCTGGTCGTCAGTAACTCCATTTTCCTTTAGGTGAATGGTCATTAGTTTCAGCAGGCTGGATTTGCCACATCTGCGGATTCCGGTAACAACCTTCACTGGCTCGGTGTCCTGAAATGCTATAATCTTATTTAGGTATAAATCTCTTTTTTTGAGTTTATGAGTATCAATCATTTGCCATACCTCCTTGTGATAAGAGTATAGCATAAACTTATGAAAAAATCAAGTTTGTGCACTGAAATGCAAAAACTTGATTTATCTGTTGCTATCCTTTGGAACCGACCGGGGCGCCGCCGCCCATGACATTTCCGTTTTTGTCGATGATGCGCCCCTGGGAATCGACGTGTCCGCCCTCCGGCACAGCCCAGCCGCCGTCTTTTGAAAAGGTTTCTCCGCTGGGAGTGGCAATATTTCCGTTGCTGTCAACACGGGAACCCTTTGGCGGAACAAAGCCCTGCCCGGCGACATCTTCCACGCTGTCTGACGAATCCTTTGCAGCAGTGGCAGAAACATTTTCTGTTTCTTCTGCCTTTGTCCGGCTTTCCGTCTGTGTGCTGAGTTCTGTTTCCGTCTGCGTGGCGGGAGCTTCATTTGCACAGCCGGTCATCCCGGCAAGCAAAACCGCTATACAGATTCCTGCAAATCTTCTCTTCTTCATTTTCACGTCCTCCTTCAATTCGTTTCCGCAAGATTTCCCGCACCCTACCCTGAAGCACGGGAGAGGTTTGTCTTTATTGTATCACGGGAAAAGCTTAATATTAGCTTACAAATTCTTAATAATCATGAATATTGGGGCGCGATTCGGGTTGTTTTTCATTAAAAATTTTATTGACAATTTTTGAATTATCCGGGTATAATAAAAACAAGAAAACAGTTTGTTTTCGGTATGCACAGTCTCCGTGAATGACGGGACTATAATTTCGAATATCATTCAACAGTATGTTTTGACTCCGGGAGCGACGGGTCATAAATTTCGAATATCGCTCAATTGTATGTCTGGTCTCCGCAGATGACGGGACTATAATTTCGAATATCATCTAATTGTATGAAATAACAATAACTCCACTTTCGTGGAGTTATTGTTATATTGGAGGATGAAAAGCAACATATGATAAAACTGGTCAAGGTGAAACAAGAATTTTATGATTTATGTAATAAATATTCAGTAGCGGATGAACTGTTATTTAATGAAAAGGGTAGGCCATGTGTTTTGCTTATTCGTTTGCGATATAAAGGAAATCTGGGAACCTTTGTTGTTCCATTGAGGTCTAATATATCCCCGTCAGTGCCAAAGAAAGACTATTTTCCTCTGCCGCCCAATAAGAAAACAAAACCGAAATATCGTCATGGAGTTCATTATATAAAATTGTTTCCAGTGAGTAAGAAGTACATTGATACATATCCTGTCGGCGGAGATGCTTATTATTCTGCTGTTTTGAATATATTAACTAAAAATGAACGCAGAATTGTTATGGCGTGTCAGGACTATCTGAGACAGTGTGAAAATGGCAACAAACATATGATGACGCCGGATATAGATGGCATTTTAGCTGTTTTGGACATGTATTAAGGTGATACGGGAAATGAACAGGCGGAATCGAAGAATGTATCAGATAGCAAAGCGGCAGAGAACAAAATCTCTGTCGTTTTTTGTTGGAAACTTCTTGACAATTATATCGGACTTCGATATACTATATATAGAACCTCGATATATCGAAGTGAAATAGTGAGGATGTATATGGATAGTAAAATCAAACGAATTTATGTACCGATGACGGAAAGCGGTTTTTATATTTTGTTCTGTCTCCAGCAGCCGCAGCATGGTTACGGAATCAGCCAGCAGGTCAGGCAGATGACAGACGGAGAGTTGATCATCAGTGCGGGTACGATGTACGGAACGCTTTCGAAAATGGAAAAAGACGGGCTGATTGCCTTTCAAAGGGAAGAAGAAAAAAGAAAAATTTATCAGATTACAGAGCTTGGAAAAGAAATCTTAAATCTTGAACTGAAACGTATAGAACGTTTGTATAAAAATAGCAAAGGAGAGGGAGTAAATGAATAACAGAAAAACGGTTATACGCTTTTTTACCATCGCGGATTACGAGGAGGAAGAAGCCTGGCTGCATGAGCAGCATAAAAACGGATGGAAACTATCGAAAATGATTCCGCCGTGCTTCTATATTTTCGAGCAGTGCACGCCGGAAAATGTGGCGTATCGGCTGGACTATAAAAATAACACAGAAAACAGTCACTATTTTCAGATGTTCCGGGATTATGGCTGGGAATATATCGGGCGATGCGTTGGATGGCTATATTTCCGGAAACCGTTATCAGAAACAAATTCCGAACAGGATGGAGAAATTTTCTCCGACAACGAATCAAGAGTGGAATTGATCAATCATGTAATGAAAACCCGGCTGCTTCCGCTTATGATAATCTTCCTCTGCTGTGTGTTTCCGAATTTTATCAAAAGCATGGAGACCAGCGATTCCCTTGCAAGCGTGTTCACAGTGCTGTTTGCTGTTCTGACGCTGCTATATCTTTATCTGTTTGTTTATTGCGGTCTGAAACTGCGAAAACTGAGAGAAAAATACAGAAATGACTGAAACACTTGCTTCTAGAAAGACCGTCGTTATTGTTCACGCCAGCCTCAAAACACCTGCTGTTTGAGGCGTGAGAATGTGATTCAAGCGTGAGCAAATCCCATTCGCGAAGCGAATTTTAAATGGATTTGCGAAGGTTACTGGAACGGAGTGAACAGTAACAGACCGTCACCCCGCCGGGCGACGGCTTTTCATTTCTGCTTGCATTTTTTTGCGGGATGTTGTTATAATGCATAAGGAAATAAACTGGAAATGATTTAAATAAAGGATAGAGTGATTTATGGCAAAAAAGACATATGACGCGGCGAGTATATCCGTGCTGGAGGGACTGGAGGCGGTCCGCAAGCGGCCGGGCATGTATATCGGCAGCGTTTCCAGAAAGGGATTGAACCATCTGGTTTATGAGATTGTAGATAATGCGGTGGATGAGCATCTGGCAGGCTATTGCAGTCAGATTGAGGTATATCTGGAAAAGGACGGTTCCGCAACGGTGAACGATGACGGGCGCGGCGTGCCGGTGGATATGCATGAAAAGGGCGTCCCGGCGGAGCGGCTGGTGTTCACGACGCTGCATGCGGGCGGAAAATTTGATAATGACAGCTACAAAACCAGCGGCGGTCTGCACGGAGTCGGCTCTTCGGTGGTAAACGCGCTTTCCACGTATCTGGACGTGCAGGTGAGCCTCGGCGGACAGATCCACCACGACCGCTTCGAGCGGGGCGTGCCGGTGGTGGAACTGGAGAAGGGCTTGCTTCCGGTGATCGGGAAGACGAAAAGAACCGGTACCTGCATCAATTTTCTGCCGGATCCGGAAATTTTTGAAAAGACACAGTTTGCGGCGGAGGAGATCAAGAGCCGCCTGCACGAGACGGCATACTTAAACCCGGCGTTGACGATCATTTTTGAAGACCGGCGGGGTGAGACGGTCGAGCATCTGGAATATCATGAGCCGGATGGCATCGTGGGCTTTGTAAAGGATTTAAACCGCAACAAGGAGACGGTACAGGAGCCGCCGGTGTACCTGAAGGGCGAGCTGGACGGCATCACGGTGGAGTGTGCGTTCCAGTATGTGAACGAATTTCATGAAAACGTGCTTGGCTTCTGCAACAACATTTACAACGCGGAGGGCGGCACGCATCTGACGGGCTTTAAGACGGCATTTACTGCGATCATGAACACCTACGCCAGAGAGCTTGGCATTTTAAAAGAAAAGGATGCCAATTTTACCGGCGCGGATATCCGCAACGGCATGACGGCGGTGGTGTCTGTGAAGCATCCGGCGCCGCGCTTTGAGGGGCAGACAAAGACGAAGCTTGACAACCAGGACGCGGCGAAGGCGGTCGCCAAGGTGGTCGGCGACGAGGCGGTGCTGTATTTCGACCGCAATCTGGAAACTTTAAAAAAGGTGCTGTCCTGCGCGGAGCGGGCGGCAAAAATACGAAAGACCGAGGAGAAGGCAAAGACGAACCTTCTGACGAAGCAGAAGTATTCCTTCGATTCCAACGGCAAGCTGGCAAACTGCGAGAGCAGAAGACCGGAGCTGTGCGAGATTTTTATCGTAGAGGGAGATTCTGCGGGCGGCTCCGCAAAGATGGCGCGCAACCGTAACTTCCAGGCAATCATGCCCATCCGCGGAAAAATCCTCAACGTGGAGAAGGCAAGCATCGACAAGGTGCTGGCGAACGCGGAGATTAAGACAATGATCAACGCTTTTGGCTGCGGATTTTCAGAAGGCTATGGAAATGACTTCGATATCTCGAAGCTGCGTTACGACAAAATTATCATTATGGCGGATGCCGACGTGGATGGCGCGCATATCAGCACGCTGCTTTTGACATTGTTCTACCGCTTTATGCCGGAGCTGATCTACGAGGGGCACATCTATATTGCAATGCCGCCGCTCTACAAAGCGATGCCGTCGCGCGGACCGGAGGAATATCTGTACGACGACAAGGCGCTGGAAAAATACCGGAAGACACATAAAAACTTTACGCTGCAGCGCTACAAGGGTCTCGGAGAGATGGATGCGCAGCAGCTCTGGGAGACGACGCTCAATCCGGAAACGCGTGTACTCAAGCGCGTAGAGATCGAAGATGCGCGCATGGCATCCAGCGTCACGGAAATGCTGATGGGCACCGAAGTGCCGCCGCGCAAGGCGTTCATTTATGAGCACGCAAAGGACGCCGAGCTGGATATATAAGCTCTTCCAGGCGGAGGAGGCGTTTTAGGCGGCGGGGTGGTAAGATGCGTCTGGCGTCTGGGAAAATGAGCGGCGCCGGGCAGCAAAAAGACATTCCGGGACATATCGGTGAGTGGATTCCGGAAAAAGCGGCTTCTCGCAAAAAAAGGAAATTTGAGGTAATATGAGGTAATAGAAATATATGGAAAACACACAGCAGCAGATCATCCGGACAGAGTATTCGGAGATCATGCAAAAATCTTATATTGATTATGCGATGAGCGTCATCGTGGCACGTGCGCTTCCGGATGTGCGCGACGGGCTGAAGCCGGTACAGCGCCGGACGCTCTACGACATGTATGAGCTGGGTATCCGCTACGACCGCCCGTACCGCAAATGCGCGCGTATCGTCGGCGATACGATGGGTAAATATCATCCGCACGGCGACAGCTCCATCTATGAGGCGCTTGTCGTTATGGCGCAGGATTTCAAGAAAGGACTTCCTCTGGTGGACGGTCACGGCAATTTCGGCTCCATCGAAGGGGACGGCGCCGCGGCGATGCGTTACACGGAGGCGCGTCTGCAAAAAGTCACGCAGGAGGCATTTCTTGCCGACCTTGATAAAAACGTGGTTCCGTTCGTTCCAAACTTTGACGAGACGGAAAAAGAGCCGGAGGTGCTTCCGGTGCGCCTGCCAAACCTTCTGATCAACGGTGCGGACGGTATCGCGGTCGGTATGGTGACGAGCATTCCGCCGCACAATCTCGGTGAGGTGATCGATGCGGTCATTGCCACTATTAAAAACAGCGACATCACGACGGAAGAGCTGATGCAGTACATTCAGGGGCCGGATTTTCCCACCGGAGGCATCGTGGTCAACAAGGACGAACTGCCGGACATTTACAAGACCGGCACGGGCAAAATCCGCATCCGCGGCAAGGTGGAGGTGGAGAAGGGAAAGAACGGAAAAGAAAACCTTGTCATCAGCGAAATTCCCTATACCATGATCGGCGCCAATATCGGCAAATTTTTAAACGACGTGGCTGCTCTGGTGGAGACGAAAAAGACGACCGATATCGTTGATATCTCCAACCAGTCGTCGAAGGACGGCATCCGCATTGTGCTGGAGCTGCGCAAAAACGCCGACACGAATAATCTGATAAACATGCTTTACAAAAAGACGCGCCTGGAGGATACCTTTGGCGTAAATATGCTGGCGGTGTCGGACGGCAGACCGGAAACGCTCAGTCTGAAAAAAATCATTGAGCATCACATCGATTTCCAGTTTGAGGTGAACACGCGCAAGTATCAGACGCTGCTGGAGAAGGAGCAGGCAAAGAGGGAAATCCAGGAGGGGCTGATAAAAGCCTGCGACGTTATCGACCTGATTATCGAGATCCTGCGCGGAAGCAAGAGCCGCGAGCAGGCGAAAGAATGTCTGGTAAACGGCGTTACCGAGGGCATCAAGTTTAAATCGCGCGCCTCGAAAAAGCAGGCGGAGCAGCTTCGTTTTACCGACGCGCAGGCGACGGCGATCCTGGAGATGCGGCTCTACAAGCTGATCGGGCTGGAGATCGCCGCGCTGCAGAAGGAACACGACGAGACGGTAAAGAATATTGCCCGCTACGAGGATCTTTTAAATAATTACGGCTCCATGGCGAAGCAGATCGTGAAGGAGCTGCAGAGCTTTAAGAAGGAGTACGCCGTACCGCGCAAAACGGTGGTTGAGAACGGCGAGGAGGCTGTCTATGAGGAAAAGAAGATTGAGGAGATGGAGGTCGTCTTTCTGATGGACCGCTTCGGCTACGCGCGCACTGTGGATGCGGCGACCTACGAGCGGAACAAAGAGACGGCGGACGCGGAAAACCGCTATGTGATCTCCTGCATGAATACCGATAAGATCTGTCTGTTTACGGATATGGGCAGCCAGCATCTCATCAAGGTGCTCGATGTGCCCTTCGGAAAATTCCGCGATAAAGGCAAGCCGATCGATAATTTCTGTAATTACAGCAGCGCGCAGGAGACGATCGTCTATGCGGAGAGCCTGCAGCGCGTGAAGATGTCTTTGCTAATTTTCGGAACTGCGCAGGGCATGGTGAAGCAGGTGGAGGGCAGCGAGTTTGATGTGGCAAAGCGCACGATCGCGGCGACGAAGCTGCAGGAGGGCGACAAGGTGATCTGCGTACACCGGATGGACGAGGCGGAGACGGCGGTATTTAAGACAGAGCGCGATATCTGTCTGCGCATCCAGATCGGCGATATTCCTTTAAAGAAAAAGGGCGCGATCGGCGTACGCGGCATCCGCTTAAATGAGGGCGACCGCGTGGAGGCAATGTATTATCCGAACGGCGAAAAGGATAAAACCATTCTCTATAAAGAAAAGGAAGTCCGGCTGGACAGGCTGAAGGTCGCCGGGCGCGACACCAAAGGCACGAAGCTGCGCGGATAGCAGCTCGCAGGCGGTAAAAAATATGGAAAAATCGTGTAAGATTAAGGAAAACTTGAAAAAAACACTTGTTTTTCCGGATAAGCGTGCTATAATGAGGATGATAAGAATATGTTACTAGAGTGTGAGCGGGTTGAAAAACCCGCTCAATCTTATGTTGCCGGGCGTGTCGGAGAAAAAAGACGGCGGACACAAAAGACGGCATATCTGGAGGAATGCGGGGCGTATGACAAAAAAAGAAATGTATGAACAGAAAACGGAAGCGATACTGCAGCCGATCGTGGATGCGAACGGATTTGAGCTGGTAGACGTGGAGTATGTGAAGGAGGGCGGAAGCTGGTACCTGCGCGCGTACATCGATAAGCCGGGCGGCATCACGGTGGACGACTGCGAGCTGGTGAGCCGGGCGGCGAACGATATTCTGGATGAGCAGGACTTTGTTGAGGAATCCTATATCTTTGAGGTAAGCTCTCCGGGACTTGGGCGGCCACTCAAAAAAGAGAAGGATTTTGTGCGCAGCATTGGGGAAGAAGTGGAGATCCGCACGTTCCGCGCGATAGAACGACAGAAGGAATTTTACGGCATTTTAAAAGCCTTTGATAAAGAAACCGTCACGATCATGATGGAAGATGAAAGTGAAATGCAGATTGCGAGAGCTGATATTGCGCTGATAAGACTGGCTTTCGATTTTTAAGGAGGAAAAGGGAAAATGAATAACGAATTAATGGAAGCACTGGACGTTCTGGAGAAGGAGAAAAACATCAGTAAGACGGTCCTGCTGGAGGCGATCGAGCAGTCGCTGATCCAGGCGTGCAAAAACCATTTTGGCAAGGCGGACAATGTGAAGGTGGATATCGACCCGAACACCTGTGAGTTCTCCGTCCATGCGGAGAAAACCGTTGTGGAAGAGGTGGAGGATCCGGTGATGGAGATCAGCCTCGCAGACGCAAAGATGAAGGATTCCCGCTACGAGGTGGGCGATGTGGTAAATGTGGAGATCAAATCGAAGGAGTTCGGACGCATCGCAACACAGAATGCGAAAAATGTAATCCTCCAGAAGATCCGTGAGGAGGAGCGCAAGGTGCTGTACAACGAATATTACAGCAAGGAGCGCGAGGTAGTGACCGGCATCGTGCAGCGCTATCTTGGAAGAAATGTCAGCATCAATCTCGGCAAGGTAGATGCGGTTTTAAATGAAAATGAGATGGTGAAGGGCGAGACCTTCTACCCGACCGAGCGCGTGAAGGTTTACGTGCTGGAGGTAAAGGACACGCCGAAGGGACCGAAGGTACTCGTTTCCCGCACACATCCGGAGCTGGTGAAGCGGCTGTTTGAAAACGAGGTGACGGAGGTGCGCGACGGCACCGTTGAGATCAAGTGCATTGCAAGAGAGGCAGGCAACCGCACGAAGATGGCGGTCTGGTCGAACGACCCGGATGTCGATGCGGTGGGCGCATGTGTCGGCATTAACGGCTCCCGTGTAAACACCATTGTTGAGGAGCTGCGCGGAGAGAAGATCGACATCATCAACTGGGATGAAAACCCGGCGCTGCTGATCGAGAACGCGCTCAGCCCGGCAAAGGTTATTTATGTTGCGGCGGACAATGATGAGAAGACTGCACAGGTAGTCGTGCCGGATTATCAGCTTTCCCTTGCGATCGGCAAGGAGGGACAGAACGCGAGACTTGCCGCAAGGCTTACCGGCTTCAAGATCGATATCAAGAGTGAGACGCAGGCGATCGAGGCGGGAGACTTTGACGAGATCGAGGATGACGATTATTACGAAGAGGACTATGACGAGTACGGAGATGCCTATGCCGAGGATGACGGTCAGCAGTATGAGGAGACTTACGCCGAAGAGGATGGGCAGCAGTATGAAGAGGACGGCGCGTATGAGGAAGATCCTGCGCAGCCGGAATCCGAAGAATAAGCGGGAGATAGAAGATGGGACAGACAAAAAAGGTTCCGCAGCGCAAGTGCATCGGGTGTCAGGAGATGAAAAATAAAAAGGATATGATCCGTATCCTGCGGACGCCGGAGGAAGAGCTTGTGATCGATACTACAGGCAGAAAAAATGGAAGAGGCGCATATCTGTGCTTTTCGATGGAATGCTTCGAGAAAGCAGTGAAAAGCAGGGGACTGGAGCGCTCGCTGAAGACGGGCATTTCTCCCGAGGTATATGATAGTTTGAAAAAGGAGATAGAGCGGATTGAGACAAAATAAGATACTCTCTCTGATCGGGCTGGCTACGAAGGCGGGCAAAACCATGAGCGGGGAATTTTCTACGGAAAAAGCGGTAAAGACCGGGGTCGCCTGCGTGGTGCTTGTATCAGAGGAAGCCTCTGAAAATACCCGGAAAAAGTTTCAGAATATGTGTACATTTTATGAGGTGCCGCTTTATTTTTACGGAACGAAGCTGGAGCTTGGCGCGGCGATGGGGAAGGAATTCCGCGCGTCGCTTGCTGTGACAGATCCGGGGCTTTCCAATGCCATTATAAAGGAACTAGCCAACAGAGACGAACGGAGGTAGTGAGTATGTCGGAAATGAGAGTGCATGAGCTTGCAAAAGAGCTTGGCAGAGCGAATAAAGAAGTAATGGAATATCTGAAAGGAAAAGGGATCGAAGTAAAGAGTCATATGAGTATGCTGGAAGATGAACATGTAGAAATGGTACGAAAGGGTGTGGGCAGCAGACCGGTTCCGGTAAAGAAGGAAGCGGAAGGAAGCGAGAAGCCTGCAAAGACCGGGGAGAAGACGGCTGAGGCAGGCGCGCGCCCGGCGGGTGTGCCAAAGAAGAAAAATATTACGAGAATTTTCCGCTCCCAGAACAGCCGTACCGGTATTCAGAAGCCGGCCGGGATGAGAACCGCTGAGGATAAACCGGCAGGTACGAGAGCGGCGGGCAGCAGACCGGCAGGTACGAGACCGGCAGGCGCAAGACCGGCGGGCACCCGTCCGGCGGAGGCAGCAAAGACGGCGGGCAGCAGACCGGCGCAGACGGCCGGGACGGCAGCGGAAGCGCAGACGGCGCAGGCAGGAAATGCAGCAGCCGGAGGAAAGGCGGCTCAGACATCTGCACCGGCAGAGGTAAAGGCTGTGCAGGCAGCAGAGACAAAGGCTGCGCCGGCGTCAGAGAACAAGGCTGCGCAGACGGCGGAGACGAAAGCACAGCGCCCGGAGAACAAGGCTGTACAGGCAGAAGAGACGAAAGTACAGCGCCCGGAGAACAAGGCTGCGCAGGCAGAAGAGACGAAAACACAGCGTCCGGAGAACAAGACTGTGCAGGCCGCGGAGACGAAGGTACAGCGCCCGGAGACAAAGGCAGCTGCACCGGAGAAGGCGGCGGAGGAAAAAGCACAGCCGAAGCAGGGCAGAACGCAGAACCAGGGTGAGAACGGAAACCGCGGAGCACGCACGGATCGCAGCAGAGACAACCGCAGCGGACGCGGCGACGGCAGCAGAGACAACCGCGGCGGACGCAGCTTTGGCGACCGCAATAACCGCGGCGGAGAGCAGGGCGGCAGAGACAGCCGTGAGGGACGCAGCGACGGCAGCAGGGATAACCGCGGCGGACGTAGCTTTGGCGACCGCAATAACCGCGGCAGCGAGCAGGGCGGCAGAGACAACCGCGGCGGCAGAAGTTTTGGCGATCGCGATAACCGCAACGGACAGGGAAGCCGCAGCTTTGGCGATCGCGACAATCGCGGTGAGCAGAGCGGAAGAGATAACCGCGGCGGCAGAAGCTTCGGCGACCGCGATAACCGCAGCCAGGGACGCGGACAGGGCGGCAGAAATCTGTCGATCCCGCAGCCGGATCTTGGCAGCAAACCGGTAACAAAGGAATCCAGAATCCGCGCTGACAAGGATAAGGATAAAGAAAAATACAATAAGCGCGACCGCTTTGACCGCCAGGAGGGCGGCAAGGGGCGTCCGAATCAGAAAAATAATAATTCCGGCAAAACAGGGAAAACTGCCGGTAAGTTCATCAAGCCGGTGACACCGCCGCCGGCAGAGAAGAAGGAAGACGAGATCAGAACCATTACAATTCCGGACCGTCTGACCATCCGCGAGCTTGCGGATCTTCTGAAGGTGCAGGCTGCGGCGATCGTGAAGAAGCTGTTCCTGCAGGGAACGATGGTTACGGTGAACCACGAGATCGAGTACGATCTGGCGGAAGAGATCGCTATGGATTACAACTGCATCGCAGAGCATGAGGTGAAGGTCGATGTGATCGAGGAGCTGCTGAAGGAAGAAGAGGAGGCAGAAGAGACGATGGTTGCAAGACCGCCGGTTGTCTGCGTTATGGGGCATGTTGACCATGGTAAAACCTCCCTGCTGGATGCCATCCGGAATACGCATGTGATCGCGAAAGAGGCAGGCGGCATCACACAGCATATCGGCGCTTATACGGTATCCATTAACGGACAGCAGATCACCTTCCTGGATACTCCGGGACACGAGGCGTTCACGGCAATGCGTATGCGCGGCGCCAATGCGACCGATATCGCAATCCTTGTGGTAGCGGCGGATGACGGCGTTATGCCGCAGACGGTCGAGGCGATCAGCCACGCAAAAGCGGCGGGTACCGAAATTATTGTTGCGATCAACAAGATCGATAAGCCAAGCGCGAATATTGACCGCGTAAAGCAGGAACTGTCCGAGCACGGGCTGATCCCCGAGGATTGGGGCGGAAGCACCGTATTTGTGCCGGTTTCCGCACATACGCACGAGGGGCTTGACACGCTGCTTGAGATGATCCTTCTGACGGCAGAGGTGGCGGAGCTGAAGGCAAATCCGAACAGAAAAGCGAGAGGCCTTGTCATCGAGGCGGAGCTGGATAAAGGAAAGGGCCCGGTTGCGACGGTGCTGGTACAGAAAGGTACGCTGCATGTGGGCGATGCAATTGCGGCGGGCGCCTGCCACGGCAAGGTCCGCGCGATGATGGACGATAAAGGCAGAAGAGTGAAGGAGGCCGGTCCGTCTACTCCGGTAGAGATCCTCGGTCTTTCCGACGTGCCGAACGCAGGAGAGGTATTTGTTGCCTGCGAAAATGATAAAGAAGCAAGAAGCTTTGCGGAAACCTTCATCAGCCAGAACAAGGAAAAGCTGCTGGAGGAAACGAAATCCAGAATGTCGCTTGACGATCTGTTCAGCCAGATCCAGGCGGGCAATTTAAAAGAGCTTGGCATCATCGTCAAAGCCGATGTGCAGGGCTCTGTGGAGGCCGTAAAGCAGAGCCTCCTGAAGCTTTCCAACGACGAGGTTGCCGTCAAGATCATTCACGGCGGAGTCGGTGCGATCAACGAATCCGATGTCAGCCTTGCTTCCGCTTCCAATGCGATCATCATTGGCTTCAATGTGCGCCCGGATGCGATGGCGAAGGCGAGCGCGGAGCGCGAGAACGTAGACGTGCGCCTGTATCGTGTTATCTATGATGCGATCGCGGATGTTGAGGCTGCCATGAAGGGTATGCTCGATCCGGTCTATGAGGAGAAGGTGATCGGACACGCAGAGGTTCGTCAGACCTTCAAGGCTTCCGGTGTCGGTACGATCGCGGGTGCTTATATCCTGGACGGCGTGTTCCAGAGAAACTGCTCTGTGCGCATCACGCGCGAGGGCACGCAGATCTTCGAGGGCGGTCTCGCATCGCTGAAGCGCTTCAAGGATGACGTAAAAGAGGTAAGGGCAGGCTACGAATGCGGTCTTGTTTTCGAAAAATTTAATGATATTCAGGAATTTGACCAGGTAGAAGCGTATATTATGGTAGAGGTTCCGCGATAGAGGGAAATGAAAATATGAGAAAAAACAGCATTAAAAATACGCGGGTAAACAGCGAGGTGCAGCGGGAGCTTGCCAACATCATCCGCAGCGAGATCAAGGATCCACGGATCCATCCGCTGACGTCGGTGGTGCTGGCGGAGGTTGCGCCGGACTTAAAAACCTGCAAGGCGTATATCAGTGTTTTGGGTGATGAGCAGGCGCAGCAGAGCACGCTGGAGGGACTGCGGTCCGCCGTCGGCTTTATCCGCCGGCAGCTCGCCCGGAACCTGAATCTGCGCAATACCCCCGAAATTCGATTCATTTTGGACCAGTCAATAGAGTATGGCGTCCGCATGTCGAAGCTGATTGCGGAAAATCATGTGGAGAGATCGGAGGATGAAGATGGAGAATATGAAGAAGATCAGTGAGGTGCTGCAGAATGCGCAGACCGTCGCCATTGCCGGGCATATCCGCCCGGACGGCGACTGTGTCGGCTCCTGCATGGCGCTGAAGCTTTATCTGGAAGAAATCTTTCCGGAGCTTCAGACGGTCGATGTTTATCTGGAGGAGATCCCTGCAAGCTATCATATCCTGCAGGGAACGGATACGATCCGTCACAGCTGCGCGGAGGATAAGGAGTACGATTTGTTTATCGCGCTCGACTGCGCGGATAAGCAGCGTCTTGGAGCGGCGGCAAAGTATCTGGATACGGCGAAGCGGAGCATCTGCTATGACCACCATATCAGCAACAAGGGCTTTGCGCAGGAAAACGAGATTTTTCCGGACAGCAGCTCTACTTCAGAGGTGATTTATCATGTGATGGAGGATGAAAAGATATCGAAGGCGGTGGCGGAAGCGCTGTACATGGGGCTGGTGCACGACACCGGCGCCTTCCAGTATTCCTGCACGGCTCCGGAGACGCTGGAGATTGCGGCGAATCTGCTGCGCAAGGGCGTAAACGGCAACTACATCATTGACACCACCTTTCTGGAAAAAACATATGTGCAGAATCAGATTCTCGGAAGAGCGCTTCTGGAGAGCATTATGGTATTGGACGGCGCCTGCATTATCAGCGGCATCAAGCGCAAAGACATGGATTTTTACGGCGTAAAGCCGTCCGACCTGGACGGCATCGTCAGCCAGCTCCGTCTGACGAAGGGCGTCGAGACGGCGATCTTTCTGTATGAGACGGCGAACCAGGAGTACAAGGTCAGCCTGCGCTCCAAGCAGACAGTGGACGTCAGCGTGATTGCCTCGTACTTCGGCGGAGGCGGTCACGTCCGCGCGGCCGGGTGCACGATGCAGGGCTCCTTCTACGATGTGGTAAATAATCTGACGAAGCATATTGAAAAGCAGATGAAGGCGGCCAAAGAGGAAGAACAGACAGCATGATAAACGGGATCATCAATGTTTACAAGGAAAGAGGCTTTACCTCGCACGACGTCGTGGCGAAGCTGCGCGGCATTCTGCATCAGAAAAAAATTGGTCACACAGGCACGCTCGACCCGGAAGCGGAGGGCGTGCTGCCTGTGTGTCTGGGAAACGCAACGCGTCTCTGTGATATGCTGACGGACAAGGACAAAACCTACCGCGCCGTACTGTTGCTTGGGCAGACGACCGACACGCAGGATACGACCGGCGCAGTGCTTTCCATCTGTGAAAAGATGCCGCCCAGGGAGGCGGTTTGCAGCGCGATCACGGGTTTTATCGGACCGTATGAGCAGGTGCCGCCGATGTATTCCGCACTGAAGGTGGGCGGAAAGAAGCTGTATGAGCTGGCGCGCGAGGGCAAGACGGTAGAACGGCAGGCACGCTTTGTACAGATTTACGATATAAAAATTGAAGAAATCCGTCTTCCGCGCGTTGCCCTGACGGTTTCCTGCTCAAAAGGCACTTATATCCGCACGCTCTGTCATGATATCGGCGAAAAGCTTGGCTGCGGCGGCTGCATGGAATCGCTGCTGCGCACGCGCGTGGGAGCGTTTGCACAGGAGGAAAGCCTGCGGCTCTCAGAGATCGAAACGCTGGCAAAAGACGGGCGTCTGGAGGAAAAAATCGTTCCGGTGGAGACGATGTTCGCACAGTACCCGGCATTTCGCGTGAAGCCGGAGGCGGACAAGCTCCTTTATAACGGAAATCCATTGGAGAAGCGCAGCCTTACGCAGGCGGAGGTGCCGGGACAAAGTGCAGAAAGCACAGCGGCACTGGCGCGGGACGGAGAAAATCCCTGGGCGCGCATCAGCGACTCCGCCGGGCGGTTCTGCGGGATCTATCAGTACGTCCCGGAGAAGAAACGCTATGTTCCTGTAAAGATGTTCTTATAAAATCCCAGTCTCCATACAGGAACGCAATTTTATGAGGAATCCAATATGAAATATATAGAAGGCTTTATGGACTACACCATGGACCGGGACACAGCTGTCACGCTCGGCAAGTTTGACGGGCTGCACCGCGGGCACCAGGAGCTGATCCGCCGGATCTGTGCGAAAAAGGCGCAGGGGCTTGAGAGCGCGGCGGTGACGATCTGGCCAAATCCGAAGGCGCCTGCGCTCCTTACGAAGGGCGAAAAGAAAGCACTGCTTAAAAAATTCGGCGTGCAGTGGTGGATCGACTGTCCGTTTCTTCCGCAGATCTCGCATATGGAGCCGGAGACGTTTGTGAGGGAGATCCTTGCAAAACGGCTGCGCGCGAAATATATCGCGGTCGGCAGCGATTTTCGCTTCGGCTATCAGAGAAGAGGCGACTGTGCGCTGCTTGCAAAAATGCAGAAGGAGTGCGGCTATGAGCTGGAGGTCGTGGAAAAGGAATGCTATGAGGGGCGTGAGATCAGCAGCAGCTACGTGAAGGAAGCGCTCGCAAAGGGAAATATGGAGCTGGTGAATACGCTCCTTGGCTACCCTTACACAGTGCAGGGCGAGGTGCTGCACGGGCGGCGGATCGGGCGCACGCTCGGGATGCCGACCACAAACATCATCCCCTCCGTCGGCAAGCTGCTGCCGCCGAACGGCGTCTACGCCTCCAAAACCATTATCCAGCCGCAGACATACGGGGCGGACGAAGGCCAGCAGATGGAGAGCTGCTGCGGGATCACGAACATCGGCTATAAGCCGACAGTGGGCGAATACTTCCGCGGTGTTGAGACCTATCTGTTTGACTACGAGGGTGACCTGTACGGGAGGATGATCGAGGTACAGCTCTATGCATACGAGCGGCCGGAGCAGAAATTCCCGGACATGGAGGAACTGAAGGCGCAGATGCACCGCGATATTGCCTTTGGAAAAAACTATTTTCGTAGTTGACGGCAATAGCCGCGTATGCTATAATTCTTAGGCATGAATTCAGCCGTCACTCAGGATTCGGACACTCCGACCATTCCTTAGTGTCAGGCGATTTAAAAATAAGGAGGAAATATCATGATTTCGAAAGAGAAGAAACAGGCAATTATTGCTGAGTACGGACGTAAGGAAGGCGACACCGGTTCACCGGAGGTACAGATCGCAGTACTTACCGCGAGAATCCAGGAGCTGACAGCTCACCTGCAGGATCATCCGAAGGATCATCATTCAAGAAGAGGTCTTCTGAAAATGGTAGGTCAGAGACGTGGCTTACTTGCATATTTAAAGAAAACTGATATTGAAGGATACCGTGCTTTAATCGAAAAACTGGGAATCAGAAAATAATCTGGCTATCAAAGGGACGGTTTTGCCGTCCCTTTCATGCGCAGAAGGCATAAGAGCCGGGACCACTGAAAAGCCAATCGGCAGCGGTTGGTTTTTCAGTTGTTTCGGACGTATGCCGGGGATGCATGAGACGGCCGGGGAAAAGGAGAAAATTATGTACAAGAGCTATTCTATGGAACTCGCCGGCAGAACGCTGCGTGTGGACGTCGGCAGAGTTGCAAAACAGGCAAACGGTGCAGCCTTGATGCACTATGGCGATACCACCGTATTATCTACGGCTACGGCATCGGAAAAACCGCGCGAGGGGATCGATTTCTTCCCGTTAAGCGTGGAGTATGAAGAGAAGATGTACTCGGTAGGAAAGATCCCGGGCGGCTTCAACAAGAGAGAGGGCAAGGCCTCCGAGAACGCAGTGCTGACGGCGCGCGTTATCGACCGCCCGATGCGTCCGCTGTTCCCGAAGGACTACCGCAACGACGTGACGCTGGACAACCTGGTGCTTTCCGTTGATCCGGACTGCGCGCCGGAGCTGACGGCAATGCTCGGTTCCGCGATCGCGACAGCGATTTCCGATATCCCGTTTGACGGCCCGACCTCTACCACACAGGTAGGTCTGGTGGACGGCGAGTTTGTGTTCAACCCGAACGCGGCTCAGAAAGCGGTTTCCGATCTGCAGCTCACCGTTGCCTCCACACGCGACAAGGTCATCATGATCGAGGCGGGTGCAAACGAGGTGCCGGAGGACAAGATGATCGAGGCGATCTTTGCTGCGCATGAGGTAAACCAGGAGGTCATTAAATTCATTGATACCATCGTGGCGGAGTGCGGAAAAGAAAAGCACACCTACACAAGCTGCGCGGTTCCGGAGGAGCTGTTTGCGGCGATCCGCGAGGTCGTATCCCCGGAGGAGATGGAGGTTGCCGTATTTACTGACGAAAAACAGAAGCGCGAGGCAAATATCCGCGAGATCAAGGATAAGCTTGCTGAGAAATTTGCCGATAACGAAGAGTGGCTGGCGCTGATCGACGAGGCTGTTTACCAGTATCAGAAGAAGACCGTCCGCAAGATGATCTTAAAGGATCATAAGCGTCCGGACGGCCGTGCGATCAACGAGATCCGCCCGCTGGCAGCGGAGGTCGATCTGATCCCGCGCGTACACGGTTCTGCGATGTTTACCAGAGGACAGACACAGATCTGCACCATCACGACGCTGGCGCCGCTTTCCGAGGCACAGAAGATCGACGGCCTTGACGTGGCGGAAACCAGCAAGCGTTATATGCACCACTATAATTTCCCGAGCTACTCGGTAGGCGAGACAAAGCCGTCCAGAGGACCGGGACGCCGCGAGATCGGTCACGGCGCGCTGGCAGAGCGTGCGCTCGTTCCGGTGCTTCCGAGCGAGGAGGAATTCCCGTACGCGATCCGCACCGTATCCGAGACCTTTGAGTCAAACGGTTCCACCTCCCAGGCGAGCATCTGCGCATCCACGATGTCGCTGATGGCGGCAGGTGTGCCGATCAAGACGGCGGTTGCAGGTATTTCCTGCGGTCTGGTGACCGGCGAGACGGACGACGATTATATCGTGCTGACGGATATCCAGGGGCTGGAGGACTTCTTCGGCGATATGGACTTCAAGGTGGCTGGTACACACAAGGGTATCACCGCGATCCAGATGGATATCAAGATCCACGGTCTGACACGCCCGATCATCGAGGAAGCGATCGCAAGAACAAGAGAAGCGCGCCTCTATATCCTCGACGAAGTAATGGCAAAGACCATCGCAGAGCCGAGAATGGAGCTTTCCGAGTATGCGCCGAAGATCATCCAGATCAATATTGATCCGCAGAAGATCGGCGATGTAGTCGGACAGAGAGGGAAGACCATCAACACGATCATTGAGCGCACCGGCGTGAAGATCGATATTACAGACGACGGCGCGGTTTCCATCTGCGGCACTGATAAGGAGCAGATGGCACGGGCGATGGATATGGTCCGCATCATCACCACAGAATTTGAGGCTGGTCAGATCCTCACCGGAACGGTAGTCAGCATCAAGGAATTCGGCGCTTTCCTGGAGTTTGCTCCGGGTAAGGAGGGAATGGTCCACATTTCCAAGATTTCCAAGGGCAGGATCGACAAGGTTGAGGACGTCTTAAAGCTTGGCGACGTTGTGAAGGTTGTATGCCTTGGCAAGGACAAGATGGGAAGAGTAAGCTTCAGCATGAAGGATGTTGAGCAGTAAATGATATATATGCGCCCGGTTCCGCACTGGAATTGGGCGCGTTTTATCTGGAGGAAAAGCGTCTGCAGCTTTTTGCACAGGGCAGGAGGAAAAACGCGTATAGCCTGCCCGCATTTCTCATATGTTGTACCATAACGGAAAAACAGGAGTGGTACGATGAAAACGAGAAAATGGAGACAGACGGCGGCGTGGATCTGCTGCCTTTTGCTGATGGTCCTGCAGCCGGCAGCGGCAGGAGCTGTGCTGGCGGAGGAAACTGAAGCTGCAGCGACAGGAGCTGTGCTGGCGGAGGAAACCGAAGCTGCAGCGACGGGGACTGCGCAGGCGGAGACGGACAGCGCGCAGGACAGTCTTGCGCTTGAATCGCCGTCCGCGCTTCTGATGGAGGCGTCCACAGGGACGGTGCTCTATGAAAAGGATGCGCACACCCGGCGCAGTCCGGCAAGCGTGACGAAGGTGATGACAACGCTGCTGATTTTTGAGGAGCTGGAAAAGGGTTCTATTAAGCTGGACGATGAGGTTGTCACGAGCGCGCACGCAAAGTCGATGGGCGGCTCGCAGGTCTTTCTGGAGGAGGGCGAGAAGCAGACGGTCGACACGCTGCTAAAATGTATCCTGGTATCCTCCGGGAACGACGCTTCGGTGGCGATGGCGGAGCATATCGGCGGCAGCGAGGCGGAATTTGTCAGCCGCATGAACAAAAAAGCGGCGGAGCTTGGCATGAAGGATACACATTTTGTGGATTGCTGCGGGCTGACAGATTCCGACGATCACTACACGACAGCCTACGATATTGCGCTGATGTCGCGCGAGCTGATCACCCGTTTCCCGCAGGTCTACGATTACACGACCATCTGGATGGATACCATCACCCATGTGACGCGCCAGGGCAGCAGCGAGTTTGGACTTGCGAATACCAACAAGCTTCTGCGCAGCTATGACGGCTGCCGGGGACTGAAAACCGGAAGCACCAGCAAGGCGTTGTTCTGCGTCTCGGCGACGGCGGTGCGCAATGATATCGAGCTGATCAGCGTTGTGATGGCGGGACCGGATTCCAAAACGCGTTTTGCAAACGCCGCTGCGATGCTGAATTACGGCTTTGGCAAATGCCGGATGTACATAGACAGCGACCCGGTAAAGCTTCCCAAGCTGACAGTGAAGCGCGGGCTAAAGGATACTGTTTCCTGCTATTATGCGGAAGAATTTCATTATCTGGATGTGAACGGGCAGAATCTTGACGGAATCGAGCGGAAGCTGGAGCTTCCGGAAACGCTTACTGCCCCGGTGCACAAGGGGGACATTGCCGGGCGGATGCTCTATCTGCTGGAGGGAAAGGAAATCGGCAGCGTGGATATCGTGTTGGATGAGGATATCGAAAAAGCGGGATATCTGCATTATCTGATGCAGGCATGGGAAGCATATTGCATGTAGGATTTTCCTTGTCAAAAGAGGAAGAGTCCGGTATACTTAAATACAAAGCCCGGAAAGGGCAGGCGGGGAGAAACAATGAGCAGAATCAAAGTGAGACATTACCGGATCGTGATGCCGGGAGGGGATAACAGACCGGAAAAACCGATCCGCGCAGTGATGATCGGGGATCTGCATAACCGCATATTTGGAGAAGCCAACAATCAGCTTGTGGAGATTATTCAGAAGCAGTATCCGGACGTGGTGTTTTCCGTGGGCGATCTGACGGTAAGCAGGGCAAACGAGGAGACAAATCTGGATGTGGGAGTTTCCCTGCTGAAAAGACTTGCCTGCGACTGTCCGGTCTATTGCGTGAACGGAAATCATGAATTTCGTGCAAAAATTTTCCCGGAGGATTACCGGGGTGTGTACCAGAAGCTGGTTGGCGAGCTGCAGAAAGGCGGCATTGTGCTGCTGGAAAATACGCGCGCGCAGATAGAGATAAACGGCGTGCGCCTTATGGTGCATGGCCTGGAGATCCCGATGAAGTATTACAAGCGGTTTTCCGGCGATTTTATGACAGCAGAGGAAATACGCGCGCTTATCGGAGAGCCGGAGGAGGACTGCTACAATATCCTGTTGGCGCACAACCCGGTCTTTTTTGAGAGCTACGCGCTCTGGGGCGCTGATCTGACGCTCTCCGGGCATCTGCACGGCGGTCTTGTGCGGCTCCCGTTTATCGGCGGCGTTGTCAGCCCGCAGGTGAAGCTGTTTCCCAAATACGCGCAGGGGATGTTTGAAAAATACCGTCGGAAAATGGTGGTAACGGCGGGGCTTGGCTCGCATTCTTTTGCGCTGCGCATTAATAATCCGCCGGAGGTCGTGGTACTTGAGCTGACGTAAAGCGGGCCGGTTGGCGCCGGGAAACAGGAAAAGGCAGCGCAGCATTTGGGAAAAATCTGCAGGAGGTACGTATGGGAATCCCGGTAAAGCTGCAGGAATTCGAGGGACCGCTCGATCTGCTCCTGCATCTGATAGATAAAAACAAAGTGAGCATTTTTGATATTCCGATCGTGGAGATCACAAATCAATATATGGAATATATTCAGGCGATGGAAACTGCCGACATGGGCGTGATGAGTGAATTCCTGGTGATGGCGGCGACACTTCTTGACATTAAATCACGGATGCTGCTTCCGCCGGAAAAGGACGAGGAGGGTGAGCCGCAGGATCCGCGCCAGGAGCTGGTGGAGCGTCTGCTGGAGCATAAGCTCTACAAATACATGTCTTATGAGCTGCGCGACCGTCAGAGCGACGCGGCAAAAGCGGCGTACCGCCAGCCGGATATGCCGCCGGAGGTGCTGAAATACCGGGAGCCGGTGGATGTACAGGCACTGCTCGCGGATGTGACGCTGGCGCGGCTGAATGCGATCTTTCAGGATGTGATGAAGCGCCGGGAGGAACGGATCGATCCGGTGCGAAGCCAGTTCGGCACGATGGAAAAAGAAGAGGTTGATCTGGATGAAACGATCGCCCATGTGGAAAGCTATATTGCGGAGCATAAAAAATGCAGCTTTAAGAATCTTCTTCGGAACCGGAAAAGCAAGATGCAGGTGATCATCACATTCCTGACCATTCTGGAAATGATGAAAACCGGAAAGATTGAGATAGAGCAGGACGATATTTTTGCGGATATTCTGATTACCGCAAAGCAAGGTGAGGAAAAACGTGGAGATTAAAAAACTGGAAGCGGCTGTGGAGGCGATTCTTTTTGCGAGCGGGGAATCCGTGGAGGCGGCGAAGCTCGCAAAAGCGATCGAGCAGGACGTGGAGACGACGAAAAAGCTTGTGCGGGCGATGATGGACCGCTATAAAGAAGAAGACCGGGGCATCTGCATTGTGGAGCTGGACGGCTCTTTTCAGATGTGTACGAAACCGGAGATGTTCGATTACCTGGTGCGTATCGCAAAGCAGCCGCGCAAGGCGGAGCTGACAGACGTTGTGCTGGAAACGCTCTCGATCATCGCCTACAAACAGCCGATCACAAAGCTGGAGCTTGAGAAGATCCGCGGCGTCAAATGTGACCATGCCGTCAATAAGCTGATCGAGTACAATCTCGTAAAGGAGGTCGGCAGGCTTGATGCACCCGGCCGTCCGCTGCTGTTCGGGACAACGGAAGAATTTCTGCGCAATTTTGGTGTGCAGTCTCTGGCGGACCTTCCGCCGGTCAGCACCGTAAAGCTGGAGGATTTCAAGGCGGAGGCAGAGGAGGAAGTAAGGCTTACTCTGCAGGTATAGTATACTTCAGACTGCCTGAAGCGTACAAAATGAGAAAAAGACAGGAGATACAGCAATGCCTACCACATATGCACATGATTTATTTGGAAAAACTGTATATGAAAAATTAAACAATGAGGAAATAAAGAAGCTTATCGCACGCCACAGGATGGCGTACACGGTCGGCCTGCACGGACCGGATATCCTGTTTTACGTGCGCCCGTTCCAAAAAAACCGCATTAATGAGCTGGGGCAGCAGCTGCACCGCGAGGAAGCCGCCGGTTTTTTTGAAAAAGGCGGCGCGCTCTATCGCGAGACGAAGGAGGAGGGTGTTCTTGCCTATCTGCTGGGCTTTGTCTGCCACTTTATGCTGGACAGCACCTGCCACCCGTGTGTCACAGAGTATATGAAGCGGACCGGGGCGGGGCATGACGAGATCGAGACGGAGCTGGACCGCGCGTTGATGGAAAAAAGCGGAAAAAACCCCTTTTTCTATCACCCGGCGTGCGTGATCCATCCGACAAAGGATTGTGTCCGCAGCATTGCAGCGGTTATTAGTGAAGTGTCAGAAAAAGAAGTGCGGCATATGCTGCGCGCGATGAAATTTTATACGGACGTCACGGTCTGCCCGACATCTCTGAAGCGAAAAGCGCTGCTGTGGGCATCAAAGGCAGTCGGCGCTTATGATCTTGTGCAGGGACGTATTATGCGAAAGGAGCCGCGCAAGCTCTGCACGGAGAGCACGAAGGAGCTGGAAAGGCTGCTCTGGCTCGCTGTGCCGGAGACGGTGACCGTGCTGGAGCGCTATTACCAGAGCGTGCTGTCCGGGGAAGCGGTGGATGCGCGCTTTGACCGCAATTATAATTGAGCGCATATTAGGAAAGCCGGAGCGTATTGCAGCCCGGCTTTCCTTACAATCGGCAGCGGTCGTCACTGTCTGTCCGGCATAAACGAAAGAAGAGGAGCATATCCTGTTATCAGAGAAAATCCGGGCGGATGCCCGGAAAAATAAGAGAGGGAGGATATGCCGTATGAAAAAGAAATGGCGCCGTTTTCTTGCCTGTCTGTCTGTTTTGCTGATATTTTTCACAAGCAGCGGGGCGGCAATGGAAAAGGAACCGGAGGAATTAAAGAATCTATACGCCCATAGTGCTGTACTGATGGATGGCAGCAGCGGGCGTATTCTTTTTGGGAAAAATGAGACGGAGGTGCTGCCGATGGCGAGCACGACCAAGATCATGACCTGTATTCTGACGCTGGAGAGCGGACGGACGGAGGAGACTGCCACGGTCTCCGCGAATGCGGCGGCGCAGCCGAAGGTGCATCTTGGCGTGCAGAGCGGTGAGGAATTTTATGTGAAGGATCTGCTGTATTCGCTGATGCTGGAATCGCACAACGATAGCGCCGTGGTGATCGCTGAGCATATCGGCGGGAGCGTGCAGGGATTTGCAGAGATGATGAATGAGAAGGCGGCAAAGCTTGGCTGCGCGGACACACATTTTATCACGCCGAACGGTCTGGACGCTGCGGATGGCGGCGGGGAGCACGCAACGACAGCCGCCGATCTTGCGCGGATCATGCGGTACTGTGTGAGCGAGTCGCCCAGGCGGGAGGAATTTCTGGAAATCACACAGACGCGCAGTTACAGCTTTTCTAATAAGGAAGGAAGCCGCAGCTTTTCGTGCCAGAATCACAATGCATTTATGGACATGATGGAGGGCGTCGTTTCCGGAAAAACAGGCTTTACCTCGGCGGCGGGCTACTGCTACGTCTGCGCGCTGGAGAGTGAAGGGCGGCTTTTCATTGTGGCGCTGCTCGCCTGCGGCTGGCCGAATAACCGCACCTACAAGTGGCGCGACGCGCGCACGCTGTTTGACTACGGCATGGCAAATTACCGGAATCAGACCATACGCTGTGAAGAAAAGCCGCGCACGCTGCCGGTGGAGGGCGGTCTTGCCAGGGACAAAAATCCCTGGCACGAGGCAACCGTGGAGGCGTCAGCAGATACTTCGGATGCGTCCCAAAAGCAGTATCTTCTGCGGGCTGACGAGCGGATCCGCAGCCGTCTGACGATCCAAAAAAGCCTGACGGCTCCGGTAGAGAAGGGCGCGGTGGTCGGCAAGATCAGCTATTACCTCGGCGAACAGCTTTTAGAGGAATATCCGATCCGCACCACAGGCAGCGTTTCGTCAAAATACTTCGAAGACTGGCTCCTCTGGGTATGGAAAAGCTACATATTGTAGAATCGAAAAAAAGTTTGTCAAAATGACGACAAAGGTCTTGCCTTTATGTTTGAAATCAAGTACAATGATAAACGGCAGATAATTGGTTTCAATTTATCTAATATAGAAAATGGAGGGCTGAAAAATGAGTAACACAGCACAAACCTTAGCAGGCAAAAGAATCGCAGCTTTGCTTGATGAGAACAGTTTTGTTGAAATCGGTGGAAGTATTACTGCCAGAAACACAGATTTCAACATGGCAAAGGCGGACACTCCGGCGGACGGTGTCATTACCGGATACGGCGTGATCGACGGCAGTCTGGTATATGTATACAGCCAGGATGCTTCTGTTCTCGGCGGCACAATCGGAGAGATGCACGCAAAGAAGATCACAGGCATCTACGATCTTGCAATGAAGATGGGCGCACCGGTCATCGGGCTGATCGACTGCGCAGGACTTCGTCTTCAGGAAGCGACGGACGCACTGAACGCTTTCGGCGCGATCTACGAGAAGCAGGCACTTGCTTCCGGCGTAATCCCGCAGATTACAGCAGTATTCGGCACCTGCGGCGGCGGTCTGGCGATCGTTCCGGGGCTTACCGATTTTACATTCATGGAAGAGAAAAATGCAAAATTATTTGTAAATTCTCCGAATGCGCTTGACGGCAATACAAAAGAAAAATGTGATACGGCATCTGCAAAATTCCAGAGCGAGGAAGCAGGGCTGGTAGACTTTGTTGGCAGCGAGAGCGATGTGCTCGCAGGTATCCGTCAGCTTGTCGGCATGCTTCCGGCAAACAACGAGGATGATATGTCCTACGAAGAATGTGCCGACGACCTCAACCGTGTTTGTGCAGACCTGGCAAATTGTGTGGGAGATACTTCTATCCTTCTTGGACAGATCGCAGACGACAATGTTTTCGTTGAGACAAAAGCGGCATATGCAAAAGAAATGGTGACGGGCTTCCTGCGTCTGAACGGACAGACGGTCGGCGCTGTTGCAAACCGCACAGAAGTATATGATGCAGAGGGCAACAAGACCGATGCTTTCGATGCTGTTCTGACAAAGAAGGGCGCAGTAAAGGCAGCAGAGTTTGTACAGTTCTGCGATGCATTTGGTATTCCGGTGCTTTCCCTCACCAACGTGAAGGGCTTTAAGGCAAACATGCACTCTGAGAGAGGCATTGCGAAGGCAGTGGCAAAGCTTACATATGCATTTGCAAACGCAACCGTTCCGAAGGTAAATGTTGTGATCGGTGCGGCTTACGGAAGCGCTTACGTTGCAATGAACAGCAAGGCAATCGGCGCAGATATGACCTACGCATGGCCGACGGCTGAGATCGGAACGATGGATGCGAAGCTTGCTGCAAAGATCATGTATGCAGACGCTGATGCGGCAACGATGAATGAAAAGGCAGCAGAGTATGCAGCGCTGCAGACCAGCGCGGCATCCGCGGCAAAGAGAGGCTATGTTGACGCGATCATCGACGCGTGCGACACCAGAAAATATGTGATTGGTGCATTTGAAATGTTATTCACAAAAAGAGAAGACCGTCCGGCGAAAAAACATGGCACGGTTTAAGTGAGGTGAATGATATGAGAAAATTTAAAGGATTAGTTGTTTCGCTGTCCGCAGCAGCAATGCTTGCGCTTGCAGCAGCTCCGGCCTATGCGGAGGAGACAGAGGCAGTGACGGAAGCGCAGGCTGCAGAGGAAAGCACATCCACTGCCGTTGTGAATGCGGACGACAGCATAAGCAGCAGCGACAGTGCGACGCTGGCGGATTATGCGTCCGAGACCATCAGTCTGATCACGACGATGTCCGACGCAGAGATGGAAGAGATTGTGAATCCGTCTTCTATTCTGAGCGTACCGCCCGAGTATTCCGTGGAAGCTGTGGAATCCTGGCTGTCTGTAAAAGACGAACTGGGGGATTTCGTTGCGGCAAAGGAACACGACATTACGGCGGATAGCAGCACCATTACCGTTGAATCTATCTGCGATTTTGCAAACGGAGAAGGCGCGGTAACGATCGTGCTGGACAGAGACACCCTCACACCGGATTCCATCACGTTTGCAGAGCAGAACAGTTCACTCGGCAAAACGATGCAGGAAGCGGCAATGAACACGATAATGGGTATCGGTATCGTATTCCTCGTACTGCTGTTCCTGAGTTTCCTGATCAGTCAGTTTAAGCATATTGCAAAACTGGAAGAAAAAATGACGAAGAAGAATGCCCCGGAGGCTCCGAAAGCGGCTCCGGCTCCGGCAGCGCCTGTGGCGGCTCCGGCACCGGTGGAAGAGACCGTGGACGATGGCGAACTGATCGCTGTTATCGCGGCGGCAATCGCGGCAGCGGAGGGCACAACGACGGACGGATTTGTAGTGCGTTCTATTAAAAAGAGCAATCGCAATAAATGGCAGAGAGCCTAATATCGAAAACAGGAGGATAAGAAAATGAAGAGTTATACAATTACCGTGAATGGCGTAGCATATGACGTAACCGTAGAAGAGGGCGCAGGCGGAGCAGCAGCTCCGGCAGCAAGACCGGCAGCGGCACCGAAAGCAGCTCCGAAGGCAGCTCCGGCTCCGGCAGCAGCTCCGGCTGCAGGCGGTGCAGCAGGCGCTGTTAAGGTAACGGCTTCCGTACCAGGCAAGGTATTTAAGGTAGAGGCAAGCGTTGGACAGGCGGTAAAAGCCGGCGACACCATCGTTATCCTGGAAGCAATGAAGATGGAAATTCCTGTTGTAGCTCCGCAGGACGGCACGGTTGCAAGTATTGACGTGGCAGTGGGCGCGGCTGTAGAAAACGGCGACGTACTGGCATCTCTGAACTAATTGCAAAGCGCTTGCGTAACACTACAAAACAGGAGGTAAGATAATGTCATACATTACAAGTACATTAGGCAATCTGCTCCATCAGACGGCGTTTTTCAATCTGACCTGGGGCAATTACCTGATGATAGCGGTGGCATGTGTATTTTTGTACCTTGCTATCAAACATGGTTTTGAGCCGCTTCTGCTGGTTCCGATTGCATTTGGTATGCTGTTGGTAAACATTTATCCGGACATTATGGCGACACCGGAGGAAACGTCCAACGGCGTAGGCGGACTGCTTCATTATTTCTACATATTGGATGAATGGAGTATCCTGCCGTCACTTATTTTCATGGGTGTCGGAGCGATGACGGACTTCGGTCCACTGATCGCGAACCCAAAGAGCTTCCTGCTCGGCGCCGCTGCACAGCTCGGTATTTACATGGCATATTTCCTTGCCATTTTCCTGGGCTTCAACGGAAAGGCAGCAGCGGCGATCTCCATCATCGGTGGAGCAGATGGCCCGACTTCTATTTTCCTTGCCGGTAAGCTTGGACAGACATCCCTCATGGGACCAATCGCGGTAGCGGCATATTCTTATATGTCTCTGGTGCCGATCATCCAGCCGCCTATTATGAAGGCGTTTACCACGGAGGAAGAACGTAAGATTAAGATGGAACAGCTTCGTCCGGTATCCAAACTGGAGAAGATCCTCTTCCCGATCATCATCACGATCGTTGTGTGTCTGCTTCTGCCGACCACAGCTCCGCTCGTCGGCATGCTGATGCTCGGAAACCTGTTCCGTGAATCCGGCGTTGTTAAGCAGCTTACAGAGACCGCTTCCAACGCGCTGATGTATATCGTAGTTATCCTGCTCGGTACTTCTGTAGGTGCTTCCACCAGTGCAGAAGCATTCCTGAACGTGGATACACTGAAAATCGTTGTGCTCGGTCTGGTAGCGTTCGCGTTTGGTACCTTCGGCGGCGTCATGTTCGGTAAGCTTATGTGCAAGATGTCCGGCGGTAAGATTAACCCGCTGATCGGTTCGGCAGGCGTATCCGCGGTGCCGATGGCAGCCCGTGTATCCCAGAAGGTGGGTGCGGAGGCAGATCCGACCAACTTCCTGCTGATGCATGCAATGGGACCGAACGTAGCAGGCGTTATCGGTACGGCCGTAGCGGCAGGTACATTTATGGCTATATTCGGGGTTTAATGAGCAGTGCATGGACGGTGGAATTGCTCCTGTGAGCTTTTTCCAGCGGACATATAGGGCGAATGCCCGCGACCGAGCGGACGCGGTGCGTCAGCAAGGTTCGCAGCACTGCGATGAATAGAAAAATAAGGAGGAATATATTAAAATGGCAAAACAGGTTAAAAAACCGATTAAAATTACCGAGACGATTCTGCGTGACGCACATCAGTCTCTGATTGCCACCAGAATGACAACGGAACAGATGCTTCCGATTGTTGATAAAATGGATAAAGTGGGCTACCACTCTGTAGAGTGCTGGGGCGGCGCAACATTTGACGCTTCCCTGCGCTTCTTAAAAGAAGATCCGTGGGACAGACTTCGCAAATTCCGCGACGGTTTCAAGAACACGAAGCTGCAGATGCTGTTCCGTGGACAGAACATTCTTGGTTATCGTCCGTATGCAGACGACGTAGTAGAATATTTCGTACAGAAATCCATCGCAAACGGTATTGATATTATCCGTATCTTTGACTGTCTGAACGATCTGCGCAATCTGCAGACAGCCGTTACCGCTGCAAATAAGGAAAAAGGACATGCGCAGGTAGCGCTTTCCTACACCCTTGGTGAGGCTTACACACTGGATTACTGGAAGGATATGGCAAAGAGAATCGAGGATATGGGTGCAAATTCCATCTGTATCAAGGATATGGCAGGCCTTCTGCTTCCGTACACCGCGACTGAGCTGGTAACTGCGCTGAAGGAAACCGTGAGCATCCCGATCCAGCTTCACACACACTACACCTCTGGCGTAGCTTCCATGACCTACTTAAAGGCAGTGGAAGCGGGCGTTGACGTAATCGATACGGCAATGTCTCCGTTCGCTCTGGGAACCTCCCAGCCGGCGACCGAGGTTATGGTAGAGACCTTCAAGGGTACTCCGTATGATACCGGTCTGGATCAGAAGCTTCTGGCGGAGATCGCTGACTACTTCCGTCCGATCCGCGACGAGGCGCTGGAGAGCGGTCTGCTGAACCCGAAGAACCTTGGCGTAAACATCAAGACCCTGCTGTACCAGGTACCGGGCGGAATGCTTTCCAACCTTACCTCACAGCTCAAGGACCTGCACGCAGAGGACAAATACTACGAGGTTCTGGAAGAGGTTCCGCGTGTGCGTAAGGACCTCGGCGAGTGCCCGCTGGTAACACCGTCCTCCCAGATCGTTGGTACGCAGGCAGTTATGAATGTCATCAACGGCGAGCGCTACAAGATGGTTCCGCAGCAGACAAAGGACGTTCTGAGCGGAAGATACGGCGCAACCGTAAAACCGTTCAATCCGGAAGTACAGAAGAAGTGCATCGGAGATGCGGAAATTATTACCTGCCGTCCGGCAGACCTTATTCCGGACGAACTGGATACACTCAGAGGAGAAATGGCTCAGTGGTCCCAGCAGGACGAGGATGTGCTGACCTATGCACTGTTCCCGCAGGTAGCGACCGAATTCTTCAAATACAGAGAAGCACAGCAGACAAAGGTAGATGCAACAGTAGCAGATACCAAGAACGGAGCATATCCGGTATAAAATCAATAAGTTATCTCAAAAAGGGTGGGGCGCTGCAAAATGCAGCGCCCTGTTTACATATCTATCAGTTTTCATTATATTCTGAAAAGTCAAAAATTTGTTAATATTTCCATAATATAACCCCTA
Source organism: Marvinbryantia sp. (assembly GCF_047017445.1). Lineage (NCBI taxonomy): Bacteria > Bacillati > Bacillota > Clostridia > Lachnospirales > Lachnospiraceae > Marvinbryantia > Marvinbryantia sp. The sequence continues at coordinate 23,958 of NZ_JBKXTT010000014.1, read as the reverse complement.
TAAGCCGTAAAGATTTGATTGACGTAATATAAAAATATTGATATAATATTTTCGTCCGAAAATAGTGTATTTTTATAAAAAAAGGAGCAAAATGGAAGGATATTTTGATATACATTGTCATATCCTGCCGGGAGTCGATGATGGGGCTGCCGATATAGAGACAACGCGTCAGATGTTGAGAGTAGCCTGGGAGGAAGGAATTCGAGGCATGATTGCAACGCCGCATTTCCATATGGGGCGTATTGAGGTGTCCGCTGAGAAGCTTCGAATGGCATGGGAGCAGACAAGGGCTTGCGCACAGGAGATCAGCGAAGAATTTCAGATTTATCTGGGAAATGAGCTGTACAGCAGTCATAGTCTCGTCGAATTGCTGGATGCCGGAAAAATCTTTCCCATGGCGGGAAGCAGGTATACCCTGGTGGAGTTTTCTGTGCAGAAAGGCTATTCAGAGCTTGAGGCATCGCTGAAGCAATTGCAGATGGCAGGATACAGACCGATCCTCGCACATGCAGAACGTTATGAATGTCTTCTGAAAAATCCATATCGCGTAGAAGAATTGGCGGACATGGGGATTCTCATCCAGGTGAACGCAGCAAGCGTGACAGGAGAAAATGGTTTTGCAGCCAAAAGGTTTGTGAAAAAGTTATTGAAATATGAATTGGTACATTTTTTGGGGACAGATGCACATGATATGAAAACAAGAAAACCGCTTATGAAAAAATGTGTGTCATATATTGCAGGAAAATACGGGGAAGATTATGCACGACGCATCAGCCGGGATAATGCGCTGAGAATACTGGACAATCTTTCAGTACGATAAAAACAGGGAAAAGGAGTTATGGGAAACCGCTATGGAAACAAATAATTATCAGACAAATGAAATCGAAATAGATATTTGGACACTGCTTACCGCACTTTGGGATAAACTGTTCATTATTATATTATCTGCGCTGACCGGCGCTGTGATATTTTATCTTTTTACTACGCTATTCATCACACCCACCTACGATTCTACAACAAAAATTTATGTGCTGAATAAACAGAACAGCGATAATTCTTCTATTACGTATAGCGACCTGCAAAGCTCTGCACAGCTGACAAAAGACTATATGGAACTGGTTACCACGCGCCCTGTGCTGGAAAAGGTGATATCATCTCTCGGACTTGAGAAAATGACTTATAACGACCTGAAGGAAAAGATCAACGTATCGACGGCAACGGATGGCAGAATTATTTATATAAAGGTAACGGATGAAAACCCAAAACAGGCAAAGGATATTGCGGATGAAATCCGCAGTGCAGTGTCTTCTCAGATCGTTGATGTGATGGATGTAGAAGCGGTCAGCGTGGTGGAAGAGGCAAACCTGCCGGATGAACCTGCACGCCCTAATAAGCTTCGCAATATGATTCTTGGGGCGCTTCTTGGCTTTATCATTGCATTTATGGTAGTAATAGTCAGGGCTGTAATGGATGACAGGGTGAAAACGGAAGAGGATGTAGAATATTATTTGCACATGAGTGTGCTGGGTACGATTCCGCTGGATGATCACATGAAGAAAAAAACAATGAAAAAAGGTAAAAAAAATAAAAAGAAGAAATAGAAAAAGGGATAAGAGGAAAGGAACAGGGAGAAAGGCATGGCAAAAATAGATGTCAGCGCAATGACAACACTTTCAAACAGAGTCAGCGAGGCGTTTAAGTCTTTGCGGGCAAATATAGAATTCTGTGGAAAAGATCAAAGGGTAATCGCTATCACAAGCTGCACGCCGAATGAGGGAAAGAGCAGCGTATCCATGAATCTGGCGGCTTCGCTGGCAGAAACCGGAAAAAGAGTGATGCTGATTGATGCGGATCTGCGCAAAGCCGTATTGCTTGGAAAGCTTGGAATTTCGGAGCGCATTCTGGGGCTTACCAATTTTCTGGCGGGACAGTGTCAGCTCAATGATGTTATCTGTAAGACAAATTATCTTACGCTCGATCTGATTTTGGCTGGTCCGGTGCCGCCAAATCCGGCGGAGCTTCTGGGAAGTCAGACGTTTGGCAAGCTGATTGAGCATTTGAGAAATTATTATGATTATGTGATTATTGATACACCGCCTCTTGGCAGCGTGATCGACGGCGCCGTCATTGCAAAAATATGTGATGGAATCGCTATTGTAGTAGCGTCTAATACAGTTAGCTACCGGTTTGTACAGAAAATCCAGGAGCAGCTTGAACGTACGGACTGCAAAATCCTTGGTGTAATCCTCAACATGGTGGATATGAGCGGAAACAGCTATTACGGAAAATATTACGGAAAGTATTACGGAAAGTACGAAAAAGAAAAATTGTAAAGAGGGGCAGCCAGAACGATGAGTAAAAAAATATGTACCATATTGTTGCTATTAGTTTGTATGGCAGGAGGTGCCCTGTCAGTATTTCTCTATATTATATCGGATCATTCGGGACCGGATATTCAGATATCGGGGGAACGTGTTACATATCGGGAAGACAGTGGAACGGACAGACTGCTTGACGGAGTGACTGCTGTAGATAATGTGGATGGAGACGTGACCGATTCTCTGATGGTGGAAGCGGTTTATCCGTCAGCGGATGAGAAAAAAGCAAAGATCATTTATGCCGCAATGGATTCCAGTAATAATGTATCAAAAGCGCAGCGGATAGTAGATTATATTCCGGCGGGTTCAGAGAGTATTGAAGCAGATAATACGGAACCAGAGGAGCAGCAGGAAATGACTGTGGCTGTCGGCTTGCAGGAGGAAGAAACAGAAACAGCATCCGAGACGGAGGAACAAAAGAGATTTCTTGATGCAAAAATTGCGTTGATTAATGGAAGCGATAGAGTTGGAGTATCAGCAAAATGGCAGGAGAAATTCCAGGAAGATGGTTACACAGACGTTGTAATTGGAAGCTATTCAGGCATTATATCGGATACTACGATCTACGCAGAGGACGATGAACTGATTTCTGAACTGAAGGATTATTTCACAGACGCGCAGGAGGAGAAAGATATGCCGGAACAGGGCGTAGATATTTCACTGGAACAGGTGGACGCGTGTGTGATAATCAGTGGGAAGGATGCGGAAGAGTAAGAACGTGTGGGATATATGGAGAACAAAAGTGCAGAAGAGCTGTTTATGAAAGGTCAATTAGTTGTTATCGAAGGTTTGGATGGATCGGGAAAGGCCACGCAGGCAAAACTGCTTTACGAAGAAATTCTAAAGAAAAGGAATAACGTACGGAAAGTATCGTTTCCGGACTATGGGAGTGATTCTTCGGCGCTGATAAAGATGTATCTTTCGGGACAATTCGGATCTGCTCCATCGGATGTTAATGCATATGCGGCATCCAGTTTTTACGCTGTGGATAGATATGCCAGCTATAAAAAGGACTGGGGAAATTTTTACGATGATGGTTGGATAGTTATTGCAGATCGTTATACTACCTCAAATGCGATTCATCAATGCTCGAAACTTCCAAAAGGTCAGTGGGATGCATTCCTGGATTGGTTATTCCACTTTGAGTATCAGTTGCTTGGCATACCAGAACCAGGCATGGTTGTGTATTTAAGGGTCGATCCACAGGTTAGTCAGAAGCTGATGACGGGCAGATACGAAGGACATGAGGAACGAAAAGATATTCATGAGAAAGATGTGGGGTATCTGAGCCGTTGCCGGGATGCTGCTGATTATTGTGCTGATAGATTTGGATGGAAATTGATAGAGTGTACACGAAATGGAGAAATGAGAACCATTGAGGATATTCAGAAAGAAATTGTAGCAGTCTATACGGATAATCTTGATCATAACATGAGAATCCGTGGATGTCTGTGGGAGTAGTAAAAAAATTGCATAATAACAGCAATAATGAGAAAAGAGGGAATTGAGGAAAACATGAAGTACCAGATAATGAGGCTAAATACGGTCTGGAATAAAGACCCTAAGTTAGGCGGTTTGTCGTTTGTCGAGAGTGAGAGGGACATCCCGTTTGCAATTAAGCGAATCTACTGCATTTACAAAACAGAAGAGAATCAACATAGAGGATTTCACGCCCACAAGAAAAATTGGCAGCTTTTGTTCTGTCCCTATGGAGCCATTGACATCATCCTTACCGATGGCGAAGAGACGGAAACCGTAACGCTTGATAATCCCTCGAAGGGAGTTGTACTTAATCCTGGACTTTGGCGGGAAATGATCTGGCGGCATGATGATTCTGTGCTTTGTGTGGCTGCCTCCGAATACTACGATCCGGATGAATATATCAGAAATTATGACGAGTATTTATCCTATAGAAAAAAACAAAATAAAGATGAAAAATCTATTGGGGATATTGCACAAGTGAAGTAGGAAATGTGCTTGACGTTAAAATGCTAAGGTTTCCCTGTGCATTTCCATCAAACGCACCATGCGACTCATCCGACACGGTTTCACGGTCAATTGTGGTTGAAGGCATGAAAGACATTCTATTCGAGATACGGAGAATTTTCTATATATTTGGAGAAGGCAATATCGGACTTGTGAGAGGCAAGCACGCCAACGGTAAATCAGAATTTGTTCTTTTCAATATATCCGGCAAGAGTAAGGTTAAGGTCATTGATGAGGATTTGGGCGAAACAGTTTATGAACTGAATGAGCCGAGGGATGCAGTATATCTTCCTCGTATGATCTGGAAAGAGATGTATGATTTCACGTCTGATTCCGTGCTGATGGTCGTTACAAATGAGTATTATGATGCAACGGAATATGTCCGGGACTTTGAAATGTTTGCGGAGGAAGTCAGGGAAATGAAAAGAATACTGGAAATGAATTAAAAAGATACAATAAGTAACAACAAAGGAGAGGAAAGTAATGGAAGTACAATCTGTGGTTTTGAAAAGAACCTTTGATTTGTATAAAGAAGAATATGAGAAAGCGGCATTGAGAGCCTTAAATTCCGGCTGGTATATCCTTGGCAAAGAGATGGAGGATTTCGAGAGGAAGTTTGCGGCTTATATGGGTGCAAAGCATTGTGTAGCACTCAATTCAGGTACCGATGCGCTGATCCTGGCTTTCCGTGCAATTGGAATTAAACCGGGTGATGAGGTGATAGTTCCTGCCGGAACTTATATCGCATCTGTCATTGGAGTGACGGAAAACGGAGGCACTCCTGTGTTTGTTGATATGGATGACCACATGGAGATAGACGCGGGTGCTATCGAATCCAAGATTACAGATAGGACAAAAGCCATTCTCCCTGTTCACCTGTTCGGTCAATGCAGCCGTATGGATAAGATCACGGAAATTGCACAGAAACACAACCTGATTCTGATTGAAGATTGCGCCCAATGCCATGGTTCCTCCTTCAAGGGGAAGTTGGCGGGAACTTTTGGGAATATTGGATGTTTTAGCTTCTATCCCACGAAGCCGCTGGGGGCTTTAGGAGATGCGGGTGCGATTATTACGGATGATGATAAACTGGCGGAGAAGATCAGACTGTTGAGAAATTACGGCAGTAAGGTAAAGTATCATAATGAAATCAATGGTGTAAATAGCCGTATGGATGAGGTTCAGGCGGCAGTGCTGAAGGTGGGGCTGGCGCATCTGAATGAAGGAAACATTGAGCGTCGTCACCAGGCTCAAATGTACATGGAAGGAATCAAAAACCCGAAAGTCATAATTCCTCCTGTGTATGAGGAAGTCTACCATGTATATCATCTTTTCCCAATATTGGTTGAGGACAGGGACGGTCTTCAGAAGTACCTTGTTGATAACCATATCAAAACGCAGGTTCATTATCCAATCCCTCCCTATGTAGCCGAGTGTTACAGGGAGTGGGGATATAAATGGAGCGATTTTCCGAATGCGGAGCGGTTTGCAAAGCAGGAAGTGAGTCTGCCGATTTACGCTGGACTTCCGGATGAGGAAGTGCAGTATGTGATTGGTGTGATTAATCGGTGGTAAAGAAGGATAGTTGCGAGGAAGGTCACGTGAAAACGTCAGAAAAAACAAAAAGTACATTTGGTAACATAGGTTTAGCGTCAAATGAGGAAAGTGCGGCAGCAGAATATTTAAGAGAACATTTTCTGGATGAGACGAACAGAGTATCCGCCCCGGTGCATCCGAGAAAAACGATTTATACAAGATTTGGAAAACGCTTTCTCGATATTATGATATCTTTTCCAGCATTTCTTATCCTGCTTCCGTTTAACGTCGTATTCGGTATTTGTACGTTCTTTGATGTGGGGAATCCAGTTTTCTTTAAACAGACACGGATGGGGATGAACGAAAAACCGTTTACCATGGTCAAGTTTCGGAATATGAATGAGAAGAAGGATAAGGATGGAAAACTTCTTCCTCCATCCCAACGTGTCACAAAGTTCGGTAAATTCATGCGGAAGCTTTCGTTAGATGAGCTATTAAATTTCTGGTCAATATTGAAGGGCGACATGAGTATTATCGGTCCTCGACCGCAGCCTGTGTTTATCCACGAGAGATTGTCAGAGCGGCATAAGATGCGGACAGCAGTGCGTCCAGGTCTTGAGTGTCCGCGCATGATTCATGTACCGGAGGAAGATGTGTTTAAGTACAACCGAACTTTTGAAAACGACATCTGGTATGTGGAGAATGTGAGTTTTTTGCTTGATGTGAAGATGTTCTTCGCTCTCGTCAAAATGGTGTTTTCCTTTGGAAAGAGAGGAAATCAGGCGCAGGGAAAGGGCATTACATATTTCATTGGATATAACGAGAATGGACAGGCGATGAGCCTAATCAATTATAGGGATCTTGCCGCGGAAGGAAAGTATCCTGCGTATGACGGAGGGGATAGTAAATGAGAACGGTTGTACTTGTAACGGCGATTGGGACGGCAGCATCGACTGCAATTGTTTCACAACTTAGAAATGCCGGTGTTTATCATATCATTGGGGGAGATATTTATCAGAAAAATCAGGTGGCTACCAGCAAGGATGTAGATGAGTTCTATACATTTCCTTCAGCCATAAAAGAGCTTGACGCATACATAGATTATGCGCTCAGATTTTGTAAAGAGCATCATGTTAGCTTTTATTTTGCGACTATTGACGAAGAAATAGCAAATCTTTCCAAAAACAGGGATAAGTTTGAAGGCATCGGAGTATCGCTTTGTATCCCCAACCACAGTCTGGTCATGACGTGTCACTATAAGGACACCTTCAGCAATTGGGTTAGGGATAATATTCCGGAAATCTATATCAAAAGATATGGGAGCTTTTCAGAGATTAAAGATGCGGATTTTCCGCTTTTCATGAAGCCTATAGAAGGCAGGGCAAGTCTGGGATGCCGGAAGATTGAGAACAGAGGCGCACTGGAGAGTATGGTGAGCGAAGGGGGCAAAGAATCTGATTTTGTCATTCAGCAATATACCGAAGGAGAGATTGTCACTGTTGATCTGATTCGTAGTGCAAAGACTGGTCATGCCTGTCAAGTACAACGGATCGAGTTGCTGCGCAATCCCAGCGGTTGTGGAATCGCAGTCGAGACTATCAGTGACCCAAAGCTTACAGAAATCTGCAATCAGCTTATGGAAAAGCTAGATTTGAACGGTGTTGTAAATGCAGAGTTTTTTCGCAATGGTAATCAATACAAGATTATTGAAATTAATCCGCGTTTTTCTGCCGGAACCAGTTTTTCGTGTGCGGCGGGATGCGATACGGTTATTGCCGCATTAGCTATTGCGGGAGAAAATGATTTCGAGCTTGGAAAGCCTGTTGTGGGAATACATCTGGCCAAGCGCTATGAGACATACTGCCTGGATTGATAGTAAATTGAACGGTGAGGGAAGTATTGATGATAAAATGCCGGTGTGGATGTCGGAATGAAAAATCAATAAATCCGGGAGGAAAGATAGAATGTTAGACGTTAGTTTGAAGGGAAAGAAACTGCTGCTTGTTGGCGGTCTTAACAATACAGTTGACATCATTGATTTGGCGCATAGAAATGATGTGACAGTTGGTGTCGCGGATTATAACAAAAAAACCTATGCGAAGAGTCTGGCAGATTATGCGCATGATGTCAACGCTTATGATGAAGATGCTATGGTGAGGCTCTGTGAAGAAGAGCACTATGATGGGATTATCACTGCCTTTAATGAGCGATTGGGACCAATCGTCAGAAAATTGGCAGACAGGTTGGGAATGCCCGCACCTTTTACTGTTGAGCAACTCCAGATGAGTACAAACAAAAAATTCTTTAAGCATACCTGCCAGCAATACGGGGTTCCGGTGCCGCAGGAGTATGTGATCCGCTCTGAGGAAGATATCCGAAATGGTGAATTGGAGTATCCAGTCATTATTAAGCCGATTGATGCAGCCAGCTCTGTTGGCGTAACACCCTGTCATAATCGGGAAGAATTGATAACGGGGTTTGAAAAGGCAAAAAAGGCATCTAAATCCGGAGATGTTATTGTGGAGCAGTATCTGCCGTATGATGAGATCAATCTGACGTATATTGCGCAGGATGGAGATATACAGCTTGCTGCTATCCATGACCGCTATTTCAACACAGAGCAGGAGAGCGCTACCAAGGCTCCGGATTTATATATTTATCCAAGCCGTTACACGGATTTGATTTTAGAGAAATACAATGATCATATCATTACTATGCTGAAAGGAATAGGTATTCAGAACGGCTCTTTATTTATTCAAGCGATTATGAAGGGTAAAGAGCTTTATTGCTACGAGGCAGGGATGCGTTTGAATGGCTGCAAGACGTATCAGATTCTGGAATATGAGAATGACTATAATACCTTTGAGCATCTAATGGAACTTGCTTTGACCGGCAGCATGGGAAGGTACACGCAGTTCAATCCCAAATTCAAACGGTGGTACGCAACGCTGAATGTTTTGGGAAGACCGGGAGCGACGATTGCGGAAGTCAAGGGCGAGAAAGAACTGAATACTTATCCGTGGTTAGTACATATTGCCAGAAGGGACAGAGTTGGACATACAATACCGGCGGATTCCGCCGGAACGCTGGTGCAGGATACTACGCGGATTCATGTAGTGGCAGACACAAAAGAAGAATTGATTGAGCGGATCGATAAGGTGAATGAGCTGTTCCGGATGTTAGATGCAGAAGGAAATAGTGTTCTGCTGAAGCCGCATGATACTAAAGAAGTGTACAAGCAACTGGATTATGAACTTTGAAGAGGAAGATACATGAGAAGAATAATTGTAAGTGGTGCCAGCGGTTTTCTGGGATCGAACCTCATAAAAAATGCCCTGGAAGTTGGCATTGAAGTTGTAGCCGTTACAAGCAAATCCAGCGTTCAACCTGAGATTTTTACTGTTGATACAGAAGACTTTCTTTTAAATGGATACCCATGCAGTCTCGAGGATGTTTTCATTAATTGTCTATTTCCTACAAATGCAGATGGCTATAAAATGGCAAATGGGCTAGACAAGGTTTATAGGATGATAACCAGGGCGTATGAATGCGGTGCAGGTGCGTTGATCAATATTTCTTCTCAGAGCGTGTATTCTTCTAAAAGATTGGTTCCGGCAAAAGAAGAAGACTTGCTTTGCCTGGAAACGCCATATGCCGTAGGTAAATTTAGCAGTGAAGCATTTGTAAATCAAGTATTTTCTGACAGACCACATACCAACATCCGAATGGCGAGCTTACTTGGCGTTGGATATGACCAGCGCATTGTGAACAGAATGGTCATTCAGGCCTTAAAGGGAGAACAGCTCAAGGTTGTAGGCGGTATGCAGCGTTACGGCTTTCTGGATGTCAGAGATGCTGCAGCGGGTCTGGTGAAGCTGTCAATGAGTAACCCTAAATCCTGGAAAGAAACTTATAATCTGGGCAGAAATGAAAGCTACACTTTGATGGATGTAGTTGAGTGCATCGTCGAGCAAATGAAGCAACAGACAGATATGGATGTTAAATATTCTGTTTTAGAAGGAGAGGATGAGAGAAATTCGGCAATTAACGCAACCATGTTTATGCAGGACATGAGTTGGAAACCGGAGATAAGCCTTTCTGAAACTACAACAGCAATCATTCAAAGTAAACTGAGTAAGGCGGATAGTTAGATGAGAATATGGTTAATTGGACGGGGATATCCGACAACTTCAAATGGAATGTGGGGTTCATTTGAACTGGAACAAGCGAAGCTCTTAGCTCGTAACGGGCATGAGGTGTTCTATATTGCACTCACTTTGAGCTTTTTGAACAGAAAAGATCCTAGGGGGTTCCGGAAATTTGTAGAAGAAGGAGTGCGTATTTATACATACTCCCATTTGTATTTTCCAGGAAAGCTTGGATTTTACTGGAAAAGATTTGAAGATAATTGCTGGAAACTGCTTCTGGATAAGGTTAAGGACGATTCCGGAATGCCTGAAATTATTCACGTGCATTATCCTTCAATGATTAGTAGCATTCAAGAAATAGAAAAATATAGGAGTGCCGGGGTACGTTTATTTGTGACAGAGCATTGGTCCCGGGTGCTAATTAATACGCTGAAAAAACATGAAATTGACAGACTGAGATATTATGGCGCAAATGCAAACTGTTTCATAAGTGTTGGGCAGCAACTGTTAGAAGCGGCATCAAATTTGGTGGACATTTCTGTTTCGACAGAAATCATTCCAAACTTGGTATCACCTCTATTCACGGCCGAGAAGAATACTCACAGCAATTTTACGTTTGTAGCAATAGGAAGGCTAGTGGGATTAAAACAATTTGATGTGGTAATACAGCAGTTTATTGAACAATTTTCTGAGAATGATAATATACGTCTAGTGGTCATTGGCTCTGGTTCGGAGAGGAAAAAACTGGAGAATCTAGCGATTGGTAATGACAAAATTCGATTTGCTGGGGAATTGAAGCTGAGGGATGTTGCAGTAGAGTTGAATAAAGCGGATGTATTGGTATCCTTCAGTAAATATGAAACCTTTTGCGTACCAGTTGCGGAGGCGTGGCTTTGTGGAAAACCTACGATTATTTCTGACAAAGAGGGTGTTGTTTCATATTTAAATCATAACCTTGGGATTTCAGTGCCATACAATAAGCCCTCCTTGTTAGGAGACGCTATGCATGAGATATATGATAATTATGAAAAATATGATTCGGAATTAATATCAGAATATGCAAGAAGCATTTTTAGTGAACAGGTTATCTACGATAAATTAATAACTACATATGAAAAATATTAAAAATGTACAATTCTTGAAAACCAGAGGACGGGAACGTGGAATGATAAAAAATACAGTGGGCAATAGAATTCGTGTGGACAAGAAGGATATTGTATGGTTCTTTATTCTTATTTGTTATTTTGAAAGTCCTTATTTGTCAAGGTTCACAGTCATGGACACTGTGTATACAGTTGCAAAAGTATTGAGCTTTGGGTTTGTCGTTGTTCACCTGAGAGATATTTATTTCAATTCTATTATGGCTTTAATAATTTTGATTGAGTTGTCTCTTTGGGTAAGTACATTTATAGCTGGCTCCTCAATGATTTCAGTGACTATTCAGTTTGTCAGCGTAACGTCATTTATCATTATTATAAGCATTATGCTTAAAAAAGATGCAGCACGGTGTATACGAGTTCTATATAGGATTATGGCACTGTTGATATACATAAATGTAATATCTATGCTTTTGTTTCCAGATGGACTATATACTGCCACTGGAGTTGTTGGGACAAAAAAGTATTATTTTTTGGGTCATCAGAATTCGCTTGGACTTTATGCGACAATTGCAATTGTCTTGGGAGAATTCAGGTTGCAAACGGAGAAAAAAGAAAAATTTAGATTGCGAAATCTAGTTATTCTCGAAGTTATTTCGCTTTTTTATATTATTCGTGTATGGTCGGTAATTTCTTTTATAAGCGTAGCAGGAATTATAGCTATTACTTTCTATAATAGGATGAGTAAGAAAGGATGGCGTATATCGTTAGTGTGGAGTCTATGTATGAATATTGTGATATTTGTATTATTTGTTATAATGCAAAATCTACAGATTTTTTCTACATTTCTTCAGAAATTCCTCAACCGAGAAATGACACTTTCAGGAAGAACACAGGTGTGGGCAATTGCTTTTAGCTCTTTTCTACAAAATCCTATTTGGGGAGTTGGACAAGGAAAGGGTTATGAAATGTTTGGATTTGCAACAACTCACAATAGATATTTGAATACTATGTTCACAGGAGGATTGGTTGGATTCATTTTGTTTAATGCTTTATTGATTTTGACATGTAGAAAGCTTAAATTTTCAAAAGAGACTATGACTCAAATACTGATAGCGTATTTTACCGTTTTGTTTGTGATAATACAAGGGGAAACATTTGATGACATTTTGTTTTTCCTGCTGTTTATATTTGTCGGAAGTATTCAATACCTTCGTCAAGCAACAATACGGGAAATAAACAGATGTAGCGTAAGAACAAATGATTTGCATATATATAATAGGAGCGTCTGCAAATGGGCACATCGAAAACAATAGCTAAGAATTTCATTTATACAACTTTTTATAAGGTTTTGAGAATTATATTGCCTTTGGTTACAGTCCCATATGTGACAAGAGTATTGGGAGCCGAGAAATTAGGAATTTATGATTACACCTATTCGATCGTTACCTATTTCCAAATGTTTGCATATCTTGGATTTGAAAATTATGGAAGTAGGCTTATTGCTGAAAATAATAGAGACAAGAGCCAATTGAATAAAGCATTTTCTGCTGCATACTATTTCCAGGTTTGTTCAAGTGTGCTTGCTTTGGCCGCTTATGCGATTTATGTTGCTGCCTTTTGTAAAGAAAATGTTGAAATAGCATGGATACAGAGTCTTTACATTGTTGCAGAATTGTTTAACATTAGTTGGATGTATTTTGGGCTTGAGAAATTCAAGATTACATCCACAGTAAATATAGCAGCACGTTTGTTATCATTTGCGGGAATATTCATTTTTGTAAGAACAAAGAATGATCTAATACTGTATTCTATCTTTTGTGCAGGCACGTTGTTATTCAGTTCGCTAATTCTTTGGGTGGGTGCATTTAAACACATAAAGTTTGTATACGCAACTCCTAAAGAAATATGGGAATATGGGAAAGGTTCCATTGTCCTTTTCTTTCCGGTTCTTGTGATCAATATTTACCGGACTATGGATAAGATCATGCTTGGAAATATTGTAGGAATGGCAGAAGTTGCTATTTATTCAAATGCTGATAAGATTGTTGAAGTCCCATATATGATCCTTGCATCTCTTGGTGTGGTTACACTTCCCAAAATGACAAATTTTGCACAGGACGGAGAAATAGAGAAAACAAAGTATTACATAGAGAAATCTATGAGAGTCATTATGTTTATGGCTTGTGGAATGGCATTTGGAATGATGGGTGTTGGTAAGACATTTGCCCCTATCTTCTTTGGAGAGGAATTTTTAGCAAGCGGTGTACTCATCATGGTGATCGCTCCCCATGTGATTTTCCGTGGAAACGCAAATGTGGTGCGGAACCAGTATTTGCTGCCAAAGAAAAGGGATAAGGACTATATTATTTCTATATTAATTGGCGTGGTTATTAATCTGGTATTCAACTCCATTTTTATCCCATTGTGGGGCGCTGTGGGTGCAGCTTATGCAACTCTGTTGGCAGAGTCGTTTGTGGCTTTGTATCAGATATTTATATGTAGAAAGGAAATTCCGGTTGTCAGATACACGGTATCTAATTTGTTTTTTATTCTTGCGGGATTCCTTATGTTTATTCCGGTTTACTTGTATGGAGAATCCCATGTTGCAGATGTTTCTACTTTACTGATACAGGTGGCAATGGGTGTGATGATTTACCTTGTTGTTGCCGGATCATATTTCTGGTTAAAAGAGAAAAAGCTTATCCTGTCATTCATAAAACATCGAGCGCAATGAAGGTTTTTCCGTTCTAAAAGTAAGAGGATACCATAAAGGGACATTTGATAATAAAGAGATAAAGAGGTAAAGAGATGTCAAAAAAAAGGGAAGTTATAATTTGCTCAGTGGGGGATCTGATGCTTTCAGACTCACCACTTTTTGTTGGTGTAGGTGTCGGAGCTACATTTCAATCCATTAAAGACGAAGTGTTTTACAACTGTGAGGAACATTTCAGCAATGCAAATATTGTAATTGGCAATTTTGAAACAGTAGTATATCATCCTAAACATAAGAATCTGGCAGAATTGCAAATGTCTTGCCCGGAGAGTACCATTGATATAGTTGGAAAAGCAGGTTTTTCCATTCTTAATCTGGCCAATAATCATTGTCTCCAGCACGGGACGGATGCTTTTTTTCATACTAAAAAGGTATGTGAGGAAGCTGGAATTGGGGTGATCGGTATTAAGAATGAGAATCCTTATATTATTGATATTGATGGTGTGAAATTTGCCTTTTTATCCCTCTGCATTCATATTGAATGGTATCAGCCAGATGATATCCGGTATGAAGATGATATTGAAAAAGTTTTGAGGAAAACTGAGCTGCTCCACAATGAACAGCCAGATACTGTGATTGTATTGGCTGTTCATTGGGGAGATGAGTTTGCTACATTTCCTTCAAATGCGCAGATAGAAATTGCACATAAATTCGCAGATACTGGTGTGAGTATTCTTTTGGGACATCATTCGCATGTTTTTCAAGGAATTGAAAAGTATAAGGATTCGCTGATTGTTTACGGGCAAGGAAATTTTGTATCTGATATGGTGCCGCAGATATGTCGTCAAACCGGAATCGTCGAAATCAAAGTCACTAAACAAGAAGGTCCTGCAATAATCAGCTATGAAATGCATCCATATTATATAAATGACTGTATGTATCCGATTCCCAGTGATGGAGGATGGTTTTTGGACAGACAGAAAAAATTACAGGAGGCATTGAGTGGGAAATATACAGATAAGGATTATTGGGATGTTGTAAATACGCAACACAGATGCTGCAGTAATGATTTCAGAAAAAGATTTAGAAAATCTTTTTATAAATATAAACCTAACATTTTTATGCGAATGATGTATGAATTCTTTTTGCGCAAGATGAAAAAGAAACTTGGAGGGTGATATTGATGGGAGTAATTACAAGTTACGAAAAATTGTCCGTCTTCATTTAGAAACGCCTTTGCATTACACGATGAGTGTACAGGAAAAAACAGAAATCGAGGTACAAACAAATGAAAGGAATCATTTTGGCCGGCGGCTCCGGCACACGGCTGTATCCGCTTACAATGGTGACATCAAAACAGCTTCTTCCGGTTTACAATAAGCCCATGATCTATTATCCGCTTTCCACTCTGATGCTGGCAGGGATAAAGGACATCTTGATCATCAGTACACCAGAGGATACGCCACGAATCCGCCAGCTTTTGGGCGACGGCAGTTCTTTCGGCATCTCTCTCTCCTATGCTATTCAGGAAAAACCGGAGGGGCTTGCCCAGGCATTTCTTATTGGAAAGGAATTTGTAGGGGACGATAGCTGCGCCATGATCCTTGGCGACAACATTTTCTACGGCAATGGTTTAGGGCATAAGCTTAGTGTCGCAAGAAAAATGGCGGAGGATGGACAGACCTGTATTTTTGGGTATTATGTGGAAGACCCGGAGCGGTTCGGAGTCATGGAATTCGTGAAAGAGGGAAAGATGGATGACGGCGTGAAGGTGCTTTCTGTGGAAGAGAAGCCGAAAAAACCAAAGTCCAACTATGCCATTGTGGGTCTTTATTTTTACCCCGCCGGCGTCAGCGAAAAGGCGGAGCAGGTCAAGCCGAGCGCAAGGGGAGAGCTTGAAATAACCACCTTGAATGATATGTACCTGCAGGAAAAGCGACTGAACGCACTGCTTCTTGGCCGCGGTTTCACCTGGATGGACGCGGGTACCTTTTACAGCCTCCGCAAGGCAACGAATTTTGTCTGCATGATTGAAGAATACCAGGGCATGACCATATCTTCCCCGGAGGAGATCGCTTACCACATGGGCTGGATTGATGATGAAAAACTTCGGGTGAGTGCAGAGCGTTATGGGAAGAGTCCTTACGGTGAGCACCTGATGGCCGTGTTGGAAGGAAAGGTGGTACTGTGACGAACAGATGCCACATTGAGGCGGTATCATATTGAAAAGAAAAGCTGTTCTGTGGAGATATCAGCAGTACTGTGAGAACATGTAATTATGTGAGGTAAAAGACCATGACGATTATTGTGACAGGAGGAGCCGGTTTTATCGGCGGAAATTATATACATTATCATATGAAGGAGCATCCCGAGGATCGGGTGGTGTGTATCGATAAGCTGACCTATGCAGGAAATCTGAGTACTCTGGCTACGGTGATGGGCAATCCCAACTTCCGTTTTGTAAAGCTGGATATCTGTGAACGGGAAGGGGTTATGAACATTTTCGAGGAAGAAAAGCCTGATGTGGTTATCAACTTTGCAGCGGAAAGCCATGTTGACCGCAGCATTGAAGATCCCGGAATCTTCCTCCAGACCAATATCATTGGCACAGCTACCATGATGGATGCCTGCCGCACATTTGGCAATGTGAGGTACCACCAGGTAAGTACGGATGAGGTGTACGGAGACCTTCCCCTTGATCGCCCGGATCTGTTCTTTACAGAAGAAACGCCGATTCACACATCCTCTCCTTATTCATCCTCAAAAGCCGGGGCGGATCTGCTGGTGATGGCGTATTACCGTACCTATGGCTTGCCGGCGACGATCAGCCGGTGCTCCAATAACTATGGTCCGTATCACTTCCCAGAGAAGCTGATCCCGCTGATGATTGCGAATTGTTTGAATGAAAAATCTCTTCCGGTCTACGGCGAAGGATTGAATGTTCGCGACTGGCTGTATGTGGAGGATCATTGTAAGGCGATCGACTTGATAGTGAGAAAGGGAAGGATCGGGGAAGTCTATAATGTGGGCGGTCACAACGAGATGAGGAATATTGATATCGTGAAATTGATTATAAAAGAACTCGGGAAGAGCGAAGACTTGATCACTTATGTGACAGACCGAAAGGGACATGACATGCGTTATGCGATTGACCCGACGAAGATTCATAACGAGCTGGGGTGGCTGCCTGAGATAAAGTTTACGGATGGTATTAAAAAGACGATAAAATGGTACCTGGATAACCGGCCCTGGTGGGAAAAGATCATCAGCGGAGAGTACCAGAATTACTATGAGAAAATGTACGGCGGCAGGGAGAGCAGAAGGTAGACGCCAGTGAGCCGGTACGGGTTTTTATGCGCAGGAGGCTGTTTGAATTGGGTGATATCATTGGTAAAGCTTTCGGTGTGGTCATCGCGGTGTGGGATTTATAGTTTGTTAAAATATGTCATCAGAGGGGAAAATATATATCCCAAAAACCTTCTCGCTCATCGGCAAGTGTACATGCCCGGCATAAAATCCAGATGAAGAGAAGGAATAGCCCAAGTGCAGCTTTTATGGTAATACTCATGCAAATCACCTCCTGAATACAGTATGCTACAGTTTTGGGATATTATACAGTTGTATGGCGCTGGGAACATCAGGATTTGAGAAAAGAGCTTTCTGTGCTTTGGTATGGCGTCCATGCGAATTGGAGAATGAGTATGGATAGCAGTACCGTTACCGGAGATAATAAAGACTTATATTATGAATCAAGGTATTAGTGCGATAAATGCTTTTTAACGGGAAATTTGCTGTACCTGAAATGAAAGGATGCTGTGAATGAAAAATATTGGACAGACTTTAAAAGATGGTCGGAAGAGAAAAAAATTAACGCAGCAGATGGTGATGGAGCTGACGGGAATACATTGCAAGACTCTTTCTGGTTATGAAAATAATGTGGCGGAGCCGAGTCTGTCGACGTTTGCGGAGCTTGTTTCTCTTTATGGTTTATCTGCGGATGATATTCTGGAAACAGATACAGGGGAAGCATACACGGAGCAGGATCTGCAGTTGATTTCCATGATGCATTCTTTGGATGAACTGCATCAAGAAGCGGTAATGGTTCAGGTGTCAGCTTTGGCTGATTATTTAAAAAAGGCAGGGGGAGAGACAGAAAGATGAATATGAAAACATTTTTTACAAAGTGCGCGGCGATGATTATGCTATTGCTGGCGCTCTGGGGTACAGAGGTTGTTTATGCCCAGGAAGAGTATTCGGATGAGCAGGAAAGCTACAATCTGCTTCTGATTGGCTCTGACCACCGGGACGATAGCTGGAATGGCAATTCGGATGTGGTGATTCTGGTGACCGTAAATCAGGATTCAGAGGAAATCATTCTGACATCGTTTATGAGAGATTTGTATGCTGATATCCCGGGCTATGGTGTACACAAATTAAATTACGCCTTTGCAGTCGGTGGAGGAGATGTACTGGTTCAGACACTGGAAGATAATTACCGGCTGCAGATTGACAATTATGCAATCGTAGATTTTATGGATATGGAAAATATTGTCGATCTTCTGGGCGGTGTAGAAATTACACTTTCTGATGAAGAATGCGCAAATCTTAACTTATATCTGCCACAATTAGGGGCTCCGGAAGAAGATTATCTTTATACAGGCGGAACCTACCTGCTGGACGGATATCAGGCAGTTGCCTATATGCGCATCCGCTATGTTGGCAATAATGATTATCAGAGAACACAGCGTCAGCGTGATGTGCTGAAAGAAATATTTTCATCAATGCAGGAGTTGAATGCGGCGGAGCTTCTGACGATTTCAACAGAGATAATTGCGCAGATAGAACATAATATTCAACCGGTAGAAATGATAAAGCTCACAGCTATGTTACCGCAATTTACAAAATATGAGTTGTCGGAGGAACGGATTCCTTACGATGATTTATACTATTCACAGGATGAAATGCTGGTTCCGGATTTTGAAGCGACGATTGCAAGGCTGCATGAGACGCTGGGGATAGAATAGAAAAAGAAAAGTGGACATCGAAAAAATGCTTGTCCAGGGGAAAAATATATGTTAATCTATCCATATAAGCGGTGGTGTCGGTCAATGCAAAACTGCGGGGACACTGCCAATATTATAGAGTGAAAAGCCGTATGCGTTACGCGTGTACGGCTTTGCGTAATGTTCTGGCAGCAGAAAGGAAGTTACATGAGAAAGATACTCGTCATCGGCGGCGGCGCGGCGGGAATGTTTGCTGCGATCGCGGCGGCGCCGGGCAATGAAGTTCATATTTACGAAAAAAATGAGCGGCTTGGGAAAAAGCTCTATATCACCGGAAAGGGCAGATGCAACCTTACGAATGCCTGCGATGTGGAGGAGCTGTTTGAAGCGGTCTGCACAAACCGCAAATTCCTGTACAGCGCGTTTTATGGCTGCACCAATGCGGATGTGATCCGCTTTTTTGAGGCGCACGGCTGCAAGACCAAAACAGAGCGCGGTCAGCGTGTGTTTCCGGTTTCCGACAAGTCAGCGGATGTGATCGATGCATTGCGGCGCGCTTTGCGCGACGCCGGGGTACACATTCATTTTAATACAGAGGTTCGGGAGGTGCTCACTGCGGACGGAGCCGCTGCGGGAATCCTTCTCGCGGATGGGACAAAGATCTGCGGCGATGCCGTGATCGTGGCGACCGGCGGACTTTCCTACCCGAGTACCGGTTCCACCGGGGACGGCTATCGCTTTGCTAAGGAGTACGGCCATGCGGTGACAGAGCAGTATCCCTCTCTGGTGCCGTTTAATGTAAAAGAAGCGTTTGTGAAGGAACTGCAGGGGCTTTCACTTCGGAATGTCAGGCTTTCTGTTTATGACGGAACGAAGCGTCTCTATGAGGACTTTGGAGAAATGATGTTCACACACTTCGGCGTGACGGGTCCGCTGGTTCTGACGGCGAGTGCGGCGGTGCAGAAAAAGCTGCGCCAGAAGGAGCTAAAACTGGTGATCGACCTGAAACCGGCGCTGAGCGAGGAGCAGCTTGACGCCAGGCTGCTGCGGGAATTCGAAGAGGGGAAAAACAAACAATTCAAAAATGTGATCGGGAATCTCTTCCCGGCAAAACTTACGCCGGTGATGCAAAAGCTTTCCGGAATTTCACCGGAGAAAAAGGTGAATGAGATTTCGCGTGCGGAGCGGACTGGCTTTGTCCATCAGATCAAACATTTGGAGTTGACGGCGACAGGGCTGCGAGATTATAATGAAGCTATTATTACAAAGGGCGGCGTTACTGTTAAAGAGATTAATCCGGCAACGATGGAGTCTAAGCTGGTGCAGGGCTTGTATTTTGCAGGCGAGGTGCTGGATGTCGACGCACTGACGGGCGGTTTCAATCTGCAGATTGCCTGGTCTACCGGTTACGCGGCTGGTGTGCATCTGGCTGCGGCGAATACACAGCAGGAGGACGAAGGCAGGGCAGCGGTCGGGCGACAGAACGGTCTGAACATCAGATGCGCCGCCGAAGACACAGCACAGGAGGTAGTATGACGTATAATATTGCGATAGACGGACCGGCAGGTGCAGGAAAAAGTACCATTGCCAGAAGGGTTGCAAAGGAGCTTTCTTTCATTTATGTGGATACCGGGGCGATGTACCGCACAATCGCGCTCTCGCTGCTTCGCTGCGGCATCGATGCGAAAGATGAGGCACGGGTGTCGGAGGCGCTCCCGGGAATCCAGGTATCCATCGCTTACCGGGACGGGGAACAGCAGATGCTGCTAAATGGAGAAAATGTGTCCGGGCTGATACGCACGGAAGAAGTGGGAAACATGGCATCGAAGGCGGCTGCGCTCCCCTGTGTGAGGGAGAAGCTGCTGGATCTGCAAAAGGAATTGGCACGCACGCACGACGTTGTGATGGACGGAAGGGATATCGGCACGAATATCCTGCCGGATGCGCAGCTCAAGATTTATCTGACGGCGAGCGCTGATACAAGAGCAGAGAGGCGTTTTAGGGAGCTGGAGGCAAAGGGAATCTCCTGCAGCCTTGAGGAGATCCGGGAGGATATCATTATGCGCGACGAGCAGGATATGCACCGCGAAATTGCTCCGCTGATGCAGGCGGAGGATGCTGTATTTCTGGATTCTTCAGATATGTCAGTTGACGAGGTGACAGAAAAGATTAAATCACTCTGCAGATGGGAAAAGAAATAAAGATGGAAGTAATCGTTGCAAAAACAGCCGGATTTTGCTTTGGCGTACAGCGTGCAGTCGATAAAGTATACGAGCAGACGGAAAAGAAAAAAGGACCTATTTACACATATGGTCCGATCATTCACAATGAGGAGGTCGTGAAGGATCTGGAGGCGCGGGGCGTACGTGTCATCGAGTCGCGCCGTGAGCTGGAACAGCTTGCCAGTGGAACGGTTATTATCCGTTCCCATGGAGTGGGCAGGGATATTTACCGCCTGATACAGGAAAAAGGGCTGGAGCTGGTAGATGCCACCTGTCCGTTTGTGAAAAAGATACATCGGATAGTGGAAAAAGAAAGCAGGGAAGGAAAACAGATCGTAATTATCGGAAGCGACAGCCATCCGGAAGTTGAGGGAATCAAAGGCTGGTGTGTGGGAAAGACGACGGTGATCGCCACTGAGGAAGAAGCGGAAGGCTTCGTCCCGGAAGCCGGAAAAAATCTGTGCATCGTATCACAGACGACATTTAACAACAATAAATTCAAAAATTTAGTTGAAATTATTTCTAAAAAGGGTTATGATAGTAATGCTATCAATACGATCTGCAGTGCAACCGACGAACGTCAGCGCGAAGCGGCGCAGATTGCAAAGCGGGCGGGCGCTATGATTGTTATTGGCGGCAGGCACAGTTCAAATACACAGAAGCTATTTGAGATATGCCAAAAAGAATGCGAAAATACTTACTATATACAGACACTTGTAGACTTGGAGCCAATATTATTACCTCCTGTCGATTGCGTAGGTATTACTGCAGGGGCATCTACCCCCAATCATATTATTAAGGAGGTTCAAACATATGTCAGAAATGAGTTTTGAACAAATGCTGGAGGAATCACTGAAAACAATTCACAATGGAGAAATCGTTGAGGGAACAGTCATCGACGTAAAAGAAGATGAGATCGTTCTGAACATCGGCTACAAAGCAGATGGCATCATTTCGAAGAATGAATATACAAACGATGCAGGCGTTGATCTCAGAGACGTCGTAAAAGTCGGCGATACGATGGAAGCAAAGGTACTCAAGGTAAATGATGGAGACGGTCAGGTGGCGCTTACCTACAAGAAGCTTGCCGCTGAGAAGGGCAACAAGAGACTGGAGGAGGCTTTCAACAACCATGAGGTACTGAAAGCAACTGTTACGCAGGTACTGTCCGGCGGTCTGAGCGTTGTGGTAGATGAGGCGCGGGTATTTATTCCGGCAAGCCTGGTGTCCGATACCTATGAAAAGAATCTGGAGAAATTTGCTGATCAGGAGATCGAGTTTGTTATCACGGAATTCAATCCGCGCAGACGCAGAATCATCGGCGACCGTAAGCAGCTTCTGGTTGCGAAGAAGGAAGAGATGCAGAAAGAGCTGTTTGAGAGAATCCATGTCGGCGATGTCGTTGAGGGTGTTGTCAAAAACATCACAGATTTCGGTGCGTTCGTAGACCTTGGCGGAGCAGACGGTCTGCTTCATATCTCCGAGATGTCCTGGGGCAGAGTTGACAATCCGAGAAAGATCTTTAACGTAGGCGATAAGCTGAAAGTCCTGCTCAAGGACATCAATGGAAGCAAGATCGCACTCAGCCTGAAGTTTGAGGACGAGAATCCGTGGCTGACTGCGGCAGAGAAATATGCGGCGGGCAATGTTGTTACCGGACGCGTGGCAAGAATGACAGATTTCGGCGCTTTTGTAGAGCTGGAGCCGGGTGTGGATGCGCTGCTCCATGTATCTCAGATTTCTCATGATCATGTAGAGAAGCCGTCGGATGTTCTGAAGGTAGGACAGGAAATCGAAGCAAAGGTAGTAGATTTCAATGGCGAAGATAAGAAGATCAGCCTCAGCATGAAGGCTCTGGAGAATGCTTCTGCAAAAGAAGAAGCACCGGCAGAGGAAGATGCAGAATAAGCATAAGAAAAAGGATACCCGTTGGGGACCCTCCGTAAGGAAGGTACCCCAAGCGCGACTTTGTATCTCAATTAAATATTATTGTGTGAATGCGGTGTAGTCATAGGCTATGCCGTTTTTGCCTTTAAGAAAGGCTTTTTGCTGATGTGTTCTTGGAAGTATTCTTCCATTTCTGCTGCTGTCGGCTCTCGGATAATGCCAACACCGTTGTAATGGATTGCAACCTCCTGATAACGCTTGCTGTCCTTGTATTCGGGTGCGGATACCACGATTTTTTCAATAAACTCGTGTACCAGTTCAGGCGTGGGAACTTCAAGGCGGGTAATCTTCTTCGCTTTATCAATAAACCGCTGTAAGCCTTCGGTCTTGACTTTGGCATTTTCCAAAGTGGGAATACGGTCTTTAACTCGCGTTGCTCATTTTCAAGGGAAATCGACATTGTGGCAAAACGCTCGTCGCTGATTTTGCCCATTGAGTTATTCTCGTAAAGCTTTTGGATAACTCCATCAATTTCACTAATACGCACCTTTGCTTTGTCAAGTTCTCGGCGCTTGTCGGCAAGTTTTTTCTTTTGTTTCTCGCCAAATTCTGCCAACTGCCTTTGTGCGAATAACTTTTCGTAACTCTGCACTCTTTGACAGAGTATCCGGGATTCTGGATTAAGAAGAGTCAGTGGTTTTGACTGATTACAGTTTACACGACTGGCTTTTCTTAATCAAGTCCGCACCCGAACAGTAAGCAAAAATCGGGGCATACTATTAAATTTAGTCATTGAAAAATAAATCTTAATCAATTCTTGCAATAACCTTCGGCGTACAAATGTTAAACAATATATGCATATAGTTATTGCAATTTGCAAAACCATATGGCATAATAATTGCGTACATTATTTATTTTCTGCGTGCGGAAATGTTAGTGATTTCATGAGCTGTCACTGATATGATTTTATCACTTGTCAGCAGGT
>NZ_JBKXTT010000013.1:0-121339 GCF_047017445.1 Marvinbryantia sp. | reverse complement strand
GCAGTCTCGCCCTCCTGGATGAATGCATTTTCTACGCCAAGGGAAAGTGCATAGTCCAGCAGGCGCTCATATTCGCGCTTTGTCACTTTGCGGTTCAATTCAGGCAGATTTCCCACCTGAGGAAGCGGCGTGTACTGGTTCATCAGGCTTAAATAAACCTGATTTCCATATGTCTCGTGCACATATTTTACCACTGCTTTCGCATTCTTTATGTGATTTGGCAGGAGCAGGTGGCGTACGATCACGCCCCTTTTCATCATGCCCGCGTCATCAAAGACCGGCGTTCCCTGCTGCCGCACCATCTCCGCAAGCGCCGCCTTTGCCGCTTCCGGATAATCCTTCGCATGTGACAGGCGTCCGGCAAGCTCCGGTTCCATATACTTAAAATCGGTCAGATAAATATCCACGATCCCATCCAGCGTCGCCAGTGTTTCCACCTTTTCATAACCGCCGCAGTTATAGACGACCGGAACCCGCAGTCCTTCCGTGCGCGCTTTTTTCACCGCCCGGATGATCTCCGGCGTGTAATGCGTCGGTGTGACGAGATTAATATTTTCCGCTCCCCTATCCTGCAGCTCCAGAAAAATCTCCGCCAGACGCTCCACAGAAATCTCCATCCCTGCCTGCGCGTCTGCGATCACCGCATTCTGACAGTAAACGCAGCGCAGCGAACACCCGGAAAAAAAGACCGTTCCAGACCCATGCTTCCCGGAAATACATGGTTCCTCCCACATATGAAGAGCAGCGCGTGCGGCGAGAACTTTGCTTCCCGCCACACCACAGAAGCCCTTTTTCCCAGCCGCCCGGTCTGTACCGCACTCCCGCGGGCACAATCTGCATCCCTTCTGTTCCATGTTCCCTGTTACCTTTCCTCAATATCTCTTATCTATTTGATACCAGCATAAAAAATACATACGATATACGTTTAAATTAACAGATATCACTTTCTCAGCTCTATCCGTATTTTCTCTCCGATCGGTTTCGCATCCGCCATATCTCCTGTACCTGACTGCACAGAATAAATCTCCCTGCCGTCCTCCCACTCTTCCTGCGGTTCGTCCATTTCCAGTTCCAGCTTATAAAACTGCAGCTCTATCCACTCACTTTCCATGGAAGGGGTTGTCCCGGATATGCCAAATGCAGACTCCGTTTTAAAAACATAATGTTTCCCTTCTCTTCTTTCAAGGGTAAACTGAATCGGATTTCCCAGGCTGTCGATCCCCCTGATAAAATATTCTGCATCACCGGCTGACAGTTCTGAAGGTCCGCTCACTTCAAGCACCCCATAAATACTATTTACTGAGAAACGTTCAATATCCACATAAACATCCTGTTGTATTTCCAGCTTCTGGTTAATATCACAGGTTAATGTGTTTCTTTCCAGCTCCTCCCGTGAAGCGGAAAATGCAAATTCGAGGGTGACTGGTGCCGTGTCCTCCGCTCCTCTGCCGATCTGTGTCTCAAAAACAATATCCGCTGTATCCGGTATTTCTTCCTTCGCAAAGCCCCATTCCAGAATATAATGATCCTCGTCCGCATAGCTGATCCCCATACTCGTACAATCTACAGCTTTTCCATCTATCTCAACCACACCGCTGTTTCCCGGAAAAAGCTCCGACGCATCCTCTGTCTCACTGCCAATTTCCAGAACAGCAAACAAATGATTATCCGAGAGAATCGCCTCCTTTAGTGTAACAGAAATCCCGTCTTTTGTCTGCTTCATATTTAGTATTTCAGCATATGGCGTTAAATCCTCCTCCAGACCAAGTACCTTTCCTATCAAGGTGGAAAACTCCTGAATTGCCGCCCGCACCTCATTATGGAAAATACAGGACAGCCCCAAAAGAACTGCCAGTGCAGCACATGCCGCACGCCCAGCCGCTGATTTCAAAAGCCTCATAAAGATATGTGACGCACTCATCGGATCCCGCCTCTGCCTTTCTCCTTCATGCGTGTATGTCTCTCTTTGCGGCGCCGCAGCCGCAAGAATCAGCGTATCATCAATCTCACCAAATATCTCTAAAAATTTTAGTTCCTTTTCCCGCTCGCTCATACCTGCCCTCCCGCTGTCAGTCTGTCACTGCCAGTCTGTTTATATATAATATTTATGTTTATATATGATATTTCAACAGTTCACCTAAATTATGCCGCCTACAAACAATGCTGCACCACGTGCTGCGGCTGTTCTTTTTCCAGGAATTTTTTCAGCCGCCTGCGGTTGCGGAACAGATTAGATTTTACCTTGCTGACGGAAAACCCGTACTGCCCGGCAATGTCACTTATGCTGTCCATATACCAATAGCGGCGGATAAAGATATCCCGATCAACAGCCGGAAGGCTTCGCAGAAAATCGTTTAGAGACTGCACCAGCTCCTTGCGCTCCATATATTCATCCAGCGTGTAAAATGCCGTGTCCGCCAGACTCTCCACCTCCCCGGCAATATCTGCTATATGCATATCTGTGCGCTTCGCCGCATATTTTCTGCGCAGGCAGTCTATTGCCAGCCCGCGTGTGATCCTGCCGAGAAACGCAGAAAGCACGGTCGGTCTCTTCGGCGGCATATAGGTCCACGCGGAAAGCCACGTATCATTTACGCACTCCTCGCTGTCCTCCCTGCTTCCGACAATATTCCAGGCAATCTGCCAGCAGTAATGATCATATTTCTCACTGACCGCAGAAATTGCTGACTGATTCCTGTCCCAGAAAAGAGCGATAATATCTCTGTCTTCCATAAAATTCACCTGTCACTGCAATGCAGTACATCCTTTGTCACTGCAACGCAATACATCCTTTCTGTACATTGCCGGACATTTTCTGTCCGGCTTTATCCGGGACTTAACGTCCCTGTATCCATATAGTCGTATTATATCGCCTGCGGTTGCATCGTTCATCAAAAATATCGTTACTGTTTACTCCGTTCACAGCAACCTTCGCAAATCCATTTAAAATTCGCTTCACGAATGGGATTTGCTCACACCTGAATCACGTTCTCACGCCTCAAATCCACAGGACTAGCTTCGCGTCGCAGCAGGTGTTTGAGGCTGGCGCGAACAGTAACAAAATATCTACGAAAATTTTTATATGCGCAGCAGATCCCTTGACAGAATGCCTCTTTAATGCTAACATCGGATACATAAAACGTGATGTGGATTTTTTCTGGGATAACCATTTTTCGCCACACAATTGCTTTCCGGCAGTTGTGTGGTTTTTATTTTCCCCGCATTTTCACAGGCGTAAAAGCTTAGGAGGAGACAGATTATGAACGACACCTTTATGAAAGAAAAACCGGTATTGCCGCTGATAGCGTCCATGGCGCTTCCAATGGTAATATCCATGCTCGTCAATTCTTTATACAATATCGTCGACAGCTTTTTTGTCGCAAAAATCAATGAAAACGCCATGACAGCGCTTTCCCTGGTTTTTCCGCTTCAAAATTTTATTAACGCGGTGGCAATCGGTTTTGGCGTCGGCATCAATGCCGTAATCGCATTTTATCTCGGCGCCGACGATGAAAAAAACGCCAATACAGCGGCGGCGCACGGTTTGATCCTGACAATGCTGCACGGTATTCTGATGATGTTCGGATGCATCGCCGTCCTGCCTTTGTTTCTTGGAAAATTCACGGCAGATGAGCAGGTAATTGCGATGGGGCTGCGTTATTCCAAAATTGTATTTACCTTTTCCCCCGTTATCGCCCTCAGCCTGTACTTTGAAAAGCTTTTCCAGGCTGTCGGAAATATGAAGGTAAGCATGGTAAGTCTGATGATCGGCTGCTTTGCCAATATTCTTCTGGATCCGGTCCTGATCTTCGGAGCCGGTCCTTTTCCCGCAATGGAAATAGAAGGAGCGGCCCTTGCTACCGGAATTGGACAGATATTGTCCGTAGCTGTTTATCTTATTGTTTATGTGCGGCATCCAATGCGGATACGGCTCAGCAGAAAATATCTGACAAGAAATACACATATTGATAAAAAGCTATACGCGATCGGGATCCCGGCAATTTTAAACCTCGCCCTGCCCTCCCTGCTGATCACTTCGCTCAATGCGATTTTATCCGCATATTCCCAGATCTATGTCGTCATCCTGGGAATTTATTATAAGCTGCAGACTTTCCTTTATCTTCCTGCAAACGGCATCATCCAGGGGATGCGTCCGGTGATCGGCTACAACTACGGAGCCGGGGAGTCAAAGCGCGTAAAACAAATTTTTTATGTAACGCTTGGCATGTGCGTGAGCATCATGCTCCTTGGAACCGCCATATGTCTGCTGCTTCCCGGACAATTGATTGGTCTGTTTACCACAAACCCGGAGACCATTCTCACAGGGCAGACAGCACTCAGGATCATCAGCGCCGGTTTTATCGTCTCGGCAGTTTCCGTGACCGTTTCCGGAGCGCTGGAGGGACTTGGAAAAGGGGCCGCATCACTCATTATCTCCCTGTCGCGGTATGTCCTTATCATTATTCCTGCCGCATTTATTTTAAGTAACATTTACGGTCCCACCGGCGTCTGGAATGCATTCTGGATCACGGAATTGCTGACAGCAGTGATCGCATTTTATGTTGCACGGCGCACCATAATCTCATAAACAAAAAGCGCCATTATCTCATAAGCAAAAATCAATTTGACAAACGACTCATATCCCTATATGATGTTGTTGGGGTCAAAAACCCCGCCCACCTATGATGCCTG
Source organism: Marvinbryantia sp. (assembly GCF_047017445.1). Lineage (NCBI taxonomy): Bacteria > Bacillati > Bacillota > Clostridia > Lachnospirales > Lachnospiraceae > Marvinbryantia > Marvinbryantia sp. The sequence goes on along the minus strand of NZ_JBKXTT010000013.1, from coordinate 116,647 downwards.
CGGATTGTTTCATGTGAACGAGACGTCTGACATCAATACTTTATCAAAATAATCAGGAGGCTCTTATGAGATTTGTATACCCCGCTGTTTTCCACAAAACAGAAACGAATACCTATGAAGGATTTTTCCCGGATTTAGACGACTGCCATGCAGAGGGCGAAACCTTAGATGAAGCGCTCGACAATGCGATCGAGGCGGCGCGCGACTGGATCACGCTGGAGCTGGAAGAAGGCAACATCCTGCCCTCTATCTCCGAGAACGATGATCTTACATTAAAGGAAGGCGAATTTGTGCGGAACATTGCCGTCACCATTCGCCTGATGGATGGATGGGATGAGTAAAAAACTCATCCCATTATTCTGATTCTTCTTACTCAATCTCCCGTATTCTTCTGCGCAGCTCAAGCACCATTGCCGGGGAAACGGACAGCTCGTCCACGCCCATTTTCAGGAATTCTTCCGTCAGCTCCAGGTCTGCGCCAATCTCTCCGCAGATGCCCGCCCATTTCCCGTGACGGTGTGCGCTCTCCACAGTCATGCGGATCATCTGCAGGACTGCCGGATGATGTGGGTCGTAGAAGTCGTCCAGGCGCGCGTTCTGGCGGTCGATCGCGAGCGTATACTGTGTGAGGTCGTTCGTGCCGATGCTGAAAAAGTCCGCCAGCTCTGCCAGCTCGTCGCTGATCATCACCGCAGCGGGCGTCTCGATCATAATGCCCTGCTCCGGTACCCGGTAGGGGATTCCCTCCGCCTCCAGCTCCTCCTGCACCTGCCGCACGATTGCAGCAATCTGCTGCATTTCTCTCACAGAAATGATCATCGGATACATAATGGAAAGATTTCCGTACATCGCAGCGCGAAAAAGCGCCCGAAGCTGCGTTTTGAAAATTTCCGGCTGCTTTAAGCAAATACGGATCGCACGGTAGCCAAGCGCCGGATTTTCCTCCTCGCCAAGCTCCAGATAATCCGCTTTTTTATCCGCGCCGATGTCAAGTGTGCGGATGATCACCTTTTTCTCCCCCATCATGCGCAGCACCTGCATGTACGCCTGAAACTGTTCCTCCTCGCCCGGAGCATCGCTGCGCCCAAGGTACAGAAATTCGCTGCGAAAAAGACCGATCCCGCCAGCATCGTTTTCCAGCACATAGCCGACGTCCCCCACGCCGCCGATATTCGCATAGACATTCACCGTTTTGCCGCTGCGCGTCCTGTTTTCTTTTCCTTTCAGCTCCTGCAGAAGCGCCGCCCGTTCCGTCTCCTGTGCAATCCTCTTTTGGGCCTCCTGCAGCGCTGCCTTCGACGGCTCAAAAATCACCTCGCCCTGCATTCCGTCCACAATTACCGTCATGCCGTTTTCTATTTTTTCCAGATCGACCGGTACGCCCACCAGAGCCGGAATGTTCATCAGACGCGCAAGGATCGCCGTGTGGGAATTTGCTGAGCCGTGTACTGTGACGAACGCCAGGATCCGGCTTTTGTCCATCTGTACCGTCTCGCTCGGTGAAAGGTCGTCCGCAATGATAACAGAAGGCTGTTCAGCCAAAAACGCTCCGTCCCCCTGTCCACTCAGATTCCGGATGAGACGGTTGGTGATGTCCCGCATATCCGCGGCGCGCGCTTTCATATAATCATTATCCATCGCCGCAAACATTTCCGCGAAATGGTCCCCCGCCGCTGCAGCCGCATACTCGGCATTCACCTTCTCCGTGCGGATCATATGATACATTGCCTCCAGAAAGTCCTCATCCTCCAGTATCATCTGATGCGCTTCAAATATCATGGCGTTCGCCTCTCCGACCTCCGCCACTGCCTTCTCATAGAGCCGCTGAAGCTGCTCCTTCGCCGCGGCTGCCGCCTCCCGGATGCGCGCAATTTCCGCTTCCGCATCCTCTGTTTTTCTGCGCTTCACCTGCTGGTCGCTTTTTTTCAGCACCGCGGCAGGCCCCACCGCAATGCCTTTATATACTGATTTTCCGGAAAGTTTCCACATCACATATTGCCTCCGTCATCCATACTGTCCTCCCGCGATCCTGATGCGCTCTGCCGAAAGGATTTGTTGTATTCAGAGGTCATCCTATTACACAGGCGGGATTTTTATTATTATATCATGTCCCGATCGGAGCGTCACTATACAAAAAGCTTCAAGTCTCTGACAACACCGCTGCACATAATAGCTGCTGATCTTGCCAACGCCTCTGCATACAATAGCTGCTGATCTTGCCAACGCCTCTGCACATAATAGCTGCTGATTTCTGCCAATCCATGTGAACGCAGAATGTGATAAATCTCATATTATGCCGATAACTGTCCCGCTACATTTAACGCATCCTCTATGTGATATGGTTCCGTTTCATGCGAGCCGGGCGCGCCCGCCGTCACCAGAATATACTCCCTGCCGCCAACACTCAAAAGACTTGCCAGGCAAAGCCCCGCTTCCTCTGTATAGCCTGTTTTTCCGCCGAGGATCACGCCGTCCGCTCTGCTGTCCGTCTGTGAAAACAACGTGCTCCAGAAGGTAAAGCCGTCCGGATGCTGTTCTGTCGGCTGCACGTAGTAATATTTGCTGGTAAAAATTTCCCCAAAAGTAGCATTCGATAAGGCATACTGCAGAAGTATCGCAATGTCGGCAGCGGAAGAATAATGCGTTTCCTCCTGCAGCCCGGTACAATTTGTGAAATTTGTGTTTTCCATGCCGAGCTGCGCCGCCTTCTGATTCATCAGCTCCACAAACATCCCCTCCGTGCCGCCGATATAGCGGGCAGCCGTCAGACAGCACTCCGCCCCTGACGGAAGCAGGATGCCGTACAAAAGCTCCCGCAGCGTCGTCTCCTCTCCCGGCAGAAAGCCAGCCATGGATGCGCCCTCCGCATAAAGCTGTTCATAGATATCCGTTGGTATCCAGACAGTCTCGTCCAGATTGCCCGAATACTCGATTACCAGAAGCGCCGTCATAATTTTTGTGAGCGATGCCGGATAGATCTGCGCGTGGCTGTTCTTCTCCGCCAGTGTTTCGCCGGTATCGGCAGCTATTAAAATCGCATAGGGACTGTATAGATCCGCAAGGTTCACGCTTCCGGCTCCGTCCCCTTCAGCCGCCTGCTGTACTCTGGGACTCACAAACCGCACCGCCGCAAGACAGACCAAAGCCGCCAAAATTACCCCGACGGCGGATGTCAGCATTGTACAGATCCGTGCAAGTCTCCTTTTCTTAAACTGTTTTTTATTCCATTGCGCTTCCTGCCGCATTCTGTTTCTTTGTGCTTCCTGCTGCATTCTGTTCCTTTGCGCTTCCTGCCGCATTCTGTTCCTTTGTGCTTCCTGCCGCATCTTGTTTCTTTGTGCTTCCTGCCGCATTCTGTTTCTTTGTGCTTCCTGCCGCATCTTGTTTTTTTGTGCTTCCTGCCGCATTTTGTTCCTTTGTGTCTCCCGACGCGCTTCATAAGCTTTTTCCTGCTGTCCGGCTGCAGCCCCTGGCTGCTCCGTACCGTATCGCCGGTTCGTTTCCATCCTTCCCCGCCGTTTTCTATTATCGTAATACACGGCATATCTCCCTCTTTCCTTATAAGCTGCAAAAAAGACTCCTGTCAGTAATTATCTTACCAGACAGAAGTCTTTCATCCTTTAATATGCAGTTGTTTATTTCCTAAGAAAAGGTTAAGACTGCGGCAGCGTGACGGTAAAGGTCGTCAGTTCGTTTTCGCTTTCCGCCATAATAGTGCCGCCATGCAGCTCGACAATATCTTTTGCGATGGCAAGTCCCAGCCCGGCGCCGCCGGTGTTTGTGGCGCGGGCGCTGTCGAGGCGGAAGAATTTTTCAAAGATCGTCTCCAGCTTCTGCTTCGGGATCGTCCTTCCGTGGTTGCGGAAAAGTATCACGATTTCCTCCTCCCTCTCCTGCACTTCAATCTCGATCACCGTGTCCGGGTAGCTGTACGCCACCGCATTTTTCAGTATATTGTTGAACACGCGCGCCAGCTTCAGCGGATCACAGTAGATCATAATGCCCTCCTTCGCCTGCACCTGTGCGGTGTTTCCATGCCCCTGCAGGATCGGATAAAACTCATCCGCCATCTGGATGAGCATATAAGACAGGTCGATGCGCTCCTTTTCCAGCGCGATCTGCTGCAGGTTGTAGCGCGTGATCTCGAAAAATTCGTTGATAAGCCGCTCCAGACGGAGCGCTTTTTCCAGTGAAATGTGCACATACTTCGCCTTCTGCGCTGCCGGCATATCCGGCGCTTCCTCAAGGAGGCTCAAATATCCGATAACAGATGTAAGCGGCGTCTTCAGGTCGTGCGCCAGATAAACGATCAAATCATTTTTGCGGCTGACTTCTTCTTTCAGCGTCTGCTCGCGCCGCTGCATGTCGGTCTTGATTGCAGTCATCTGCATAGCGATCTCCTCATAGCCAGCAGGAAATATCTCCTCCACATCCCGGTCCCCCGCCATATAGCGACGGATCATGTTACTTGTCTCCGTAATGGATTCCCGCACTTTTTTCGCTGACTGGTAGCGCGCCGTCAGATGAACGGCGACGATGCAGATGAGGACCACCAGGATCAGCGCCTGCAGAAGAAGAACCTTGACACTGCCCCAGTCTGGCTGGTAGATATAAAAATCATCCTTCGTCATATAGGGGGTCGTATAATTCGCGGTAAACCAATCTATAAACATACCGTTAAAAAATACATCCACCATATTGTAGAGCCACAGGCAACCCACTACCGCCGCAATCGCGATCAATATTATTTTTGGCGTCCGTATCTTTTTATCCTTCAATTTTATAACCGCACCCCCAGACTGTTTTTATGTACTTCGGATTTTCAAAGGAATCTCCCATCTTTTCCCGCAGGTGACGGATATGGACCGTGATCGTGTTGCTGCTTTTCGTGAAGTATTCCTCCTTCCAGATCTGGCGGAACAGCTCCTCCGAGCTTACAACCTTTCCCCGGTTCTGACAGAGGATCTGCAAAATGGAAAACTCGGTCGGCGTCAGCTCCAGCGGCTTCTCATTCAGCCTGCACTCATGCGTCGTCACATTCAGCACCAGTCCGCCGTACTCAAACACGTCTGCCTCCGGCTGCGCGCCCACATTGTAGCGCTTATAGCGACGGAGCTGCGCCTTCACGCGCGCGACAAGCTCCAGCGGCAGAAACGGCTTTGTGATATAATCGTCCGCGCCGAGCGTCAGACCAGTGATCTTATCGACCTCTTCGCCCTTCGCCGTCAGCATGATGACAGGATAATTGTATTTTTCGCGAATTTTCCGGCAGAGCGAGAAACCGTCCATATCCGGAAGCATCACGTCCAGGATCGCCAGATCGAGCTTCTCCTTCTCAATACATTGCAGCGCATCCGCCGCACAATAGTATTTGTACACATGGAAATTTTCATTCCCAAGATATAATCCCACCAGATCCGCAATTTCCCGCTCGTCGTCCACGATCAAAATGTTCTCACTCATAGCTGTCCTCTCTGTTTTCACGGGAAGTACAAAATGACTCCCCTGTTTGATTTCTATTTGTTATTACTAAAATACAGGCTCAATATCCTCCTAAAAAATTACTCCGCTTCTCTCTAAATAAAATCTAAGTGAAATAACATTTCCAGTATAACATCCTCCGGCAAGGTTGTAAACCTACGGGAGCTGCCACAAGCAGCTCCCTTCGGATGCATGGCAACGCAAACAGGCGCAGAGCTTTTTCGTCTCTGCGCCTGCTGTATGAACTTTTTTTGTTTTATCGCCATTCTTCCAGGCTCTTAGCCCTCGATCGTGATGTATTTGCTATTCTCCACTGCCGGTTTTTCTTCCTGCTTCGGAACAAAGAGCTTCAGGGTGCCATCCTCAAATTTCGCCTTGATTTCCTCCTGCTTTACTTCCTCGCCTACGTAGAAGCTTCTGCTGCAGGTGCCGAAATGACGCTCTCTGCGGATGTATCTGCCGTTGCTGTCCTTTTCATCATTGCTGGTATTGGCGCTTGCCTGAATGGTAAGGTAGCCGTCCTTCAGCTCTGCCTTTACATCTTCTTTCTTCACACCCGGAATGTTCATCGTGATCTCATAGCCGTGCTCCAGCTCTTTGATATCAGTCTGCATCATGCTTGCTTTTACCACCTCATGCGGTCTCACTGCCTCAAACGGATATCCAAAAAAGTCATCAAACATATCTCTTCCAAAAATACTCGGCATCATCATAAGTCATCTCTCCTTTTCACAAAATATTGTGTCCATTTTTCTATTTTTAAAACATCTGGAAAGGATTCTTGTTTTATTCCGTCCTCTCTATCTGTTCTATATGTAATATAGCACACATTTTAGCACTCGTCAAGTGAGAGTGCTAATAATTTTGTGAAAATTTTGTGAACAAAAAGCTCTTCCGGTTTCCCAGAGGAGCTTTCCAAACCAATTCTTTATTTTCCAACCGCTTCCTTCACCGCGCAGGCAATGGAAGTGTCTACTCTGTGATACGGGATCAGCATGGACTGCAGTGCGTGGTAAATGTCGGATTTGCCCGGCCAGACAGTTCCGAGAAGCTGGTTGTGCTCATCGAGCTGATGGAACCAGGAGCCGTTTACATGATCCAGCACAGTCTCATCAAGATACTGCATAAATTCTGCATAGTTGTCCGCATATTGCTGCTTTCCGGTAACACGGTACAAAACAGCGGAGGTGTTGATCGCTTCCGCCAGCGTCCAGTGCATTCTGTCGTGTACGCATGGCTTGCCGTTCCAGTCTGTCGTGTAAACGATGCCCGGCGCGCCGTCCACATTCCATGCATCCGCGATCGCGCGGTTGAAAAGATTTTCTGCTGCTTCCACATACGGCTGTGCCTTTTCCTTCTCATTTTTATAGGTAGACAGCGCCCAGTGCGTGATCAGACGCGCCCACTCAATGCCGTGTCCTGGCGTTGCGCCGTACGGCTTAAACGGATCATCCGGCTTTTCCTTATTTTTTTCCAGATCCAGATCCCAGTCCTTCGTGAAGTGCTCCGGGATTCTCCATTCGTTGTCCTTCGCCCATGTAATTACATGCTCGACGATGCGTCTCGCACGCTCGCGGTAATTTTCTCTGCCAGTCGCATCAGCAACCGCAAGGAATGCCTCCACCGTGTGCATATTTGCGTTTACACCGCGGTAATCATCCAGCACCGTAAATTCTGTGTTCCAGGTATCGCAGGAAAGCCCTTCCGCCTCGTTCCAGAAACGCTTATCGTATAATTCCAGCGCTTCCTCCAAAAGCTTTTCTGCACCCGGTCTGTTTGCCAGCATGGAGGAGGTCGCCGCCAGGATTACAAATGCGTGCGCATAGCACTGCTTGTCCGGCAAAATTCCGCCCTCCGGCGTGCGACCCGGATACCAGCCGCCGTTTTCCGTATCCTTCAGCTCTCCGTTTAAGCCCTTCAGCGCAGCGTCAACAAGCTTCTCGCTTCCCTCATGTCCGAGCAGGCAGCCGATGCTGTATACATGCGCCATACGACAGGTGATCCATGTCTCGCGGTTGCGGTCCGTCCACGGCGTGCCGTCGTCTCCCAGATACCAGGAGCTTCCCTCCGGCGACGGGAATCTGTGCCCGAAGCGGAGCAGATCGTCTGCAAGCTCCTGTAAAAATGCCTTGTTTTCCTCTGTGTCGATCTGATACTTTTTGATCATGTCCTCCATCCCTTTCTGACTGCTCTTTTGCAGTCCGCTTTTCCTCGTTTAATGGTATATTTAATTTACTATTATTATAGCAAGTATAGAAGAGATGTCAAGACTGCTTTTACAAAATATAACTGCTCAGCTCTCCCTTAAACATCTGATTCACCACGTTGCACGCCGCCCCGATAAGCTGCGCCTCTTTCCCGAAATAAGCCTTTTTCACCGGCAGGGGACTCTGGTCGTGCACCACCTTCCGCTCATTTACCAGTTCCTCCAGCCTGCGGACATGACGCTCATCCCAGTCGATGCAGTCATGTCCGAGCACGATCATTTCCGGGTGCAGGATATTCACGCTGGTGACAAGGACGGCGCTGACGTCCTGAAGCATTTCCTCAAAGACCGCCTCTGTTCCTGTGGTCGGCGGCATACGGCAGAAGTCAGCGAAAGAGGCGGTTTCCGGCGTTCCTGAAGGATCGTCCGCGCCTGCTCCCTCCCCGGCTGCCGCCCGCAGTTTCTTTAAAACAATATGTGTATTTGCGTACAGCTCCAGGCATCCCCGGTTGCCGCAGACACACAGAGGCCCTCTGCGATCAATACTGATGTGACCGATCTCCGGCGCGATTCCACGATGGCTGTGGTAAAGCTCGCCGCCGCTGACGATTCCGGAGCCGATACCGTTTGAGATACCGAGAAACAGAAAATCCTGCACATTTCTTCCAATACCGAACAGCCGCTCCGCAAGCGCCGCGCTGTTGTTATCGTGATCAAAAAAAACAGGATACGCATATCTTTCCTTCAGCACCTCTAAAATCGGTACATTGCGGATGCCGTAAAACCGCGGCGGATTCAGGATCACGCCCTTCCAGATATCCACCGGACCGATCGCCGCCACGCCGATACCAAGAATATATTTCTCCTTTTCGAGCAGCCGGTCGATCACCGCAAAGCAGTGTTCATATAGCTGCTCCTTTGTCAGCGAATCAAACTGAATACTCTCCGTTGCCAGCGTCTTCATGGAGATGGTGCACAGCACGGCCTCTATGCGGTCGCGGAAAATCAAAAGCCCGATCACCTTCGGCGCTTTCGGCGAAATCTCCAGCAGGATCGGATTTCTGCCGCATACTTCCGTCTGCTCTTCCTCGCACTCTGCGACCAGATTCTGCTGCATAAACTCCGAAATAATATTCGTCACGGTCATCTTCGTCAGCCCGGTGGCTTTCGAAAGCTCGATGCGCGTCCGGCAGACCTTTGTCGCGATCAGCTTCAGCAGAAGTCCCCGGTTAAACTGCTTCGAGGTAATGTTATTTTTTCCTGTCATACGGGACATCCGTCCGCCTCCTTCCGATACTGCAGATAATCAGGAAATCACTCCACCGCCAGTGACGCCGTCTTTGGGCTGCGCAGGGCAGCACCGACACCAGGCCATCACAGCGTTCGGACAGCCCGGATTACAATACCCGCCGCAGCGTCTCCATATCCGCATCTGTCGTGGACCAGCTCGTTACAAAACGGACAACAGTGTGCGTGTCGTCGAGATTTTCCCAAAAGCTGAATTTTATCTCCTTCTTCAGCTCCTCCATTCGTTTATTTTCCAGAATGATAAACTGCTGGTTTGTGGGAGAGGCCAGATAAATATCAAGATTCTTGCTGCGGAAAATCTCTTTCAGCTCCTCCGCCTTCCCGATCGCATAGCGTCCGATCTCAAAATACAGATTGTCGGTAAACAGCGCGTCAAACTGCACGCCAAGCAGGCGTCCCTTCGCAAGCAGCGCGCCCCGCTTTTTCACAGACGTCAGAAAATGCTTCGGCTTGTTTCCCTTCGTAAAAACCACCGCTTCGCCGCAGAGCGCGCCCACCTTGGTGCCTCCAATGTAAAAGACATCGCAAAGCTCTGCCAGTTCCGGCAGAGTGACGTCCGTCTCATGACTCATCAGCCCGTAGCCAAGGCGCGCGCCATCCACAAAAAGCGGCATCTGATATTTATGACACACCTCTGCGATATCCTGCAGTTCCTTCTTAGAATAAAGCGTGCCATACTCCGTGGGGTGCGAAATATAAACCATGCCCGGAAATACCATATGCTCAAAATTTTCATCAGCATAATACATTTCCATATACTTTTGCAGCGTTTCCGCCTGAATCTTTCCCTCTTTCTGCGAAATTTCCAGCACCTTGTGCCCGGTATACTCGATCGCGCCCGCCTCATGCACGCTCACGTGACCGGTTTTCGCTGCAACCACGCCCTCGTAATCCTTCAGCATAGAAGCGATCACAACGGCATTCGTCTGCGTGCCGCCCACCAGAAATTCTACCTCTGCCTGCGGACATCCGCACGCCTCGCGGATCTTTTTCTTTGCTCTTTCGCAGTATGGATCTGTCCCGTAGCCGGAAAGCGGCTCCAGATTCGTCTCCATCAGTCTTTTCAATACCCTAGGATGCGCCCCGGCAATATAATCGCTCTCAAATGAAACCATAATTTTCCCTCTCTGCGTATTTTCTGAACGGGCGGTATCCGTCCGCTTTTTCTATCAAATCATTCTATCTTATTTTTCTAAGATCCGCAACATTGCGTTCAATCAATTTTAAAACGCTTGTTGAAATTTCCGGCAGGCAATGCTAGAATAAGCCTTAGGATCCCAGATTATCTCCGGCATCCATAAATTTTGAAAAGAGAGGTGAGATTATGGACGGCAGCAGCGGTGGACGAAGTAGCGACAGGGCAGTTATCCGGCGGAAAGTTTTCAGACGCACGCCGTCTGTTTTCTGACCGTTTTTATAGCTGCCATTGTCTGTTTGAAAACTGCGCTACATCATCAGCAGAGCCGGGTGTAGAGCATATTACTGACGGCAATGGTTTTTTTGTGCTCTTTTTGCCGGTCGGTATCTCAGCGCCTGTCTTTGCTCAGTCAATATGACAATTCTTGAGTAAGGGAGGATACAGACAATGACGACAAGAAAAAATATTTCAGGCGGCGCCGCAGCCGCAATGCAGCACCCGGATTATGACCGTGAAATTATTACCGTGATCCGAAGCGGGCTGACGCCGAAGCTTCTGCGGGAACGCCTGCATGAATATCACGAAAAGGATCTCGCGGAAGCGCTGGAGCTTCTGCGCAGGGATGAGCGCCACAGGCTTTACAGTATTCTGGATACGCAGACGCTTGCAGATATGCTGGAGTATTCGCCGCAGCGCAATCTTTATCTGGAAGAAATAAGCATGCGCAGGCGCGTCGCGGTTCTCTCCGCCTTTGACGTCACATCGACAGTGGAATATCTGCAGCAGCTCGATAAAGACCAGCGCGACACGATAATCGATCTGATGGAGGACGATCTGAAAAAGGAAATCGCACTCTCCAGTTCCTTCGGCAAAGAAGAAATCGGCAGTCGGATGACCACCAACTATATTTCTGTTGTCGAGGGCGCCGGCGTGCGCCAGGCAATGAAGGAGCTGATAGAGCAGGCGTCAGAAAATGATAATATTTCCACTATTTACGTACTGGACGGGGACGGCGTCCTGGTGGGCGCGGTGGATTTAAAGGATCTTATCATCGCCCGCGAATCGACGCCGCTGGAGACGATCACTACCACCTCGTACCCCTATGTCTACGCGAGCGAGCTGATTGAAGACTGTGCGGACCGCATCCGCGACTATTCCGAGGATTCCATTCCGGTTCTTGACGAAAACAATCGTCTCGCGGGCGTACTGACCTCGCAGGATATGATAGACATCGTCGACGATATTCTGGGCGACGATTATGCGAAGTTCGGCGGTCTTTCCTCGGAGGAGGATCTGCAGGAGCCGGTGAAAAAAAGTATCACCAAACGCCTTCCATGGCTGATCATCCTGCTCGGGCTTGGCATGGTAGTGTCCGGCACCGTCAGCCTGTTTGAGTTTGTTGTCGTACAGCTTCCTCTGCTCGTGAGCTTCCAGTCGCTCGTGCTCGACATGGCCGGAAACGTCGGAACGCAGTCGCTTGCTGTAACGATCCGTGTGCTGATGGACGAGCAGCTCACTGCAAAGCAAAAGCTCTTTCTTATAACCAAGGAAGCACGCATCGGCTTTCTGAACGGCGCCATCCTGGGCGCACTCTCCTTTGTGTGCATCGGCGGCTATCTGATGCTATTTAAAGGGCAGACAGCACTGCACGCGTTTTCCATCTCACTTTGCACCGGAATCGCACTGCTGACAGCCATGGTGCTCTCCAGCATCGCCGGAACCGGGATTCCAATCCTGCTGAAAAAAATAAAGGTCGATCCTGCGGTGGCTTCCGGTCCGCTTATCACTACCATCAACGACCTCGTCGCCGTGGTCACATATTATGGACTTGCCTCTGTTTTACTGTTAAAGCTTGTGCCTGGGATGGTCGGATAATGCCAGACGGACGCCGGATTTTCCGACGCCCGTCTGTTTTTCATTTCACCGGATCGCACTCACCACGGCATCCGCGGCGATCACCGCCAGCCCGGTCGTCGCGGCAATGTCCGCCGGTTTTCTGTGATCCATGTAAAACTGTCGGATGCGCGGCTCCGCTTCCTTCAGCATCAGCACTCCGAAGAAGCCCCATATAAGGGAAAACAGCGGACTTACACGCGTGCCGATGCTGAAAGGTATCATAGAGTAGTCCCACAGCAGCCTGTGGAATATGGTTTCAAACGCAAAGGATACAACATATTCCAGCACCGACGCCAGCACGAAGATTTCCAGAAAAGAAACCCATTTCTTTTTATGATTGCAGAAAAGCGTGACGGCGACCACACCGAAGCCATAGATCGGGCAGTACGGACCGTACAAAAATCCCGGAATCACTAATTTTCTGCAGAACAGCGAACGGAACGGAACCTCGATGCACCACCCGGCAACGCTGATCGTCACAAACAAAAACACCAAATAAAGCACCATCATCCTGTCATGTGTTCTCATTTTCTCATCTCCCCTTTTTCGGCAGCAATTTTTTTGCTGCCGGAGCGCCATGCTCATTTCCCCTTGCGCACGCACCCACAGCCTTTTTATATTCCCTGATACTTTTCTGCCGTCATATTTCCAAACGGCTACGACTTGCTTATTTTGAACCACCTGCGCAGCATTCAAGCTGCACGGCGGTTTCTACGTGAACGCTCATTGGAAACTGGTCGACCGCCCGGCAGCGCTTCAGCGTGTAGCCGTTATCGCACAGAATCCGCAGATCACGCGCCAGCGTAGCGCTGTCGCAGCTCACATACACTACGCGCTCCGGCCGCATCTCAATAATGGTAGAGAGCAGCGAATCGTCGCAGCCCTTGCGCGGCGGGTCGACCACGATCACCTCCGCGTGAATGCGGTGCTTCCGATAGACCTCCGGCAGGATTTCCTCCGCTCTGCCCACAAAGAACTGCGCGTTTGCAATGCCGTTGATCTTCGCGTTGCGGCAGGCGTCGTCGATCGCCTGCGGAATGATCTCAACGCCGTACACCTGACGCGCCTTCTGCGCCAGAAACAGCGAGATCGTTCCGATGCCGCAGTACAGATCCCACACCGTCTCATTTCCGGTCAGCCCCGCGTATTCCAAAGCCAGCGAATACAGCTTTTCCGTCTGCACCGGATTCACCTGGAAAAACGAGAGCGGCGATATCTGGTAGCGGATGTTTCCAATATAATCTTCGATGTACGGTTTTCCCCAGAGGACCCGCACATCCTTTCCCATGATGACGTTCGTCTTTTCGCGGTTCGTGTTGATGGAAATACTGGTCATGTTCGGTATCTTTGTCAACGCCTCCACCAGCTTTTCCTCCTTCGGGAGCGTGCGTCCATTAACCACGATGCACACCATCACTTCCTTCGTCGTAAAGCCGCAGCGGATCAGCACATGGCGCACCAGCCCGCGCCCGGTCGTCTCGTCATACGGACTGACAAGCTCTTTTTCCATGTAGGAAATGATGATATTTAAAATTTCCTCGTTTACCTCTGCTCCAAGGAAACACTTGCGGTTGTCAACGATGGAATGCGTGCGTCCCGCATAAAATCCGGCAACGATGCGTCCGTTTTTGTCCCTCCCGATAGGAAACTGTGCTTTGTTGCGGTAGTAAAACGGCTGCTCCATGCCGATGATCGGCTCCATCGGGATATCCGTGAATTTTCCGATACGCTCCAGATTTTCACGCACCTTTTTCTCCTTGAACCGAAGCTGCTCCTGATAATTCATCTCCTGGATCTGACAGCCGCCGCACTGCCTTGCCACCGGGCACACCGCCGGTACCCGGAAGGGCGAGGGAGTAAGAAGCTTCATCAGACGGGCGTAGCCATACGTCTTTTTCAGCTTCATGACCTTTGCCTCAATCTCATCACCCGGTATCGTATCCTTCACAAAGAGAACCATATCCTCCGCGCGTCCGATGCCGAAGCCCTCGGCGCTGATATCTTCGATTGTCAGTTGTACCATATCGTCTTTCTTCATAGATCCTTCAAAATCCTCCCTCAACCATGCACGCTGTCCTCTCCGATCAAATCCAGCGCTATATTAAACACTCAGCCGCCGCTCCATAATCCAGCCGGCCGCCAGATACATCACAACAATTTCAATAAATAATGCTCCGATCGTCAGACCGTACTGCAGCATCTCATTTGCCATGGATGCCGGAATGCATTTGTCTACAATCCAGCCGCACACCCATCCGAGCAGCAGATAAAGGATAAAACTCACTACGCCGCTGAAGCGTCTGCCCGCCAGAACCGTAGCGGAGAGGGTGATTGCCAGATAGCCCGTCACCACCAGCATCAGCCAGGAGACCAGGATGGAGAAAAATCCCATCGCAAGACTCTGTGCGGAAATATTGATTTCCAACTGGAGGTTAATCATCAGATCATGCAGCATATCCAGAAACTGTTTTACGCCGCCGATGTAAATGACGCCGACGGTAAAGTCGAGCGCTGCAAGCGCGGCAAAGCAGGCGCCGGTAAGCAGAATGGATATGCCGTTTTCGAGCACCTTTGCGCCGAGCACCTGGTAGCTGTTCGTCGGCGTGAGAAACAGCATATAACTCTGCTTGGTATTCAGGTCGCGGTGAAACACCAGCAGGCTTTCGATACCGATATAAAGGATGCCGAACATAGCGCAGCACAACAGACCAATAATCCCAATCACAAGCCCTTTGTCCCAGTCGAAGAATACGCCGATGAGATAGGCGATTTCCACAACTGCCGTTATAATCAGAAGAATAAATTTTGAAAACATCGTTTTGCGCAGTTCGTATTTCATTAATTTCAGCATGTTGTTTCCCCTCCATGTCCATAAATTTCCCGGTACAGATCTACCACAGATTTTCCGCGCTCCTCGCGCAGCTCCTCCACGCCGACCATTTCCACCAAGTGACTTTCTTTCATAAAGATAGCGCAGTCTACCACCTTTTCCAGTTCATCGACCAGGTGGCTTGAGATCACCAGCGTGGTGTCCTCGCCCGCCGACTCCAGCACGCTGCGGATAATCTCATCGCGCGCCAGCAGGTCGATGCCGTTTAGCGGCTCATCCAGCAAGTATACCTTTGCTTTTCTCGCCATGGTGACGGCTATTTTCAGCTTCGCCATCATGCCGGAGGAAAGGCTCTTCGTCTTCATCTCCGGCGAAAGCTCCATCCGTCCGATCAGACGCTCGTAGTGTTCCATGGAAAAGTCCTCGAAAAAGTCGTCGTAATATTTGCCAACGTCCTTAATCGTCATCCAGTTGTAAAAATACGGCTCCGTGGACATGTAAGCGACCTCCCGGCGGCTCTTCGGACCGACCGGCTCTCCATTGTAGAAGAAGCCGCCGCTGCTCGGCTTTACCAGCCCGACCGCCATTTTCATCAGCGTGGTCTTTCCGCTTCCGTTCGGACCGAGCATCGCGTAGATCCTGCCCGGCTCCAGCTTAAAGGAAACATTGTCCACCGCTGCTTTTCTTCCGTAAAGCTTTGTGATTTCCCTGCATTCTAACATATTTATTCTCTCCTTCTTTTAATTGTTGTCTACTGCGCTTTGTCGCCCGCCGCTTCCGTTTTTGCCTGGTAGCGCCCGAGCAGCTCCACCGCCTCTTCCCCGGAGATGCCAAGACGCTTCATCCCCCCCAGAAATTGGCTGATAAGGTCACCTGCCATTTCTTCTTTCATCTGTGCCGCCTTTTCCTTATCCTCCGTCACAAAGGTTCCCATGCCGCGTTTTGTAAAGCATACCCCCTCGCTCTCCAGCTCCTTGTACACTCTGCCTGCCGTATTGGGGTTGATGGTATACTGGATCGCAAGATCGCGGACAGACGGCATCTTCTCGCCAAGCGCGAGCCTTCCGGCGACAATATCATGCTTGATAGCCGTCATCACCTGTAAATAAATAGGGAGTGCCGGATTGTAGTCCATAATTTCCTCCTTCTTTTAAGTGTATCTGTGTACTAGATATATAGTACACTAAGTTGCTAGATATGTCAATAGTCTTTTTTAATATTCTAAACAAAAAAAGAGACATGCGGATAAAAATCTGCATATCTCTCATTTGACTTTCTGCTATTTTTCGTGCTCAGATTTTACAGCAGCAGGCTCCCGCATCAGTCCTTGCAGTTTCCCTGCCACGCCTGTCAGCGGCTTGTCCTGCGCACGTTTGAATCAAAAATGCGGTTAAATCCAAGCCAGCCATTATTGTCGCCCGCGCCTTTGATGATCTCCTTAAAAGATTCCAGCTTGGCGTCGGTGTTGTCCGCCATGGTCAGCGCCACCGCCTCGATCAGCGCCGGCTTTTTGGGCGAACCGTACTCCAGCTCCCCGTGGTGAGCGAGGATGCAGTGGCACAACTCCGCGGAAAGGCGCTTCGGGAAATTCGGGATGCGGCGGATGCTCGCGCGCACCAGCTCGGTTCCCATGTAAATATGTCCGAGAAGCTGCCCGTCGTCCGTGTAGTCATTTTCCGGGAACACGGAAAGCTCCTTCATTTTCCCGATGTCATGAAATGCCGCCGCTGTCAGCAGAAGGTCGCGGTTCAGATCAGGGTACTGTCTGCAGTAAAAGTCGCAGAGCTTCACCACTCCGAGCGTATGCTCCAAAAGCCCTCCCACAAAGCCGTGATGCACCGCTTTTGCAGCGGAGTGGAACTTAAACGCCTTCTCAAACGCCTCGTTATTCTCAAAATACATGGCGAGAAGCTGCTCCAGATACGGATTCTGCACCGTGCCAAGGATCTGCTTCAGCTCGCCGTACATTTCGTCCACGTCTTTTTCGGAAACCGGAAGGTAATCCTGCGGTTCGTACTCGCCCTCCTGCGCTCTGCGGACGCGCTTGATGGAAAGCTGCAGCGCACCCTGGAAGTTGCTCACATCTCCCACGACGTCCACGTAATCCATCGCCTCAAATTCCTCTATGCCGCCCGAATTCGGCTCCCATATTTTCGCATCGATGGTGCCGGTCTTATCCTGCAGGATCACGTTTTCATACGGCTTGCCGTTCTTCGTCATTGCCGCCTGCTTGTACTTGCACAGATAAATATCGCTGATACGGTCTCCCTCTTTAAAATTGCCGATAAATTTCATATAAATTGCTCCTCATTCTATCTTCACAAAATCACAGTTTCTGTTTTATGTACGGTTCCTCCGCAGCACGCGGAGGCTCCTTCGGAGCTATTATACTAAAACCGCCCGCCAATAACAAGATAAATTTGCAGATTGCCTTATTATGTGATAAACTAATGTTACTGTGCACTCCGTTCACAGCAAACCAGAGTTTCACTGTTTATACGCAATAAGGAGGTTTTCATGAACACAAAAGTGCTGAAAACATTAGAATATCATAAAATCATCGACCGTCTGACGGAGCTTGCCGGTTCCGTGCTCGGAAAGGAGCTTTGCAAAAATCTGCTGCCCTCCTCCGACATCGAAGAGATCCGTATGCTGCAGGCGGAGACCAGCCTGGCGCTGGCCATGCTCTACCAGAAGGGACATGTCTCCTTCTCCGGTATCACCGACATCCGCGGCTCGCTGAAGCGTCTGGAGGTCGGAAGCATTCTCGGTCCGTCCGAGCTGCTTGCCATTTGCCATCTTCTTGAGGTCTGCAGCCGCGTAAAGGCTTACTCCCGCAAGGAAAACACCGACGCAGAGCCAAGCACCCTGGACGTGATGTTTGACGCGCTGCAGCCGCTCACACCGGTTGCAAATGAGATCCGCCGCTGCCTGCCCTCCGAGGAGGAGGTCAGCGACGACGCAAGCCCCACGCTTCGCAGCATCCGCCGCGCAATGCGCCAGATGAACGACAAGGTACACGCCCAGCTCAATTCCATGGTAAACGGTTCCTCGCGCACCTATCTGCAGGACGCCGTCATCACCATGCGAAACGGGCGCTACTGCCTGCCGGTAAAAGCAGAATACCGCGGACAGGTGCAGGGCATGATCCACGACCAGTCCTCCACCGGCTCCACGCTGTTCATCGAACCGATGGCAGTCATTAAATTGAATAACGAGCTGCGCGAGCTGGAAATCAGGGAAGAAAAAGAAATTGAAGTGATCCTCGCAAATTTAAGCGGGCAGGCAGGCGCCGAGCTGGAAGCCCTGGAGAGCGATCTTACGCTGCTCACAAAGCTGGATTTTATTTTTGCACGCGCACAGCTTTCCAAATCCTATAACGGCAGCGAGCCGGTCTTAAACGACAAAGGCATCATCAACATCAAGAAGGGACGTCACCCGCTGCTCGATAAAAAGAAGGTCGTTCCCATCGACATCCGTCTTGGAAAAGAATTCGACCAGCTTATCATCACCGGCCCGAACACCGGCGGAAAAACGGTTTCTCTGAAAACCGTAGGGCTGTTCACACTGATGGGGCAGTCCGGTCTGCACATTCCGGCGTTCGACCAGTCGGAGCTTGCTGTTTTTGAGGAGGTATTCGCGGATATCGGCGACGAGCAGAGCATCGAGCAGAGCCTCAGTACCTTCTCGGCGCATATGACAAATATTGTATCTATTTTAAATGAAGCAAACGAGCGCTCGCTGGTGCTCTTCGACGAGCTGTGCGCCGGGACCGATCCGACGGAGGGCGCCGCGCTTGCTATCTCTGTGCTTTCAAACCTGCACCGCGCGGGCATCCGCACAATGGCAACCACGCACTACAGTGAGCTGAAGGTTTATGCGCTCTCCACCCCCGGCGTAGAAAATGGCTGCTGCGAATTTAATGTCGAAACTCTGTGCCCCACCTATCGCCTTCTGATCGGCATTCCCGGCAAGAGCAACGCATTTGCCATCTCCGCAAAGCTCGGATTGTCGGAATATATTATTGAAGAAGCGCGCGGGCAGCTCTCCCAACAGGATGAGGATTTCGAATCGCTCATCAGCGACCTGGAGACAAGCCGCGTGACGATCGAGCGCGAGCGCGAAGAGATCAATCATTATAAAGACGAGATCGAGCGGCTGAAAAAACGGCTGGAGCAGAAGCAGGAAACGCTGGATGCAAGCCGCGAGCGCATTCTGCGCGAGGCAAACGAGCAGGCGCACGCGATTCTGCGCGAGGCGAAGGAATACGCCGACACGACCATCAAAAACTTCAACAAATTCGGGAAACAGGGCATTGACTCCAGAGCGATGGAGCAGGAGCGCTCCCGTCTGCGCGAGAAAATGTCCTCCGTAGAAAAAAATATGACGCTGAAAGCACAGCGCGCACCGTCGAAGGAGCTTCAGCCAAAAGATCTGCACCTCGGCGACAGCGTGCGTGTGCTGAGCATGAACTTAAAGGGAATCGTCAGCACGCTTCCGGACGCAAAGGGAAATCTCTTCGTACAGATGGGCATTCTGCGCTCGCAGGTAAATATTAAGGATCTGGAAAAAATCGCCGACATCGAGGCAGCGACGCCCTACAAGCGTCAGACTGGCAGCGGAAAAATCAGAATGTCGAAATCCGCTTCCGTTGGCATCGAGATCAATCTGCTCGGAAAGACTACCGACGAGGCGATCGCTGAGCTGGACAAATACCTGGACGACGCCTACCTCTCCCACATGCCGAGCGTGCGCATCGTACACGGAAAGGGAACAGGGGCGCTTCGAAAAGCGGTACACAATTATCTGCGCCGCCAGAAGCATGTGGAATCCTACCGGCTCGGAGAATTTGGGGAAGGAGACGCCGGGGTGACAATTGTGACTTTCAAAAATTAACAGGAGGTAAGCATGAACAGCCCACAAAAACTGATGCTTGTGGAACAGGATATACAAACTGCCCGCACGCTGCGGGATGCTTTAAAAACCGGATTTTCAGAGGTGCAGGTGGCTTTTGACGGAGCCACCGCCGCCAGAGAGCTTGCCGCACGGCAGGCAGATTTTATCGTGGTGGACAAGGACACCGTACCGCGCATTGATTATGCCGATCTTTTCCGGGAGCTGCGCCCGGCCAGGAGCACGCCGCTGCTGGTTCTTTCCAGCAGCAGGGATGTGCTGGAAAGGGTGCGGGCGCTGGACGCCGGAGCGGATGATTTTCTGGAAAAGCCGATTGACACGCGCGAGCTGATTTCCAGAATCCACGCCATCTGGCGCCGCACGCTGACGCCGCCGCCCACCGCTGCGAAGCGGTCGCTCCCGAAATATGTGGAATATCCGCAGCTTATCATCAGCCTTTCCAATTATAGCGTGACCTGCGATGGCGAGACAGTGGACATGCCGCCCAAAGAGCTGGAGCTGCTTTACTTCCTGGCATCAGCTCCCAATCAGGTGTTCACGCGCGAACAGCTCCTCGACCATGTCTGGGGCTACGATTACATCGGGGACGCCCGGACGATCGACGTACATATCAAACGCATCCGCGAAAAAATAAAAGACCATGAAACATGGTCTTTGGATACGGTATGGGGCGTCGGCTATAAATTCCGCGCGGCAGAAGCGCTGTAAAATATGCATTCCCTGCGTCAGTATCCTTTCGCGCCGGTCTGTGCAAAACTCTGCCGCCCATTTTACCTCCAGTCGTATTTTGTGAGGTGCCCAGTCAGCTCCATCTGAGCGAACCGGTTCTGACGCAGAGCCTCGTAGAGTACGATCGCCACCGCATTGCTTAAATTTAAAGAGCGCGTCTCCCCGATCATCGGAATGCGCACTGCCGTCTCCTGATGCTCCAGAAGGATTTCCTCCGGAATGCCGGCGCTCTCTTTCCCAAACATCAGATAACAGTCCGGCTCATAATGCACCTCTGTGTAGGTCTGCGGCGCTTTCGTCGTTGCCATGTAGATTTTCGCTCCCGGATTTTTCTCCAGAAATTCCTCGAAATCAAGATAACGCGTGACATCAAGCTCCTTCCAGTAATCCATCCCTGCCCGTTTGATCGCCTTTTCACTCAGGCTGAAGCCAAGCGGCTCGATCAGATGCAGCCGCGCTCCGGTCGCCGCGCAGGTTCTGCCGATATTCCCTGTGTTTGACGGAATTTCCGGCTCAAATAATACAATATTCAACCTGCTCATAACATGCCTCTCTCCTTCCAGATCTCATCCTGCGCGGGACGATCGAGAAAACGCCGCTCCTCGCCGTTTATCAGTATCCGGTCGTTGGACTCTGTCAGCTTTCCAATAATTGCCGCCGGAATACCGTGCCCCGCAAGCTCCATTTCCACCCGCCGTCCGTCCGGTGCCGCGATCAGAAGCGCGCCGCCCGAAAGCAGGCAGTAGGGATGACAGCCAAAATATTCACAGATCTCAATCGTCTCCTGGCGGATAGGGATTTTTCGAAGCTCCGCTGTCAGGCCGCACTTTGCGCCCTCACACAACTCCCACAGTGCTCCAAAAATGCCGCCCTGCGAAGCGTCGTGCAGCGCCGCCGCGCCGCAGTCCTTTGCAATGCGCGCCGCCTGCAGAATGCTGATGCTTTTCCCGAAGCTCTTCGCCTGCTCCACAAATGTCACTGGGAACCGCTTCTTTAATTCCTCTTCGTGCGCCCATGCAAGCAGCGCCGTCCCCTCGCGCCCGATCGTGCCTGCCACCAGAAGATCCATGCCGGGCAAAGCATTTTTCGCACAAAGTACAGCGTCCGCATCAGTCCCGGCATCTGCCGCACGCCCGGCGTCTACGGTTCCAAGCGCCGTCACCGTCAGCACGGGAAGCTTCACTGCCGGATTTACCTCCGTATGCCCGCCGGCGATCTGTATTTTTAATTCTTTGCAGACGGCTTCCGCCTCCCGCATGATTTCTTTTAAAAGCGCTTCCTCCGCTTCCCTGGGCAGCAG
This sequence comes from Marvinbryantia sp., assembly GCF_047017445.1. NCBI lineage: Bacteria > Bacillati > Bacillota > Clostridia > Lachnospirales > Lachnospiraceae > Marvinbryantia > Marvinbryantia sp. The sequence continues at coordinate 94,845 of NZ_JBKXTT010000013.1, read as the reverse complement.
CACAGTCAGAAGCGCCGCCGTCGGCTCCGCGCCGGAGCACCCCAGATTATTTACCGCATGTTCCACGGCAAAACGCACCTTTTTTATGGTATCCAGCATCGCAGGATGCACAGAACAGGAAACGGCAGATTTCTCTGCCGTTAAAATGACTGCGCAATCACCGCCGCTTTCGGCGCCCTGCAACACTGCCGGATGCGTGCCTGTACATTGCTTCAAAACGGAACGCTTTAAAACTGATTCCGAAATTTTTCCTGTTTTCATACTTTTTCTCTCTTTAATCTGAATTTCCTACTCCCAGATCACAACTCCGTCTCCCGCGCCCGTATCATATCCGGCGTTGGGATCGACATAATCCGTTGCCAGTGTTTCCGTAGCAACCGTATCGGTCGCCGGTGTTTCTGTGGTAACTGTATCGGTAGCCGGCGTCTCCGTCGCAACCGTATCCGTTTCTGTGGTCTCCGTCTGCGTGGTAACTCCCGCTGCCGCCGCCTGCGCCGCCGCCAGATCGTTTAACGCGATCGCATTCAGCAATGCGTCCGAGGCTCCACTCGTTCCAACCTCCCAGCTCGCCGGTGTTGCCTGGTAGTAGCTGGTGTTCACAAGCTCTGTCGTCGTCTCACCGTTGTACGTTATCTCTTTCCAGCACTCCGCGCTCACACCGCTCATCGCCGACTGCACCTGGTTAAAGTATCCGACCGGCTGATCCGGCGCCGCATAAAGCGCTACGCCTTCCGGGTACGTTTCACTGATCGTATTGCTGTAATAATAGATAAAGCGGTCTGCCGGACGCGTCTCCTTGCCCCAGATACTAAAAGTCAGCTCGCCGCCGTAGGCATAGCCGGAGATCAGGATCGGCGTATCCAGATTATTGCGGAACACCAGATCCATGCTGCCCTCAGCGATCGCCGCATCCATCGAATACGGAACGTAGGACACCGTCATTGTGTGATTATGCCGCTCGACAATTTCAAGCTCCGCCAGCAGCAATGCGTTGTACAGCGTTGTGGACACCTGGCAGATACCGCCGCCGTAGCCCTGTACAACACGCCCCATCGCATATTCCGGCGCCAGCTCGTAGCCGTTTTCCGCCGTAAACGGTACCAGATGATCGCATACGGAGAAGGTCTCACCCGGATAAACAATATGATTATTGATCAGCTCCGCACCGCGCTCTACATTCATATTTCGCCCGGCGGTGGAACCATAAGGCGTCGTATACGTGCCAAGGCAGTCTGTAATGGATTCCAGATCCTCCTCGCTTCCGCGCGGCTCATCCAGCTCGACAGCCAGCGCAACCGTCCCCTCTCCGCCCTGCCATTCGTTTGCAATGTAGTCCTGCACCGCTTTTACCGATTCGTCTACGTTGATAACCTGACCGGTAACGCCCGGCTGTATATTGATTCCGCCGCTGCCGTCGGCGCTGACGGATACCTCCTGCGCTTCCTTCTCAAACTGCTTGCATTTTTCTTCGATAAAATCTCTCACCGCATTTGCGTTCGCACTGAATTTCAGCGGGAGCACCTGTGTTTCCTGTCCAAGATTTTTCCTGTCCTTGTAGCGCTTTATCGGATTGCCGGAATTGCCAAGATCGATGGCGTCCTGCACCACGTTTCTGTTATCCCACTGCAGCCCAAGCTCGCTTGCCGTCGCTTCAACGCTGTCCTCTCCCACCTGGACAGTGATCACCGCCGAGCGTGCCTGCGCGATCCGCTGCTCCACCAACGTATCCGCCTCGCTGTATGTCATGCCGGACACATTGATATCGCTAATATAGATACCATCGCCAACGCGCACCTGCTCCTCTGCAGATGCACAAAAGACGCCCATCGCCGCAAATGCGAAAATAAGCGTAATCAGAAACCTCTTTTTTAATTTCATTTTATACCCCCGGTCTTTCTTATAAAAACGCGCCGATAATCGTCGTGACCACCATCGCCAGGATCAGCAGAATTGCGATCACTGCGGCAATTACACGTCTTCTATCGTCCTTCTTTTTCATGTTCGCCATATTTATCACCTCTTATCCTCAGCCTGTTAATAGCTATCCGATGCTATGTCTATTCTATGCTATTTTGCCAAATCTATCAAGTAAATTTTATGTGAACAGTAATGCTGCTTCCTTTCTCTTACAATACCACCTCGCAGGCAGCCGCTTCCTGTGTCAGCGGACTGCGCTTCTGATAATCAAACAGGATCCAGCGTGTCCCCTCCCGGCAGTCCCCGCATACATTGTAATGAAACCGCTCCAGATGCGTCATGTTCATCATCTGCTTCGCACTGCGCCCCTCATAGCCCGCGAGCAGACTGCGTTTTTCCTCCTCCCTTCGGAAAAACGCCAGCATCTCCGGTTTGTCGGCGTTCTGATCCCCCGCCCATGCCGGGCGGCTCTTGCTGTTTTCGCGCAGATACAGATCAAAAATCAGCAGCTCATCATAAAGCGCAGCGTCCGTTTTTGTGCGGATAAAATCGCGTAAAATATCAAAGCGCGCCATCCGCGTGTGCTTCTTTCCGGCATTCCCGCTGCGCTCGTAATACTCTGCCAGCTCCAGATACATTGCGAACGGATGCGCAAATTCCCCCTCCAGACGGCCCATGGTGTGCGCAAACTGTCCGCTGTTGTAGTAGACCTCCACCATCTCCTCGACCATTTTCAGCTTCAGAAGCTCGCCGTAGGAAACCCAGCGGGTATGCAGCACCTCGTAAACCGGCTGCCTTCGGTAGCAAAGCCCGTAATCCGCCGCCCTCCGGTGCATCTTCGATCCCTTTAAGACCTTCAGAAAGCCAAGCTGAAGCTGCTCCGGGTGCAGTCCGTACACATCATTAAAAGAACGCACAAAGCTTTCATAATCCTCACAGGGCAGCCCGGCGATCAGGTCGAGATGCAGGTGGATATTTTCGCCGCTCTGCAGCCTTCGCACGATCGCAGACAGTTTTTCAAAATCAGAAATCCGATTGATTTCCGCCAGTGTCTTCGGATTCGTCGACTGCACTCCGATCTCCATCTGTGCCAGCCCCGGACGGAAGGTATTTAAAAGCGCCAGTTCCTCTTCACTCAGCAGCTCAGCTGCGATTTCGAAATGAAAATTTGTCACACCGTTGTCATGTTCTCTGATAAACCGCCAGATTTCCATTGCGTGGCTGTGACGGCAGTTAAACGTCCGGTCCACAAACTTCACCTGCGGAACCTTCTGCTCCAGAAAAAAAGCCAGTTCGCGCTTCACCTTTTCCGTACTGCGGAAGCGCACACTTTTATCTATAGAAGAAAGACAGTAGCTGCACGAAAACGGACAGCCGCGGCTGCTCTCATAGTAAATGATGCGGTTTTCAAAATCTTCCAGGGAATCGTACAGAAACGGCAGTTTATCCATATCAAGACACGGACGCGGCGCAGTGGTATGGACCGCTCCCATTGTATCCCGAAACACGATTCCACGGATATCCGGCTGCCCGCTCTCACGGCAGGAATACCAGGCGGCAAGTTCCGCAAAGGTTTCCTCTCCCTCGCCCACCATGACGCCGCGCACCTGCGGATGGTTCGCAAGAAACGCCTCCGCATCATAGGATGCCTCCGGTCCGCCAAGCCATAACTCCGTCTCCGGCAGGATATGCGGCAGATCATCAAGAAGCTCTTCCACCTTCCTGAGATTCCAGATGTAGCAGGAAAACGCCAGTACATCCGGCTTCTTTTTGTAAATCCCGCGCAGGATTTCGTCCGTCTCCTGGTTAATTGTAAATTCTGCGATTTCTATCCCGCAAAAAGCAGGCGTTCCTTTCCCGCCGCTTTGCCGCGGCGCCGCCGTATCTTCACAGGCTGCGTGCCCGCCCTTTTCCTTCAGGAAACGCTCCGCGTATGCTTTCAGACTATACACCGCCGGATTGGAATGTATATATTTTGCGTTGATGGCCGCCAGTAAAATCTTCATGATGTTCCTCTACATTAATTCTTTCATCAGGTATCCGTAAATCTGCTGGCTCTTCTTTTTCCAGTTATCGCAGAGAACGATCGCCTGCTGCTCCAGAGGCACCGTAAGCGCCACCTCCACCAGAATATTCTCCTTCTCCTTCACCTGGAGCTTCGCCGTAAATTCATTTCCACTTGTCCGGTAATAATCTGCGATCACCGCGTTGTCATTTCGCATCTGCAGCTTATTCTTGCGGAAATACGTTTCAATATCGGCTTTTATCCCGTCGGAAACATCATTTCCAAAATAAGCAAGCGTCTCCTTCCCGCTCTCGGTCATCACATAGCGCGTGCTGTTGCGGATCGTTTTTGCCTCCAAAAGACCGGATTCTATCATGTCCGCCAGCGTCTCCTGCACGGTAAAGTAATCCGTGTACTGCTCTTCCAGTATAAACGCCGTGATCTGGCTGTTCGTAAGCTCAAATTCCACCTTGTCCAGCATAGATAAGATAATCAATTTGTAAAGTGTATGCACATCCTGCATGTGCGATCCCCCTCTCACGTATTGCCGGAGTCTGCTGCCCCTTCTATCATTGCTCTGAAAAATATTTCCCCTGCCAGATTGCCTCTTCCCTCATCCGGCTGTGAATGGTGTTCAGCACCGTCCGCTTTTTGCTGCTCCAGAGCGGAGCTAAAAGAAGCTCTTTCGGGCCGTCCCCTGTCAGCCGATGGATCGTGATATCCGGCGACAAATGCACCACACAATCCAGGATCAGGTCAATGTAAGCGTCCATAGACAGAACCTGTATCGCAGGCTGCTCCGCCGCATCGTTTGCATCCGGTATTTCATCGCAGCCGCGCGCGCCGTGCATCTGCCGCAGGTACAGTTCCCCGAGATCCGTGCCGCGCAGAATGTGCAATAGCTGCAGCTTGATGCCCTGGATGTCTGCCCGATTCAGATAGTCTATCGTCTCCAGTATTTCTTTTCGTCCCTCTCCCGGAAGCCCCAGAATGGTGTGTACGATCACTTCAATATTGCGGCTGCGCAGCCCGCGCACCGCCTCCTCAAAGCAGGAAAGCTCATAGCCTCTGCGGATAAAGCGCGCCGTCTGCGGATGTATCGTCTGCAGCCCCAGCTCTACCCACACGGGCTTTTTGTGATTCAGTCGCCCAAGAAGCTCCAGCACTTCTTCGGGCAGGCAGTCTGGTCTTGTGGCTACCGAGAGCACCGCCACCTCGTCATCCCCGATTGCTTCCGTAAAGATTTTTTCCAGATATGCCGCAGGCGCGTACGTGTTTGTGTATGCCTGAAAATAGGCGATGTATTTTCTCGCCGGCTTCTTTTTACGCAATGCTTCCTTCTGCCAACGAATCTGCTCTGTAATCGACAGACTGCGGTCGGCGGCAAATTCCCCGCTCCCGCCCGCGCTGCAGAAAATACAGCCGCCCGTTCCCACGGTTCCATCGCGGTTCGGGCAGGTCATTCCTCCGTTCAGAGAAAGCTTATACACTTTTTCGCCAAACTGCTCCCGCAGTCGGAAATCCAGAGAGCGGTACGGCTTTTCACCCCACATGCGTCTCTGCGTTTCTGCCTGGTCCTGCATTTTTCCTCCGCTCCCTTTTCCAAATTACCTATTTATAGATTATAGCTTCCGCTGCATTTCCTGTCAACAAGGCGCGGCTACCTCTTCCCCTTTTTCCTTCTGTGTGGTATACTGGTGGAAAATAAAAACTCATTTATTCAAAAAGGAGTACATAATGAATTTAACCCAGGATCAACAGGAAAAGCTTACGCTCGCTATCCAGGCGGCGATCGGCGTACTTGTTATCGGGCTGTCCGTGAGAAACACCGCCCGGATACAAACCGCCGAGATGAAAAAGCTTGCCAGAAAGGACACGAAGCAGCAGGCACGTATGCAGAAAAATGAGTATGCTATGAAAAATAAGCTGCTGAAGCAAAAGTACCGCGCAAAGCTCAGACGCGCCAGAAATTCCGGCAGACGCAGCCCGCTTTTTACTGCGGGCAGAAAGCCGCGGTCCGGCAAGGAAGCCCTTTTCTCACGCCTCATGTAACCAGTCCATATATTTCCGGATCTGCTTTTCGTATCCATTTTCGGATGGATGATAGAATACCTGGTCTTTGATCTCATCGGGCAGATACTGTTGCCGCGAAAAGTGTTTCGGGAAGTCGTGCGCATACTCATAGCCAACGCCGTGGCCGAGCTTTGCCGCTCCTTTATAATGGGAATCCTGCAGATGCACCGGCACGGTCGCCTTGAAATTTTTCACTGCCTCCGCCGCCGAGAACACCGCGTTGCAGGCGGCATTGCTCTTTGGCGCCGTGGCAACGTACAGGACCGCCTGTGAAAGAATGATCTGCGCCTCCGGCATTCCGACGCGCTCTACCGCCTGCGCCGCGGCAACCGCCACCTGCAGAGCCTGCGGGTCTGCGTTTCCCACATCCTCCGATGCGCAGATCATGATACGGCGCGCAATAAACGTCACGCTCTCACCCGCATACAGCATCCTCGCAAGATAATAGACCGCCGCGTCGGGATCAGAGCCGCGCATACTCTTGATGAACGCCGAGATCGTATCGTAATGATTGTCCCCTGTTTTGTCATAACGCACCGCCCGTTTCTGAATGCACTCTGACGCTACGTCAAGCGTCAGATGAATTTTCCCATCACTGCCGCGCTCTGTTGTGAGAACGCCAAGCTCCACTGCGTTCAGCGCTGCCCGGGCGTCTCCGCCCGCCACATCCGCCAGAAAATTCTTTGCATCCTCATCGATCACCGCGCCGTAATTGCCCATCCCGCGCTCTTTATCGTACACCGCGCGGTCAATTAACTTGCAGATGTCCTCCTTCGCGAGCGGCTTCAGCTCAAACACGACGGAGCGGGAAATGAGCGCGCTGTTCACCTCAAAATACGGATTCTCCGTCGTCGCTCCGATGAGGATCAGTGTGCCGTCCTCCACAAACGGCAGAAGATAATCCTGCTGCCCCTTGTTGAAGCGGTGAATCTCATCCACGAAAAGAATCGTCTTTCTTCCATACATGCCAAGGCTGTCCTTCGCCGCCCTCACCACGTCCTCCATGTCTTTTTTCCCGGCAACCGTCGCATTGATCTGCTTAAAATCGGCGCTGGTCGTGTTGGCGATCACCTTCGCAAGCGTTGTTTTCCCCGTGCCGGGCGGTCCGTAAAAAATCAGCGAGCTCAGCTTATCCGCCTTGATCGCACGGTACAAAAGCTTTCCCTCCCCGATGATCTCCTGCTGCCCGACCACCTCCTCCAGTGTGCGCGGGCGCAGGCGCGAAGCAAGCGGCGCTTCACGCTCCATGGTATTTTGTCTCATATAATCAAATAAATCCATCGTATTTCCTTCCTGTTCTTCCTTTGCCGGTTACTGTTCACGTCGTTCACAGTAACATTCGCAAATCCATTTAAAATTCGCTCCGCGAATGGGATTTGCTCACACCTGTATCACTTTCTTACGGACTTTGCCCACAGGACTAGCTGCGCGTCGCAGTGAATGCAAAGTCCTGACCTGAACAGTAACCTTTGCCGGACCATTGCCGTTCACACCATTCACAGTTTGAGACCGGCGTCAACGGTAACGCTGCGCCCCTGTTTATTCCAGCAGCAGCTCCTCCACCGTCACGAACACAAAACCGCGCGCCTGCAGGATATCCACGATCTGCAGCGCCGCTTCTACAGAAGATTCGTAGTAGTCGTGCAGCAGAATGATGTCGTTGTCGGATGCCTTTGTCACTACTTTGTCGACAATCTGTGCGGTGTTTGCCGTCGTCCAGTCTAAGGGATCGATCGTCCAGCGCACAGGGATCATCGAGATGAGGCAGTCCAGATTATCGTCCCAGTTGCCGAACGGCGGGCGCACGTAGGGCGTCGCCTCCCCGGTGATTTCTTCCACAAGGTCACTGGTTTTCTGCAGCTCCTCGCACACCTTTTCACTGCTCATTTTGCTGACGTCCGCATGGTCATAGGTGTGATTTCCGATTAAATGTCCGTCCTCCGCCATCTGCCGTATCAGCTCCTCCCGCCCCGGGATGTTCTCTCCAACTACAAAAAACGTGGCTTTCACGCCACGCTGCCGCAGCCCCTCCAGGAGCTTCTGCGTGTACACCGGATGGGGACCGTCGTCAAAGGTGAGCGCAATTTTCTGCGGCATACTATCTTCTTCTATATCTGACTGCGCGGCTGCATCTTGGGAATCCGGCTGTACATTTTCCGCTCCCGCATCCGGCTGCGCGCCGACCGCCTGTGTTTCCTGCTGCTTTTGTACGTAAATGCTGAAAAAAATCATAAATGCGAACAGCACGAACATCCACCGTCCGCCGCGGATCATCGTTTCCTTCATAGGCACACTCTGCTGATTTCTTGTTCCTATCGTATGCGTGCGTCCGCGGATTTATTCCCGCGCGCAACGAGCCCGGCATATGCCCGCACATCCATTTGGCAATTGCCGCGAGGGTCAGATCCCCGTCCCTTTTGGCGGAAAGAACAAGCCAGGTCATCCCCGCGGCCTCCTGCGGGGCATTTGACTTCCTGCGCTCTATGCCTCTCCGTCGCTTTCCTGCTGCTCCGTCACCATTTGACCTGCTGTCTGGTCGTCTGCCCGCTCCGGCGCTGTTTGACCTGCTGTCTGGTCGTCTGCCCGCTCCGGCGCTGTTTCGCCTGCCGCTTCGTCTTTCCCCGCCGCTTCGTCTGTCTCCTCTGATATCTCCGGTTCCGTTTCCTTCACACCGTGATAAAAAACGTCCTGGCTGTCACGCTTTGGCTTCATGGTGATCACGTAGATCATCGCGCCCACAATACCGTTTCCGCCTGCATTTCCCATACTGTACAGGAAATATGCGATTCCGGCAAGTCCGGCAAAATCAAGCGCAATAAACTTCATATAAGCCGTTTTCTGCTCCTGCGTGATCCCTGCGAACCGCTTCATCACGACTGGCTCGACAATATCCGTTAAAATCCAGAAGATCAGCAGCGAAGCCGTGATCAGAATATCCGACTGCCGCCCCGTCAGCTTTTTGGAAAATGTGCCGTATGTCATGATCGCCACCGCGATCGCGAGCTGAGCGAGCGCCAGATACGTCACCCATGGTCTTTTTTTCTTGTCTTTCTCCATAAATCTTTCCTCCGCACAGGATTTCTTTCGCTTAGTATACTGCGATCTGCGCTGTTCATGCAAATACGAGCACGCAGATCATTTTCAGTATAAACGATTTTTCCCTCTTTTGCAAAACATTTGTAGACAAACAATATTTACCCTGCTATACTTAGAAATTACTTAGCCACGATATCTTCAGATTGAGTGGCTACTTATACGTAAGGAAGAAAGGAAGAAACACATGCAACAAACCCAGGTAAAAGAAAACAAAATGGGCGTCATGCCTATCCCGAAGCTGCTGATCTCCATGTCGCTGCCGATCATGCTCTCGATGCTGGTGCAGGCGCTCTACAATATCGTAGACAGCATTTTTGTATCCAGAATCGACGAGTATGCGCTGACCGCCGTTTCGCTGGCGTTCCCCGTGCAGAATCTGATGACAGCGGTTGCATCCGGCACCTGCGTCGGCATAAATGCGCTGCTTTCGCGCAGTCTTGGCGCAAAGAACGAGCGCGACGCCAGCCTTGCAGCCAACAACGGCATTTTTCTCGGCATTCTCAGCTATATCGTGTTTGCGCTGATGGGGATTTTCGGCTCCCGGTTTTTCTTCGCCGTCCAGATAAAAAAAGCGTCCGAGGCACTTATTATCGAATACGGTACGCAGTACCTCACCATCATTCTCACCTGCTCGTTCGGCGTTTTTATGCAGTTTACCTTCGAGCGTCTCCTGCAGGCGACCGGAAAAACCTTTTACACCATGATCACCCAGGGACTCGGCGCGATCATTAACATTATCCTCGATCCGATCATGATCTTCGGTCTCTTTGGAATGCCGAAAATGGGCGTTGCGGGAGCGGCAGTCGCCACCGTCATCGGACAGATCATTGCCATGCTGCTCGCCCTGTTTTTTAATCTGAAGAAAAATTCTGAAATCCATATCACGCTGAAGAGATTTCGCCCCAACGGACGCATTATCCGCACCATTTACGCGGTCGGCGTTCCCTCCATTATCATGATCGCGATCGGCTCGGTAATGAATTTCTGCTTCAATAAAATTCTGCTGATGTTTACCTCGACGGCAACCGCGGTATTCGGCGTTTATTTCAAGCTGAACAGCTTCGCGTTCATGCCGGTGTTTGGTCTGAACAACGGCATGATCCCGATCATTGCCTACAACTATGGTGCCGCAAATAAAAACCGCATCAAGGATACTATAAAGCTGAGCGTCTTCATTGCCGTCGCTATCATGATCCTTGGTCTGCTGGTGTTCCAGCTCATACCGGATAAGCTTCTGCTGCTCTTTAACGCATCGGAAAATATGCTGGAGATCGGCGTGCCCGCGCTGCGCATCATCAGCCTGAGCTTCTTGTTTGCCGGATACTGCATTGTGATCAGTTCCGTGTTCCAGGCGCTCGGCAACGGCGTTTACAGTCTGATCGTATCGGTGGCTCGTCAGCTCCTGGTGCTTGTGCCGGCGGCATATCTGCTCGCCGTCACGGTCGGTCTAAACGCGGTATGGTGGAGCTTCAATATTGCCGAAATCGTTTCGCTGATCTTAAGTACCATACTTCTCAAAAAAATCTACAAAGAAAAGGTACAGCCGCTTACGGCTCAATGATACATAATATAAGGGCAGATTTCTCTGCCCCCGTCTTATAAAAACTTATTCAGTTGGGCGTCGTATTCATAGCCGACGCCCTTTAATTTTTCCACCAGCTCATCTTTATCCAGCTCCAGCCCCTCCGCGAGCGCGTCCAGGCTGGGATAGAAATCGCGAAGCTGTGTATTGACATAGCTTAACAGCATCATCGGATCCTTCGGTATCATGCGCGCACCTCCGCCGTCAGCCTGCCGTCCTTTACGTCAAGCGTGATCACATCGCCGCCGCGCACATCGCCGGAAAGGATCTCCCGCGCCGCCATCGTCTCCACATTTTTCTGCAGGAACCGCTTCAGCGGTCTCGCGCCGTACATCGGATCGTAGCCGCCGTCAATGATGAATGCCTTCGCCGCGTCCGTGAGCTGCAGAGAAATATCCTGGGCTTCCAGACGTTTATTGAGATCCGCCATCATCAGATCTACGATATGTCCGATGTTTTCCTTCGTCAGCGGCTTGAACATAATGATCTCGTCAAGACGGTTCAGAAACTCCGGACGGAAATGTGCCCGCAGATCGTTCATCACCAGCTCCTCGCATTCCGGTCTGATCGTGCCGTCGTCCTCGATGCCCTCCAGCAGATAAGAGGAACCGATGTTGGACGTCATGATCAGAATGGTATTCTTAAAGTCGACCGTTCTGCCCTGGGAATCGGTGATGCGCCCGTCGTCCAGCACCTGCAGAAGCACGTTGAACACATCCGGGTGCGCCTTCTCGATCTCGTCAAACAGTACGACCGAATACGGCTTTCTGCGCACCGCCTCCGTAAGCTGACCGCCCTCCTCGTAGCCGACATATCCGGGAGGCGCTCCGATCAGACGCGATACGGAGTATTTCTCCATGTATTCACTCATGTCGATACGCACCATATTCTGCTCGTCGTCGAACAGGCTCTGTGCCAGTGCCTTCGCCAGCTCCGTTTTGCCGACACCGGTCGGTCCCATAAACAGGAAGGAGCCGATAGGCTTGGTCGGATCCTTGATACCCGCCTTGGATCGCAGTATTGCGTCCGTCACCTTCTGCACGCCGTCATCCTGTCCGACCACGCGCTTGTGCAGCTCGCCGCTTAAATTCAGAATCTTACTCCGCTCGCTCTCGGTAAGCTTTGCCACCGGAATACCCGTCCAGCGGGAAATAATCCGGCTGATCTCCTCCTCGGTAACGCTCTCGTGTACCAGGGACAGATCTTTATTTTTCACCTTTTCTTCCTCGATTGCAAGCTGCTGCTGCAATTTCGGCAGCTCGCCGTACTGAAGCTGAGCCGCCCGGTTCAGATCGTACTCACGCTGTGCCTTCTCGATTTCTTTATTCATCGCCTCGATCTGCTCACGCAGCTTCGACAGGTTTTCCACAGCGCTCTTCTCGTTATCCCACTTTGCCTTCATGTTGGCAAATTCGTCCTTCAGCTCCGCCAGTTCCTTCTGCAGATTTGCCAGACGATCCTGACTGAGCTTATCGGTCTCCTTCTTCAGCGCCGCTTCCTCGATTTCCATCTGCATGACGCGGCGGCGCAGCTCATCCAGCTCTGTCGGCATGGAATCCATTTCCGTCTTGATCAGCGCGCACGCTTCATCTACAAGGTCGATCGCCTTATCCGGAAGGAACCGGTCGGAAATATAGCGGTCAGACAGCGTTGCCGCCGCCACCAGAGCACTGTCGGTGATCTTGACGCCATGGTAAACCTCGTAGCGGTCCTTCAGACCACGCAGAATGGAAATGGTATCCTCCACGGTCGGCTCATCCACCAGCACCGGCTGGAAACGACGCTCCAGCGCCGCGTCCTTCTCAATGTACTGGCGGTACTCGTCAAGCGTGGTCGCACCGATACAGTGCAGCTCGCCGCGCGCCAGCATCGGCTTTAACATATTTCCGGCGTCCATCGCGCCATCCGTCTTACCTGCGCCAACGATCAGATGCAGCTCATCAATGAACAGGATCATCTCTCCGTCGCTCTTGCGCACGTCCTCCAGCACCGCCTTCAGACGTTCCTCAAACTCGCCGCGGTACTTGGCGCCTGCCACCAGCGCGCCCATATCCAGTGAGAAAATCTTTTTATTTTTCAGTCCCTCCGGGACATCGCCGCGCACGATACGCTGCGCCAGCCCCTCCACGACCGCCGTCTTGCCGACGCCCGGCTCTCCGATGAGCACCGGATTGTTTTTCGTCTTTCGGGACAGGATACGGATGACGTTCCGGATCTCGGTATCACGCCCGATGACCGGATCAAGCTTCTGCTGGCGCGCCTTTTCCACCAGCTCCTGCCCATATTTTTTCAGCGTATCGTAGGTTGCCTCCGGGTTGTCCGAGGTGACGCGCTGGTTGCCGCGCACGGTGGACAGTGCCTGCAGGAAACGCTCCCGGGTAATGCCGAACTCCTTGAAAAGCTCCTTCACAGCCTTGTTCGGATGGCGGATCAGCGCCAGGAACAGGTGCTCAACAGAAATGTATTCATCACCCATCGCCTTCGCCTCGTCCTCCGCAGACACCAGCACCTGGTTCAGGTCGTTTCCGATATATACCTTGCCGCCCGAAACCTTTGTCCGTTTTTCCAGCGCCGACATAATCGCGTTTGCAAAATACTGCGGCTGAATCTCCATCTTTTCGATCAGCTTCATGATCAGACTGTCGTCCTGGTTCATGAGCGCATACAAAAGATGCTCCTGTTCGATTTCCTGGTTTCCGTATTCATAAGCGATCTTTTCCAGGTCGTTGATCGCCTGCAAAGATTTTTGCGTAAATTTATTGATATTCATAACATTCCCCTCCTCTTCTCAGAGAATTTTGCAACAAATGGATTTTTCGTTTTCATTTGTTCTATAACTACTATAACACAGCTTTTTAAAAAAGCAAGTACTTTTTTCAAAATCCGAGGAAATTTTTTGTATGATACCCGCTTCTCATTTTCGCAGGCGTCTGGCGACGGGCACAGACATTTTTGTTTTTCCGTTTCCGGCATTGCAGGAAACGCGGCATGAAGCTGTTCTCTTTTCGGGATTGATTAGCAGATTTCTCTTAGCGGCATATGATAGTAAAAAAGGATAGGAGAGACACCATGAGCACACAAAGCAACGATTGTGAAAGACAGCAGCATGTCCATGAGATCACGGGCATTACCGAGGTCGTCAGAAACTGCCACGACTGTCATAATCATAGATTTGCCACGGTTTCCGGCGAAGCGATGCCGATTCCGGGCAAGCAGGATCATTACCATGAGGTAAAGTTCCGCACTGATTTTGCTGACGGTCATTACCATGAATTCTGCGGTAAATCCTCCGGTGCGATTAACGTGGGCGGCGGCAAGCATGTGCATTTCGCAAAAGCCTGCACCGAAGAGGCCGACGGTCACAGACACGAGTTCCAGGTTGCATCGCTGATCGACAGCCCGACTGATTTCGAATGCAAATAAGCACACAAAAATGTGCAAAGGCGCTCCGGCATCTGCCGGGGCGTCTGCCTAAACAAGTGCTTTCCACTCCTCTTTTGTGATGCAGTTCACATGTTCCACTCTGTTCTCACCCAGCTGCCCCACCCATATTGACTTGTTTGTGTGATGATACTGTCGGTAATTCCTCCGCAATAATGTCCGCCACATATACGCCGCTTGCCGATGCGTGGGACAGGGAGTGCGTAACGCCACTGCCGTCGCCGATCACATACAGGCCTTTGTGTATCGTTTCCAGACGGTCGTTCAGCGCTACTTCCATGTTATAGAATTTCACTTCCACACCGTAGAGCAGCGTGTCGTCGTTGGCTGTGCCAGGCGCGATCTTATCAAGCGCATAGATCATCTCGATGATGCCGTCCAGGATCCGCTTCGGAAGCACAAGGCTTAAATCGCCAGGCGTAGCGGCAAGCGTCGGCTGCACCAGCCCCTCTTCGATCCTGGATCTCGTGCTTCTGCGTCCGCGCTCCAGATCGCCGAAACGCTGCACGATCACACCGCCGCCCAGCATATTTGACAGTCTCGCGATGCTCTCGCCATAACCATTGCTATCCTTAAACGGCTCGGAAAAATGCTTTGCAACCAGCAGCGCAAAGTTTGTGTTTTCTGTCTTTTTAGACGGATCTTCGAAGCTGTGCCCGTTCACCGTCACGATCCCGTTGGTGTTTTCGTTCACGACGATACCGTTCGGATTCATGCAGAAGGTACGCACATTATCCTCAAATTTTTCAGTGCGATACACGATCTTGCTCTCATAGAGCTGGTCTGTCAGATGGGAGAAGATCACCGCCGGCAATTCCACCCGGACGCCGATATCCACACGGTTCGACTTTGTAGGAATCTTCAGCTCCCCGCAGATTTTTTCCATCCATTTACTTCCGCTCCTGCCCACGGAAATAATGCACTGACGGCATATAGCCGTCTCATCTCCCGCAAATACCCGATAGCCGCCTTCTTCTGTCATCTCAATCCGGTCCACCGGCGTGCGGAATCTAAAATCTGCCTTATCCTTCAGCTCGGCGTACAGATTTTCAAGCACCACATAATTAATATCTGTCCCCAGATGACGCACAGAAGCATCCAGAAGCTTTAATTTGTTTTGCATGCATAGCTTCTTAAATTCGCTCCCGGCAGTGGAGTACATCTTCGTCTGTGCGCCGCCGTAAGACACATTGATCGCGTCCACATACTCCATCAGTTCAAGCGCTTTTTCTTTCCCAATATACTCATACAGCGTACCACCGAAATCATTTGTGATATTGTACTTTCCGTCAGAGAAAGCGCCTGCTCCGCCAAAGCCGTTCATGATCGCGCACGGCTTGCATTTTATGCAGCTTTTTACCTTTTTTCCGTCGATCGGACACTTCCGTTTTTCCAGCGAATTGCCGCTCTCGAACACCGCGATTTTCAGATCCGGTCTTTTTTTCACCAGCTGATACGCTGAAAATATACCGCCCGGTCCTGCTCCGATAATAATCACATCATATTGTGTATCCTGCATTTTGCCCATTGTAATACCTCCCCATAAAAAACACTCCGATCACTCGGTACTCTGCAGATATGCCAGCGCCTTCTGATATTTTTTACATCGCTTATAATCCCGCTCCCCCGGATTCGGGATCCTCGAAAGATCGAGATTATGCATGATGTCTGATATTTTCACCGCGCGCGCAATCGGATTCTTTTTTACCGAAAAAATATAATCCCGATATGACATTTCGTCCTCTTTGTTATGTGTCAGCACGCAGATTGCTTCCACCAGCTCCGGCGGAAAACCTTCCGCAAGCAGATCCTGCGCCGTCACACTGCTGTCCTCCAGAACATCGTGCAGCAGCGCCACAATTTTCAGTTCGTATCCCTGCACGCCCGCCGCTACCGCAAGCGGATGATTGATATAAGGATTTCCGCCCTTGTCCACCTGCCCTGCATGCGCACGGATCGCTATCTCTTCTGCCCGTCTGTATAATGCCTCAAGATTCTTCATAGCTCCTGTAAATCTCCCACAATGCTTTCCCATTCTCCGCTGCCAGTTTTACCGCACTTTCATATTCCGGATAGACGCGTTCCTCTTCTCCCAGATAAACCCTCTTTGCATCCATTTCCCCGCACGGTGTGTTTACCCGCACCTGTTCTCTTTTTAATATGCTGCGTGCTTCTATGCGCCTGCGAATGCCGATCGTTGTAGTGTGCCGGAATATCAGCCGCTCCATGTGCGCCCTGTCCTGCGGCTTTGCAAGAACTGTCAGCCGGTACGCCGGGCGGTTTTTCTTCATAAAAACGGGAGTGTAAAACACATCCAGCGCGCCTGCCGCCAGGAGCGTTTCCATCGCAGCTCCAAGCATTTCCCCGGTGCAGTCGTCCAGATTCGCTTCCAGAACCATGATCTCATCCTGCATATATGGCGTATCGAATCCACGACTGCCGCCTTTTTCTGCAGCAGATGTTGGCTCAAAATCGGTACCCGCGTAAACCCGCAGCACATTCGGTATCGACAGATTTTTTGTACCGGCTCCCCAGCCGATTTTTTCTATCCGCATTTGCGGCATTGTGCCAAACGTTTCTGCCAGCTCTGCAATGATCGCCGCGCCCGTCGGGGTGACAAGCTCTCCTTCAATATCAATCTGCATAAGCGGCGCGTCTGCTGCTGCCAGTACTTCCGAAGTCGCCGGTACCGGAACAGAAAGCAGGCCATGCTGGCATCTCACAAAGCCGTTCCCCTCGTGGAGCACCGACGCGCAGACTGCATCCGGCTTTATCATATCGATCAGGATAGCACAGCCCACGATATCAATAATAGAATCCACCGCGCCGACCTCATGGAAGTGTACTTCCTCAATGGATTTTCCATGTACCTTCGCCTCCGCTGCCGCTACGCGCCCGAAGATCCGCAGAGCCAGGTCCTTCACGTTTTCGTTGAGGCCGCTCTGTCCGATTATCCGGCGGATGTCCGCAAAATTGCGATGCGGATGCATGTGCTCATGCGTATGGGCTTCGCCATGCATATGACCGTGCTCATGTGTGTGGACTTCGCCATGTATGTGACCTTCATCATGTGTATGGATCTGGCCGTGCATGTGGCCATCATCATGTGTATGGACTTGGCCGTGCATGTGGCCATCATCATGTGTGTCGGTTTCGCCATGCATATGACCATGCTCATGTGTATGTACTTCGCTGTGCATATGACCGTATTCATGCAGACTCACATTTTCACTTATCTCCGGCACACCGTCCACACATACTGTTACGTGTTTTGCGCGGATGCCGTTTTTCTCTGTTTCTTCTATTGCAATGTGATATCCTTCCAGATGCAGCTTCTCCAGTTCCCGTAAAAACTGCTGCTCATCCGTCCCCAGATCCAGCAGGGCGCCGAGCGTCATGTCTCCGCTGATGCCGGATGCACAATCGAAATATAAGATTTTCCTTGCCAAATTATTTCCTCCCTTTTCCGTCAATACCCAGGCAATATCTTTCTGCCAGCGTGCTCTCACATTGTTGCTGTTCACTCCGTTCACAGCAGCTTTCGCAAATCCATTTAAAATTCACTCCGCTTTCCCGCCAGGCAATTAATACTGTGCGCCATATAGCCAGCGCCGAAGCCATTGTCAATATTCACCACGCTTGTTCCGCTCGCGCAGCTGTTCAGCATGGCCAAAAGCGCCGCAAGACCGTTAAAGCTTGCACCGTATCCAACGGACGTTGGCACCGCGATCACCGGCTTGTCCGTCAGACCGCCGATCACCGACGCCAGAGCGCCCTCCATGCCCGCCACCGCGATCACAACATTTGCGCGGGCGATCACGTCCACCTTTGCAAGCAGGCGGTGAATCCCGGCAACGCCCACATCGTAGACCTCTTCCACTTCATTTCCAAGGAAACGCGCGGTCAGCGCCGCTTCCCTTGCCACTGGCAAATCTGAAGTCCCGGCGCATGCAACCAGGATCATGCCGTTGTTCAGCGGCTGCGCAGGCCTGCCGCGGCTGATGATCCGCGCCGTCTCATCGTACTCCATATCCGGACACACGTTAAGAACCGCCTCGTATTTCTCACGGCTGCATCGTGTCCCGAAAATGTGCTCCGCCCCGTGCGCCAGCATATTTTTCACAATTCCGCAGATCTGTTCTTTTGTTTTCCCAGCACAGTAAATAATTTCCGGCACGCCGGTGCGTACCTCGCGGTGATAATCCACCTTGGCATAGCCAAGCTCCTCAAACGGCTCTATTTTAAGCATTCTCTCCGCTTCCTGCGCATCGATCTGCCCTGCTTCCAGCTGCTTTAAAATTTCCAATGTATTCACAAAACAAGTCTCCTTTCAATCGAACACGCCGCTGCGGATCCCTTCCAGATCAAGCGTCACAAACGAAAATCCCAATTCTTTTATTTTCTGAATCTGCCCGGTAAGCGCCACGATTTTTTCCATATCCTCCCGCGGCACTTCAATGCGCGCAATTTCACCATGTACACGCACACGGCACGCCGGAAATCCGGCATCATGCAGGATTTTTTCCGACGCCCCCACTTTCTGCAGCTTTTCTGCCGTCAGATGCGTATTGTATGGGAAACGGGACGCCAGACACGCCTGCGACGGCTTATTCCAGATGGCGATCCCCCACTCCTTTGCGCATACACGGATGTCTGCTTTTGTAAAACCGCACGCAAAAAGCGGCGAGACAATGCCAATCTCCTCCGCTGCCTGCGCTCCCGGACGATACACCCTCGCATCGTCCGCGTTTTTTCCGTCCGCCACTGTCTGAAATCCATTTTCTGCAGCGCACTTCTGTATCCTGCTCATCAGATGCTTTTTGCAGAAATAGCAGCGCCGCTTATCGTTCGCTGCAAACTCCGGAATCGCAAGTACATCCACATCAAGGATACGGTAATCCGCTCCCATCTCTTTTAAAAGCGCTTCCGCCTCACACACCTCCGCCTCCGGCATCATCAGCCCCCGGCAAAGCACTGCCAGCACGCTGTCTCTTCCAAGCGCACGCAGTGCCGCCGCCAGCAAAAAATGCGAATCAATTCCTCCGGAATACGCAACCGCAAGTCTGCCTTTTTCCTGCAGAAGCCGCTGCAGTTTTTCTGTCTTTTCTGTCATATCCACTGCTCCTTCAAATTAATGGCCCAGCACTTTCTGCGCCATCCGCTTACTCGATTATGCGAAATTCTTCACATGTCATAGCCGCCCGCTTACTCCTTGTCAGATTACCCGAGATTTCCACATACAGCCCCTTTTCATGCGCTTCAATTGCTTTATCATAATCGCTTTTCTCAAGCTGAACTGTCGTAATCCGTTTTTTATCATTTTCATCAAGGTAAACGACCGTAATCTTCCCCTCTTTTCTTTTTGTAACATCCGGGGATGACTCTAATTTATTTATCCTTCCAACAATTTTAGTTGAAGTTTTCTTCTTTTCCTTCAATTTTTCCGCTGCAATCGCTATCGGTTGACAGTAATCATGTGTAAGCAATATCCTGCCTGGCACATCACGTTTATTTTTCACTGCCGGAGACCACTCAGCGATAAACTCCACATTAGCTCCCTCCGAATCAAGGTTTAGACCATTTAGCGCCTCGTAGAAATTGGCGCTTATGACATTCTCCCCGCTTTTCGAAAGCAGTCCTTCTAAATTGTCCTCATCTATATACATTTTAATCTGACAGATATTTTCCATAACACGATTTGTAACCTGTCTGGTCAAAGAAGATGCGCATTGCTCCTCACCGGAAAAAATACTCAATTGTCTATAGCTTTCTTTCTCATCCAATTCAGCAAATGGGCAGACAACAGAAACCACATAGCTTCCGATTTCTGTCTGACCAAAGCGACATCCCGCCAAAAAATGTGAAACAACATCATCTGTGCATCCCTGGTGATATTTTCTCGGATGCAGTATATCCAGTGCTGCTGCCGCCAGTAATTTTTTTGCATTCTCATATATCCGGATAGCATCGTCAAACAGAATGCTCCCCGCTTCTATATTCTTTCTCTCCAGTCTGATCTTCAAAATATCTGTATTCGGATTCAGCAAATAAAGCATTACCTGCTCGACCGCCTTATTCTCTGCCTCTGCAACAGTCATGATCGCCTTATACATCGCCTCTTTGTAATCTGACAGATGCTTTTCCATAGGTATTACCACCTGATAAAAATTACCCTGCTTCTCATACTGATAAATTCTCACATATGTTTTTTTGCTGGGATATAACCTCCACCCCATATCTTTTAAATACTTTGCAAAGGCAAGGGGATTAATCTTTTCTGTCAAATTCAAAAAGTCCACTGAATAAATCACGGCCATTCCTCCCTTGCAACCTTTTCTAAAATAAGAAGCAGCATTTCCGTATTCAGTACATTCTTTTTTTCTATTCGGACGCTTACCGTACCAATCTTAGATGATTCCTGCTCCCCGGAAAATTCTGCCCAATACATACATCCTTTTAAGAGCAATTCTTCCCGGCTCCAGGACAACCACTCCTCATCCTTTTCCGGCAGCACCAGTAGCCCAAGAATAATCGGCGATGTAGCCGGCAGGCATAAATCATTATAATTCTTTACCTTTAGCTTATATGTTATGGCGTCATCCTTTTCTGCATACTGGCTGACGGATGATGTACATTTTAGCTGTATTCTCAATTCAGCATTATATTTTCTCTGACCATCCAAAGTAATTGTCTTTTTAAGTATCCCATCTGTACTGTCCGCATCATGCCGGGTGATCTCATATGCTATGCCAGCATGTGCGCACAATGCAGAAATATAACTGATACTAATGTCTTCTTTTCTCTTTGTTATCTGCATAGCATACCTCCTTTTGCATCATTATATCTCATATGCTATGATTATGTCCACATAAAATTTATGAATTAAGTGTGAATTTCAAAGAGAAAGGTGTTTGAGGCTGGCGTGAACAGCAACAAGAAAATCTCAATGTTCATACCGGCTGCGGAGCAGCGCGATCTCCCGCGTATAGCCCTCGTCATCGTTCGGCGTCTCCAGAATAAACGGGAGATGGCAGAGCTTCGGATGATTGATCACGCGCACCAGCGCCTCCAGCCCGATCTGCCCTTCGCCGATCCTCGCATGGCGGTCTTTGTGACTGCCGAGCGGGTTCATGCTGTCGTTTAAGTGGATCGCACAGAGATGCTCAAGACCGATGATGCGGTCAAACTCCTCCAGAACGCCGTCCAGATTTTCAGCAATATCATAGCCGCCGTCCCACACATGGCAGGTGTCCAGGCAGACGCCCATCTTTTCCTGCAGCTCCACCTTATCCAGAATGGCGCGCAGCTCCTCAAAATTCCGCCCGATCTCGCTGCCCTTGCCTGACATCGTCTCCAGCAGGACCGTCGTGCTCTGCTCCTTTGTGAGCGTTTCGTTTAACATCTGCGCCGTATAGGCAATTCCAACTTCTGCCCCCTGTTTCACATGACTGCCCGGATGAAAATTGTAGTAATTTCCCGGCGTGTATTCCAGCCTTTTCAGATCGTCTGCAAAGGTATTTTTCGCAAATTCCCGCAGATGCGCGTCCGCCGAGCAGGGATTTAAGGTATAAGGCGCATGCGCCACCAGCTTTGCAAAGCCCTGTTCCTTCGCAAGCTCAAGAAACGCCGCCGCGTCCGCCGGATCGATCTCCTTTGCCTTTCCGCCGCGCGGATTTCTGGTAAAAAACGCGAAAGTATTCGCGCCCAGCTTTATCGCCGTTTTCCCCATCGCAAGATACCCCTTCGAGAAGGACAGATGATTTCCTATTTTCAGCATAACAATTCCTCTCTATCACAAAATACTGTGCTTCAGAAAAGCAGGTTCACAAAGCCGATCACCGCACCGAGCAGACCGCCGATCCACACCAGCGCGTTCAGCTCTTTGCGTGAGATCTCCATGATCAGCGCCTCCAGCTCCTTTATATCAAACTCGTTGATCTTATCCTCGACAATACCAGAAACATCCAGCCGCTCGATAAAGCGCCCGGATTTCTTTTCCAGTATCTCCAGATACAGATTCCATATCTTTTCCTTGAACATATCTTTTTTCTGCCAGAGCCAGATGGCGGCCTCCTTTATCGGCTTGTCCATCCATTTCCGGTATTCATCGTCGATATAGCCCTTAATGATTTCCGGACACTGCTCCCCGATCACCTCGTCGATCCGCTGCGCAATCGTCTCCTGTGACTTGCGGATCGCCGGCTCCGCTACCATTGCCACCATGGTGTTTAAATTCGACAGAACCTCCTCGATCGCGTACTCCAGAATAGTATCCCCGATCTTCTGGGATACGAGCCGCTCCGTCACATAAGCAGACACATTATCTCCCACATATTCCACGGCGGAATCAACCGGAAGATACAGCCCTTTCTGTTCCAGAAATTCATGCACCGTCCCCTCTTCGTGACCGAGCTTTTCTATCACGCTGTCCACCTTTTTGTCAAAAGCGCCGTGCAGTGTATCCGACGCGAGCGCTTTCTGCAGCGTGTCTTTATCAAGCAGTTTATCCCCGATTACCTTGCCGATCGCTTTTGCGATGCGGGGCTGCTCCTTTGGGATCAGTCCCGGCGTAAACGGCAGGGTAAATTTGCCGATTTTCACCGGATGGAACGGGCGGAACAGCATTTTGATCGCAATCCCGTTCGTGATAAGACCGATCAGGCCGCCGATCACCGGCGCGGCAATTATTTTTAAATCTATCATTCCAACCACTCTTTTTCTATTGTTTCCTTTAGCGTTCCAGACATCTGATAAAAGTGTTCCTTCGTTTCCATAAAGCACCTCTGTTAGCTATCATACCATATTTCACAGGCTGCTGTCCATGAAATTATCCCCGTCCGGACAGCATTCAACGAATACGATAATTTCAGACTTCTTTTCTGGTTTCCCGCATGAATTTTCCGACTCTGCACACACTATTTTTTGAAAAATCAAATGCCTCGCGGGAGTCGCCAAATGGATACCTGGGCCCGTTGCCCGCGGGACTAATTATGATGTTGGGGCCAAAATCCCCGACTATGATGCGTTTACACGAAAGGAGACGTTACGTATGAAGAGAAAAGAAACGAACGAGACGATTATCGAGTCCTACGATTACCTTGGAAAGTCCGCTTCCCGGACAGACTGCACCGGCCTGATCCCCTCAGCGCTGCAGAGCGATTACGAATTGGAATCTTATGAAAGTATCTATCCGTTCCGTCCGCCGCACATCGCTGGCGAGACGGAATCAGATGCCGTTTCCGGCAGAGCAGAGCCAAACGCAAAGTCAGCTGCTATTCACTCCGTTCACAGCGACCTTCGCAAATCCATTTAACCAAAGTGAGACTTTTGTAAAGAGTAATACAAAATCCACTTGTACGAACCACCTCCTGTGATATATAATAAACTACGAGTAAAAATTATTCACAGGAGGTACATAATGGAAAAGTCAAAGGTTTATTTTACCAACCTGCGCACAGACGGAAACCACACTCTGCAGCAGAAGCTTGCGCATCTGATTAAAAAAGCGGGCATCGCCAACATTGATTTTGAGAATAAATATACGGCAATTAAAATCCACTTTGGCGAGCCGGGCAACCTTGCCTACCTGCGCCCGAATTACGCAAAGACGGTGGTCGACATCGTGAAGGAGCTGGGCGGCAAACCGTTTCTGACGGACTGCAACACGCTCTATGTCGGCGGACGCAAAAATGCGCTGGATCATATCGAGAGCGCTTATGTGAACGGATTCTCCCCGTTTT
The DNA here is from genome assembly GCF_047017445.1 of Marvinbryantia sp. Classification (NCBI taxonomy): domain Bacteria; kingdom Bacillati; phylum Bacillota; class Clostridia; order Lachnospirales; family Lachnospiraceae; genus Marvinbryantia; species Marvinbryantia sp. Next base: position 70,991 of record NZ_JBKXTT010000013.1, on the reverse strand, counting down.
CCACAGGTTGTCACATTCTGATCGCCGACGGTCTGAAGGGCACGGACGACGTGCTGGTCCCGGTAGAAGGCGGCGATTATGTAAAGGAAGCGAAGATCGGACGCGCCGTGATGGACGCCGATATCGTCATCAGCCTGAGTCATTTTAAAGGACATGAGGCGACCGGCTTCGGCGGCGCTCTGAAGAATCTCGGCATGGGCTGCGGTTCCCGCGCCGGAAAAATGGAAATGCACAGCGCCGGAAAGCCGTCTGTAAATGCGGACGCCTGCGTGGGCTGCGGAGCCTGCACACGGATCTGCGCGCACGGAGCCGCTGTTGTGACAGACAGAAAGGCTTCCATCGATCACAATAAATGCGTAGGCTGCGGCAGATGCATCGGCGTCTGTCCGAAGGATGCGGTAGAAGCGGCAAGCGACGAGGCAAATGATATCTTAAACTGCAAGATTGCCGAATATTCCAAGGCAGTCATCGACGGCAGGCCGAATTTCCACATCAGCCTAGTGATCGATGTTTCCCCGAACTGCGACTGTCACGCGGAAAACGATCTCCCGATCGTGCCGGACGTGGGCATGTTCGCCTCCTTCGACCCGGTAGCGCTCGACGTGGCATGTGCGGACGCGGTGAATGCGCAGCCTGTCATCCACGGAAGTATCCTCGATGAAGCGCGCCAGAAGCACGATCACACCGGACACGATCATTTCCACATGAATCATCCGGATACAAACTGGAAATCCTGCATCGAACATGCAAAGAAGATCGGCATCGGAACCGATGAATACGAATTGATTGAAGTGTAAAAAATGTTTTTCTTCAGAAAATCAGCAGCCGTTTCACCGGCTGCTGATTTTCTGAGTCATCCAGGTCACCGCCATGACCACCAACACAGCATACATTGTAGAAACCAGCCGGAACACGCCATACCAGATGCGGGCTGTTCCAGGCAGGGTACATGCAACCAGCACAAACGTAACGCCGCCAATTCTGGCATTTATATAAGGTACCCCCGCCGCCTTGCACAGATACAGTGTCAGTAATACACCTGCCGCCACCATAAGCGGCATTAGCCATTCATTGGCTGCCGCCTGATCAATAAGAATTACCGCCAACGCCGTCAGCCCGCCGATCGCTGTAATAATCAAACGGTTAATGCTGGCTTTCCTGCTGGCTGGCAAATTTTCCTGGCAGCAGAGCAGGCAGGCAATGCATGACGTCATTTTCTGTACAATTTCCAGCTTCATAGTTCCAAAAGAAAAATTTACGCCAAAATGATCCAGAACCGTCGCCGTTAATCCGCAGATCAGTACCGAAACCGCAATCCGCATATCCAGAGCGGTAATTCTTTTTTCTTCTGCTCCCATCCGCTTCTCCTCTTTTCAAGATATTATGTAATCACACCTTAAAATCCTGTCTTTTCCAGCCAGTCTGCCGCAAAATCAAAGCAGTTTTTTACTGTATCGCCAAACTCGCCCGGATACTTTTGCGCATCCTCCTGTGGCGTAAAGTTATGGGAAGCCCCCCGTACAAAGGCAATCGTCTTGTCTTTGCTGGCAATATTTTCGTAAATCTGCTCCGAAGCTAAAAATTCATAGCTCCCGGTCATTCCCATAATCAATGCAGGAACCGTCACTCCCATTACATTTCCCGGCGTGCAGCAATAACTGGATTTCCATTCTATTCCGTAAATACGGCTTTCATCGTAGTAGAACCCATTTGTCCGCACCGCCGAATTTGTCAGATAGGTTCTTACCGTAGAAACGTTCGTCGCCATTTCGTTTACCGTTACCATATTTTTTGTAAAATGCGGTTTTCTAAGAGAATAAATTACTTCCGTTTTTATTGTCCCATCCGCATAAATCTGCGGCCATTCATGAATGGTGTGGCTCAGAAGGCGGATATCCTGCGGAAACAGTTTGTTATTTGGTGCCATCTGGGAACCGCCCGCCACCACAAAGGGTTCATCATCTTCAAAATTACCATTTTTTTCATCAATTGCACGCAGTCGGTCCAGCGCGGCGTCAATAAGAGCTTCATTTCTCTTTTCCTGCGCTTTCTGGTATTTGCGGATAAATTCTTCTGAATAGTGCGCACCATTTTCCGAAAATCCATTTGCCGGATCAAACAGATCAAAACCCGGTCTTAAATTACGGCTGCTGAGGTTGTCAGAAATCCCCGGCTCCAGACTAAGCAGTGTCATTACGCCGTTTCCCCAGTTTGAATCCAACAGCATAATAGCATCTGCCGCCGGAAGCTCTCCGATATCTGAAAGCTTGATAATTTTTTCTTCGTCCTGAAAGGTTTTTACTCCGTTTTCCGCCACATTCTGATATGCACTCATGAGCGTGGCGCCGCCGCTATGTCCAAGCAGAACCACCTTTTCCACTGAGTCCAGATTTTTCAGATAAGTCATCGCCCGCGCTGCATCCAGCAGCTTCCGGTCCAGTGTCTCACACGATTTTTCCACTCTGGAAGCCAGCACAGTAAACCCGCGCTTTGCCAGCTCAGGTGCCGGAACAAAGCCGTAATAAGTATCATCCGAATGCATCAGCAGGATACCGGTTCCCCGTCTCTGCTCCGGCGATACCGGCTCATATAGAATGCCGCCCTGTTCCCGTCCAAGTGGTATATAAGTATTTTTAATCTCGCAATATGTTCTTTCCATATCGATAAACTCCTTCATCATATTCCCGGCTGATAAAAAGACATATACGACGCTCCCGGCTGTTTCGGTCCCTGCCGGTGAACACGCAGTCTTCCGTCTTTCTCTATCCGGTAGACTGTCAGCTCGCCGCCTACCAGACAGGAAGACAGGATATATTTCCCATTTGGAAAAATTGCCAGACCGCGCGGTCGTACACCGGGAACCGGAAGGTTCTGCAGAACCTCCAGGCTGCCGTCCTCCTGATCTACCCGCAGTACGCCGATCACATCAGCCGCATTGATCAGTGTATACAGATATGTTCCCGTCCTGTCCATCACGAACCCCTGCTGTTCCAGCCTCGTATCCGTCTTTACCGGCAGCGACTGATCCAGTGCATTGACCACGCAGATGCGCTCTAACTGCCCATCCTCCCGATACCGGAAAGCAGTCACATAGCATTTACCATCATAAGATGCTTCATGATTCACAAACAAAAAGGGCTTTTCCGGATGAAACAATACATAGCGCGGCGAAGCGCCTTCCCGGTCTGTCAGCATCTTATTCAGCAGAATCATCTGCTTTTTTTCATAGTCAAACGTATATAAATACAGATAACCCGTTCCCTTGTCTGCTACCGCCAGCAGTCTTCCGGAAGGCGAAACGACCGCAGAATGCGGATGTGCCTCACAATCGTGTGCATGATCAATATTTTCTACCAGTTCAGCAGGCATTCCATCCTTATCCAGGCGATACACCTGCACATCCGCCTCCGGCCATGCACAGGACGTTTCCACGATTCCATCTGTCCCCCGTGAATGCCTTGCCATTGAAAAAGACAGGGAATGATGCGCCTCAAATAAATATTGTCCTGTGGAATCAATACTCAGATAAGCGGGATTCGGACATTCCGTCACCAGCCGCCCGGCTTCCTTCGCCCGCCCTGTATGCGGGTCGAGATCATATATAAAAATCCTTCCCGATGCATAGGGTGCACCCGGGAAACACGGTACTTCATTGTTTACATAAAGCTTTCCCCGCACATCATCTACCAGTGATGCATTAAACGACTCTGTCTCACTGATCATTTCCAGAAAGGTAATCTCACCTCTTTCCTGATCCACTGTATATCTGCCAAGCCCCGGAACACCGCCATGCTCATTCCACGAGCTGACATACATAAAAACTTCTCTGTTACCCATGTGTTTTTCCTCTTCTAGTTAATTTCCTTTACCCTGCAGCAGGAAACGAAATGCCCTGGCTCCACCTCTGTCAGCTCCTGCGGCTGCCGGCAGGCTTCTGTTGCATACGGGCAGCGCGCTGCAAACCGGCATCCCGGTCTGGGATTAATCGGCGAAGTAATCTCGCCTTTCAGCTGCAGACGCTGCATCGGGTGAAAAATATCCGTGGACGGGATCGCCGACAAAAGCGCTTTTGTATAAGGATGCAGCGTATTGGAAAACAGTTCTTCCGTAGGCGCTTTTTCTACAAGCTGTCCGAGGTACATCACGCAGATGTGATTTGAAATATGACGCACCACGGAAAGATCATGTGTGACAAACATATACGCAACACCCATCTGCTCCTGCAGATCCATCAAAAGATTCAGTACCTGTGCCTGAATAGAAACGTCCAGTGCAGATACCGGCTCATCACATACAATAAATTCCGGATCCAGCGCAAGCGCACGCGCGATGCCCACCCTCTGGCGTCTTCCGCCGTCAAGTTCATGCGGATAAGACTGCCGCAGGCGTTCGTCTATACCTACCAGTTCCATCAGCTTTTCCGCCTGCCGCTGTATTTCTGCTTTTCCATGATATTTTCCGGAATGCTTCAGCGGCTCTTTGATTATGGATTCAATACGGATACGCGGATTCAGACTGGAATAGGGATCCTGGAATACGATCTGCATTTTATCGCGGATCTCATTCAGCTTTTTCCCCTTTACATGAGTGATATCCTCTCCATTCAGAAAAATCTGTCCGTCTGTTGCTTCCTGCAGATGGATAATCGTCCGCCCAAGTGTACTTTTTCCGCATCCGGATTCTCCAACCACTCCCAGCGTCTCTCCCTTTTCAATCGTAAAAGACACATCATCTACAGCATGGTTTATACCTGTCGGCACTTTAAAATATTTTTTCAGATTACGTACTTCAATTAACGACATTCCACTATTCCTCCTGCTTCAGATTACAGCAACAGCATGTATGTCCCGGTTCTACCTCTATCATCGGAACCGTCCCTTTACGGCAGGCATCTGTCGCCCGCTCACAGCGCGGTGCAAATGCACAGCCCTGCGGCAGATCCGTCGGATCCGGCAGCGTCCCCGGAATCGGTTTTAGTCGCTTCTCCCCGGTATTCATACTTGGCAGGGAAGCAAACAACCCTTTCGTATACGGATGAGACGGATTCAGAAACACAGATTTTTTATCTCCGTATTCCACGATCTTTCCGGCGTAAACTACCGCCACGTAATCACTCGTCTCGGCAACTACGCCAAGATCATGCGTAATCAGGATCATGGAAGTATTATATTTTTTCTTTAAATCTTTGATCAAATCCAGCACCTGCGCCTGGATCGTAACATCCAGTGCAGTAGTCGGTTCGTCCGCCAGAAGCAGCAATGGATTACAGGCGAGTGCCATTGCTATCACTACGCGCTGTTTCATTCCGCCGGAAAACTCAAAGGGATATTCCACACTTCTCTGCGCCGGAATCCCAACCATTTCCAGCATCTCTTTGGCTTTTTTCTCTGCTTCTTTCCTGTCATAATCATTGTGCAGAAGCAGTCCTTCCATAATCTGCTCTCCAACTGTCATCAAAGGATTTAATGCTGTCATCGGATCCTGGAAGATCATAGCGATCTTCCCTCCCCTTATATCAAGCATTTTTTCTTCCGGCATGGAAAGCAGTTCTTCCCCATCCAGCCAGATTTTTCCGCCCAATACCTTTGCCGGCGGATCTGGAAGAATGCCAAGGATCGCCTTTGCAATCGTCGTCTTCCCGGCGCCCGTTTCACCGACCAACGCCAGAGTCTCGCCCTTGTTCATTTCAAAAGACACCTTATTTACTGCCTGTACAACTTTTTTTCTGGAGGTATAGATGACTTCCAGATCACGTACTGTGAGAAATGCTTTCTGTTTTTCGATCATCGTACTTTCCTCCTATTTACGCAGTTTCGGATCCATCGCGTCACGCAGTCCATCACCGATCAGATTGATCGCGAGAACCGTAAACGCAATAATCAGACCCGGAAACATGATCAGATACGGATAATTCAAAATGTGGGATCTTGCATCTGCAAGCATAGCTCCCCATTCCGGTGTAGGCGGCTGGACGCCAAGCCCGATATAAGAAAGAGCTGCTGCCATTGTGATCGTCATACCGATTCCCATCGTCGCATCAACAATTACCGGAGAAATGACATTCGGAAGCAGATGCCGGAACATAATGCTGATCTTGGAACACTTGATTGATTCCGCTGCCTCCAGATATTCTTTCGAACGTTCCGCCAGAATCTGTCCGCGGATCAGCCGCACGCCAACCGGCACATTTCCTACCGAAAGGGCAAGTACGGTATTAAAAAACCCGCTTCCGAGCACAGCAGAGATCAGAATACACAGCAGTATACTCGGCAGGGAAGACCAGATATCCATGATACGCATAATGATCGTCTCCACCTTTCCGCCGAAATATCCGGCAATACTTCCGATAATCGTTCCTACCACAGAGCCAAACACGGCTGCGCAGAGTCCAAGCGCCAGAGAATAGCGTCCCCCATAAAGAAGTCTGGTAAAAACATCTCTTCCCATACCGTCAGTACCACAGATATGACTGGCAGACGGACCTTTAAACATATTTGCCACATCCATCTCATTTACACCGTAAGGCGCGATCACCGGAGCAAAAATACAGGCAAGACAAATGATTGCCAGCATGACAAGACCGACCCGTGCGCCGGGGTTCTCCCAGAGACGCTGCATGGTTTCCGCAAACATGGAAGTTTTGCCCGATTTCATGTACCGATGGTACATTCCGTCTTTTTTCTTCATTTCTTTTTTGCCCCCTTCCGCGCACTGGAGTACTGCGCCTTAATTCTGGGATCCACAAAAGCGTACACCAGATCAACTGCCAGCATTGCCAGCGATGTAAATACCGCAAAAAACAGCACGCACGATCTTACTACCGGATAATCTCTGGAATTAATCGCTGTCAGCAAATACAGACCAATGCCCGGCACGGAAAATACACTTTCAATAACAGCAGAACCTGCTACGATACGCGCAAAACCGTTTCCGATCGAAGTGATGATCGGCATTAGCGCATTGGGCAGCATATGCCGGAATACCACGACTTTTTCACGCTGTCCCTTTGCCCTTGCCGTTGTAATATAATCCTCACGGAATACGCCCAGCATACTCGCTCTTGTCTGCCTGGCGTTTACTGCAATTCCGCCAAGTGCGCTGCATATGATCGGCATGATGTAGTACTGTGGTCCGCCGATCCCATATGCAGGAAGAATACCAAGTTTTGCGGAAAACAGCAGGATCAGCATCAGCGCCACCCAGAAATCCGGGCAGGAAATGAATATCATAGCAATTCCCATCGTCAGGGAATCCTGCCATTTTCCCTCATGCGTCGCCGCAAAAATTCCCATCAGAAGACCTATGATCAGATTCAGGATCATCGCGGAAAGACCAATAATAATGGTCCTCGGCAGTCTCACCAGCATCTCTTCAATTACCGGCTTATTGTAGACCCACGAGGTTCCGAGATCAAAATGAATGAATGTATCTACAAAATAATTTTTCAGCTGTTCAAAATAGGACTGATCCAACCCCATAATGTGCCGCAGGTTTTCTACTTCCGCAGCAGTTGCACTTCCGCCCGCGATCATTTTCGCCGGATCTCCGGGGGTAAAGTAGAGAATTGTAAAAATAATAAACGATGTACCGAGAATTATTACAATCATCCACAGCAATCTTTTTAATATATATTTTCCCATAGTCTAACTCCAATAATATAAGCGGGGCGGTACTCACCGAAGCCGCCCCTTTTCCTGTCAGTCGAGATAATAGTCGCAGGAACCTGCACGCAGGAATTCGCTCTCGCGGTAAACAAGTGATGCAAAGTCTTCACTATACACTGCATTCATTGCACTTGTAGTTAATGCGCAGTAATATCCGTTTTCCAGAATATAGTCATGCATTGCATTCATATTTTCTGTAGTATGTCCCTCCAGTGTAGTACATGTTACCAGATAATCCTGCAGCGTTTCATCGTGAATATATGCCATATTGTAGTCTGTTCCAAATTCCGTGTAATTGGTGAAACGGTTCCACTCGCCGATCTGACAGCCGCCGCCTGCATTGGTAATCAGCATATCCCACTTTGTCGGATCAAGAGAATCGGACTGCACCAGCGCTTCGTCCTCTGCGACGATCTCCGTATTGATGCCAACGTTCAGAAGAAGCGCCTGGATCATGGTCATCATGTTCTTGTCGATCTCTGTGCTGGAGCCAAGGATTCTCAGTGTCTCCCCGTTGTAGGAGGACTGCTCCAGATATTCTTTTGCCTTCTGCTCGTCATAAACAGCCATATAATTATTTTCTGCAGCTTCCCACTCCGGATTATAATCTGCGAAGAACGATGTACCAAGCGCTTTTGCCGGAAGGACAGCGCCGCCAACCGTTGATACCGCTTCATTATTGATTGCATAATATACAGCTTTCCGCAGATTCACATCACTCATCGGACTGTTTTCTGCATTATTGCCCATCAGCACACGCAGACCGCTTCCCTGCGTAATATAAACATCGTTTCCATCGGCATACTGACCGCCCTCCTGGAAATCAGCAATATTCTCTGACGGAACGTACTCGGAATACTGGATCTGTCCGGTGCTGAGCGCAATTACATGCTGCGCTGTCTCAGAAATAATGTCATATTCAATTGTCTGCACATTTGCCTCGTGCTCCGGATCTCTCAGTTCATCTGTCTGCCAGTAATCGTCATTTGCTTCCAGTACAACCTTGCTGCCTACTGTATACTCCGCCACCTTATACGGGCCGGTCGCAACCGGTGCTTCGTGAAAATTGCCTTCCTCGTACGCCTTCTGGGAGAAAATCGGGGTACGGCACCACGGCCATTCCAGATCCCCGATTCCGTCGATCGGAGAAGTCCAGGTAAATTCTACTGTATAGTCATCAATCGCCTCGACGCTTTCAAATTTATCATATTTCAATGCTTTTCCGGCATCTACCAGCGTATAGATAGAATACACTACATCACTTGCTGTAATATTGTTGCCGTCCGTATCCGTGATATAATCGTAAAGCTCTACCTGCCAGTGCAGATCGTCCACCTCGGTATACCCTTTTGCAAGAATCGGAACATATTCATTGTCACGATAATCAAACAGTGTCTCATAAAAATTGTAGTTAACGTACAGCAGGCTGTTATCACCACCTGTATTTTCCGGTGCCAGATCTTTTGGATCGCTTACCAGACCAATTGCGATCTTATCATACCGCTCGTCACTATTTGCCGTTGTTTTTCTGGATTCGTCCAGTTGTGGTCCCGCATTCTCTTCCGCCATTGCAGCAGCCGGAAAACTGCCCGCCAGCATAGCTGCCGTCAGCGAAATGCCCAATACCCGATACATTCTTCCTGTTCTCATTCTTTTTCCTCCTTTGTTGAATCTTACAATTATTTTTTGTACCCAAGCGCGCTCATGGTTTTAATTAAACAAAAAAATCTGTTTTTCCCGTGTTTTTTTGTTGATGTTATTATAATTTCTTTTGTTCCAGGAAGCAAATCATATTCCGCCCTTATTACGTCCAAAACAGAAATAAAAAAGCTATAAACTGGCATTTTACCAAATTTACAGCTTTCTTTTTTGTTAGATATTCACAAATAAACAGACGTACATTTTCCATCTAAAACACAAGGCCCATTTCTCATCATCACTCAAAAACAGGTTCGCCATGCTCTGACCGTTCTCTCACAAACTCTATAAACAGCTTTTCTTCTTTCGAAAGACTATGATTTTTCATATAACACAGAGAAATTTCAATTTCTTTTACCGGTTCCACCTCTATCACCGCAATTTCCTCACGCATGATATAGCGGAGCGCCTTTTTCCACAAAAGCGCAATGCCCATGTTCTGTGCAACGGCCACAACAATATTGCTTCCAACCGAACCGGTAAATGCCACCTTCGGTTCGAACCCTGCTTCTCTCACAGTGTTGTAGATAATCTTGCTGATACGGTTTTTATCGCTGTCGGGAAACATCACAAAATCTTCATCCCGCAATTCTGCAAGAGAAACCTTTTTTCTTCCTGCAAGCGGATGTGAGCGATTGCAGATCATTACAAGCGAGTCCTTCATATAGGGAATTTTCACCATATCCCCTGTCGGATTTTCCTCATTCACCATAAAGCCAAGATCACACTCTCCGCTATGCAGCAGCTGCGATCCCTCATAGCTTTCATTGATATCCAGATTGATATGATATTTTTTCCGGAACTCCACCGCAAGCTCAATAATCCGGTATCCGGCGCTGATATTAATCGTCCGGCTGTTGGAAAGTGCTTTCTTCTCTAATTTCTTTTCTATTTCCCTATGGAGCTGTACTATTTTTTCGGCATAGGGAATCAGCATCTGTCCATACTCATTCGGCAGGATATTACGTTTGCTCCGGTCAAACAGCGCAACACCATACTCCGTCTCCAGCGCCCGTATATGCTTCGACAGCGAGGATGAGGTCGTGTATAACCGTTCTGCCGCCTCGCCCAGACGTCCTTCCTCTACAATTACCAGAAATTCCTCCAGATAATCTATATCCATATGCTATGCCTGTTCCCCTCCTCTCCATCTTTTCCTTTTTTATTAAGCGTCAACACTTCCGGTCAGGCTGCGCACCATGGATTCCTTCTGGTTGTCGATATGCGTGCGCATCGCGCTTCCCGCCTTCGCCGCATCCCTCTTCTTTAAAGCGCGGCGGATGGTATCGTGCTCCTCCACCAGCAGGCGATGCATCCGCTTATCCTTCAGATATTCCAGACGATAACGGTACATCTGCTCGCGGATATTCTGGAGCATCTGCTGCAGACGGCGGTTATTTGCCGCGCTGTAAATGATCTCGTGGAATGCCATATCTGTCTCCACACAGGCAAGCAGATTGTCATCCTCCAGACTGCGTTTGAAGTCATTCGCCGCCTTTTTCAGATCGCGCAGCTGATCCTCGGTAATGTTTTCGCACGCCTTCTGTACGGCAAGCTCCTCCAGCACGGCGCGCACCTCCAGCACATCCTCCAGATCCTGCAGGGTGATCTCTGCCACCACAGCGCCGCGCCGCGGCATCATATTTACCAGCCCCTCCAGCTCCAGCTTGCGGATCGCCTCCCGCACCGGTGTGCGGCTCACTCCAAGACGCTGTGCAAGCTGAATTTCCATCAGGCGCTCGCCCGGCTTTAATTCTCCTTTTAAAATTGCTCTTCGCAATGTATTAAATACCACATCCCGCAGCGGAAGGTATTCGTTCATATCCACCTGGAAATTATCGTTCATTTTCTCCTCCGTACATTATCGTTTTGTCCTTATAAAATCAGCTAAATCACGAAAAACATTCGAAATCCGCTCATACAAGATACACCTGCTTCGCGTCCTCTCCCCCGCTGAGCACGCGGTAAGCCTCCTTTGCCGCCTCTTCGTCCTCAAAAAGTCCAAAAACAGTCGGACCGCTTCCGCTCATCATTGCATTCAGCGCGCCGCATTCTATCATGGTTTCTTTGATCCGGCGGATGACCGGATACTCCGGGATAGTGACGGTTTCCAGTACATTTCCCATAAGGCGTGCAAGCTCATAAAGGTCGCCGCGCTTTAACGCCCCGATCTGTCCGTCGATATCCGGATGCTCCTTCAATTCATTCGCCCGCAGATTTCCGTACACAAATTTTGTCGATACATGGATGCCCGGCTTTGCGATCAGTATATGACATTTCGGCATGGGCGGCAGCGGCGTAAGCTTCTCGCCGATCCCCTCCGCCAGCGCGGTCCCGCGCATAACGCAGAACGGCACATCCGCCCCGATCTTCACACCGCGCGCCATCAGCTCCTCCGTGGACAGCCCCAGCTCAAACAATTTATTCACACCCACCAGCGTGGCTGCGGCGTCGGAACTGCCGCCCGCCATACCAGCTGCCACCGGAATATATTTAGCAAGCTCTATCTCCACGCCCTGCTTTATCTGAAACTCGTCCATCAGCAGCTTTGCCGCCCTATACGCCAGATTGTCCTCCCCGACCGGCAGAAAATGCAGGTTCGTCTGAACACGAATCTGCGCATCCTCCGCCGTACGGATCGTCAGCTTATCGTACAGCGGAATCGTCTGCATAATCATTCGTACTTCGTGATAGCCGTCTTCTCTTTTTCGCAGTACATCAAGACCAAGATTGATCTTCGCCTTTGCTTTCAGTTTAATTTCCTTCATCTTGTACCCCACTCGTATTTTGTATACAATTCTATTAAAATTGTATCATGTTCCGTACAGGATTGCAACCACTGTCAGCTCACTGTTTTCAAAATAATCAGCTGCGTTCCCGGCCGGACGTCCTTTTCTTCCACTTTATTCAGCGCACATATCCGCTGCGGCGTCGTAAAATAATGCTTGGAGATCTCCCACAGGGTATCCCCCGGCTGCACAATGTATCCGACAATGCCCGGAAGCTCCTGCAGCTTCTTCAGATCCATTTCTTTTTCTTCAATGTCCACAATGCACTGCTCATGGTGAACGCGCACCACAAAGGCGTTCAGGTTCACAATGATCTTCGCCTCGATTTCTTCGCTGTCGATCATGGTCGTGGATAGCTGCTCCAGATCAGTCTGCAAGGTAAACCGGCACTCCGGCGTAATATTCTTCACTTCGATGAGCTGCGTAAACGGCACTGCGCCCTCCATGACCGCATAGGGCGCCCGGTCGTCCGAGGAAACATACAAAATGGTGACAAAGACCGCGCCCTCCACTTCGATTCCCTTTTCTGTAATTGCGGTATTATCAATGCGCACCTCCCCGCGGCTGCTGCAGGTCTGCAGCACACGCGGCTGTTTCCCGTCCAGACGGATGCGCTCGCTCGCGCGGATCTTAGAAAAATTCTTCACCAGAAGACTCTCATAAACCTGCTGCTGTGTGACCGGCTGCAGATTGCGCACCGGGGAATAGATATCTTCCAGAATCCGCACCTGCTCCTCTACGTACAGCTTGATATCCAGATCCAGCACTGCCTCTATGGAAAGCAGGCGGCGCTCGCCGTCGTAATCCTCCAGAACCTCCAGGCTGCTTTGCGAGAGCACAATGTCGATCTGCGGAATCATATCCGCCGTGCATTCCTTGCACTCAATCGTTCCCTGGAACGGCAGCGCCGTCTCCAGCCACTGCTTCGTGCGGTTTTCGTCATCTCCTTCATACAGCACGAACACAAACAGCTCGCCCTTGATATCAAGCTGTCCGTCCAGCACACGGCTGTCGGTCCCGCGAAGCTGAATGCTCTCCCACAGAACGTTTGCAATGTTGGGTTTATTGGAGGAAACGGTCGCCTCGTCTTTGATGCGCAGGATATCCTTTTTCTGGACGACAAGCTGCAGCAGCTCCAGATCCTTCGTCAGCGTGCTCACCTCGGAAACGCCGTGCAGCTCCACCGCCGCCTGCGCGTCGTAGATTTCCTCCGTCGAGGCGGTAAAGGCAAGCAGCGCCTTCAGGCTCAGCTTTCGGGAATTGATCAGCGATACATTGATGTCCTCCACGTCCCATTTCAGATGCACATTCTCCCCCGGAACGGCTCCCGGCAGGTTCTGCTTCTCCTTAAAGGACAGCTTTGCATCCAGCCTGCCAAGCGGATGCTCCGGCGTGTCCGCAATATACAGCACGCAAACCTGCAGAACGCCCGTAATGGTAATCTGGTCGACGTCCACCTGCACGTCCTCGATCTTTACCTCCGCCTTGTTCTGAATGATGCGCTCGGCATCCGCCTGGGAGTCCGGCACATTGCAGTCCTCCTCCAGTGTGATCCGGTTGACGGTTCTCCCCTTCTCGCGCATCATATGTATATTTTTCTTCAATAATTCCACAAAAAATCCCTCCCTGCATAGTCTCTTAGCAGTCTATGCAGAGAGGGGCTGAAATAGACCTTATCCGGACGCCTGCGCGTCCCGCTCATATCAGGTCATGTTCATAATCCTCTTTTCCAAAACGGTGATAGGTAAGCCCAAATTCATTTTCCTCCACGCAGTACACATAGCAGTCATCCGCGCCTTCCCCGAAGTAAAAAACGTGTCCCATACCATCGTGTGCCCCGTCCTTTTCCACAAAGCCAACCTGCTGCCCGGCGGCGTGATCAGCAAAACACTGCCGCACATCATCAAGCGTTTTCCCCGGCGCTGTGATCACCGCCAGAAGCTTCTTTAAAAACGCCGGTTCCGGCACTTCATTTGCAATGTAAGCACACCCCTTCGACGGAATATCCAGACAATAGCGCTCGCCATTGTGAGAAATTTTCAGCTCGCCCAGCAGCGGACGCACTTCCCTGGAAAAAGCGGTAAGCGCCTCTTCCAGCTCTTCCGCGGAAATTCCTTCTGAAAGTCCCAGCAGGGATTTCAGGGACTGCGCCGGATAATAAAGCTTCATATCCTCATCCAGAAAACCGATTTTCAGCTGCCACTCCTTTACCGTATCAAAAATATGCTTCTTTAATGCCTCTGCATTCATTGATATCACATCTTTCTTTTTATTTTTCCCGGAAAACCTCTGCTTCCGGGACGTCGTTTTCATGTTCTTTCGACATCCTCATTTCCCTGCCGGCACGATCTCCAGCCAGTAACCGTCGGGATCGGCGATAAAGTAAATGCCCATCTCCGGGTTTTCAAAACAGATACAGCCCATCTCCTTATGAAGCTGATGCGCCGCGTCAAAATCGTCCACGCGAAACGCCAGATGAAACTCGCATTCGCCCAGGTCATATTTCTGCGGATGCTCCTCCAGACAGGTAAGCTCCAGTTCAAAATCGGACTGCTCATTGCCGAGATAGGCGATCACAAATCCCTCGCCGTTAATACGGCGCTTCTCTGTAAGACCAAGTGCCTTTTCATAAAATTTCTCAGATACCTCCAGATCCGCAACATTGTAATTTTCGTGAATCATTTTGAAATTCATTACCGTTTCCTCCTCGTTTTTCGTCAGATCCCCCGCCGCAGGCTGCGGGACATAACCTGCCTGTAATCTCATTGCTCACCGCGGAGCAACCGCAGGCTCCCGTAACCCGTTTCCTGCACGCTGCTCTCAAAGAATACCTTCGCCGCTTTCACAAGGTATGCGGTGTCGCGGATACCCGCCGTCTCGTAAGGCGAGTGCATCGCGAGCTGTGCAAGCCCGATATCTACCGTGGCAACCGCCACCTGCGTGCCGGAGATATTGCCGAGCGTCGAGCCGCCCAGAATATCCGAGCGATTTACATAATTCTGGTAAGGCACCTCTGCGATGCGGCAGATTTCCTTAAACACCGCCGCCGCAATGCCGTCCGTGGTGTATTTCTGGTTCGCGCTGTATTTGAGCACGATACCGCCGTTTAAGTACGGGCGGTTGGTCGGGCACGCCTTTTCCCCGTAATTGGGATGCACGCCCTGCGCATTATCCGCCGAGAGCATAAAGCTGGACGCCAGCATCCTGCGGTACTCCATCATCGTCTTTCCCAGCGCCTCGCAGATATTTGCAAGCGTGTCATATAAAAAGGTTGACGCTGCGCCCTGCCGGGTGCCGCTGCCCACTTCCTCGTTGTCAAAAACACAGTGCACCGGAATACTCCCGCCTTCCCCGGCCTCCAGGAATCCCTTCAGCGAAGAAAACGCGCACTGCAGATCGTCCAGCTTTCCGATGGAAATATATTCCCGGTTCGCACCCCAGATGCTGCCCGGCATACGGTTGTATAAAAACAGGTCGCTTCCGATCACCGCCTCCGGCGATACCCCGGCGCTCTCTGCGATCAGCGCCGCAAAGCTGCCCTTCGCCTTCTCATCCCCATAGAGCGGCAGCAGATCCTTCTGCACATTGTATTTCATACCGTCATTTGCTTCCCGGTTCATGTGGATGGCAAGATTGGGGATCATCAGAAGATCGCGGTCTACATTGACAAGCTTTGCCTTAATCTGCCCGTCCTCACGCACCATCAGACGACCAGCTACCGAGAGCGGGCGGTCGAACCAGGGCGACATCAGCATACCGCCGTACTTTTCCACATTCAGCTTTACATAATGCCCTTCCGCCTCCATCTCCGGATTTTCCTTAATCTTAAAGCTCGGAGAATCGCTGTGGCTCGCCATAATCTGAAAGCCGCAGATTTCCTTCTCCGGGATACGGAACGCAATCAGAGAGGAACCATTGCGCACCACATAATATTTTCCGCCGGGCACAAGGCTCCACGGTCTGCTTTCCAGAAGCTGTGTATAACCCGCACCGTCAAGCTGTTTGCGCGTGGATTCCACCGCATGAAAACAGCTTGGGCTTTCTTCTATAAAATCAAATAGTTCTCTTGTGAGCTGTTCGCTCATGTCGCTTCCACTCCTTTACTTCTTCTAAATGTTTTTTTACTTTCTCTTCCGCTCCCTGCGTGGTCGGGCGGTAGTATTCGCGATCCGCCAGGGATTCGGGCAGACACTGCATCGCCGTCAGCTTCTCCTCGGTGTCGTGCGCATACTGATACCCTTCCCCGTAATGCAAATCTTTCATCAACCCTGTGGGAGCGTTGCGCAGCCAGAGCGGAACCGGCTCCGCCCGGCGCTCCTTCACATCGCGCTTGCATTCCTCGCACGCCGCGTAAAGCGCATTTGATTTCGGCGCCATCGCAAGATAGGTGACTGCATGCGTCAGATGGACGTCGCACTCCGGCATCCCCAGAAAGTGGCACGCCTGGTACGCCGCCACCGCCACCTGCAGCGCCTGACTGTCCGCCATACCGACGTCCTCGCTGGCAAAACGGATAAGCCTGCGGGCAATATACAGCGGATTTTCGCCGCCCTCCAGCATCCGGCACATCCAGTAGATCGCCGCGTCCGGATCGCTGTTGCGCATGGATTTATGCAGTGCGGAGATAAGATTGTAATGCTCCTCGCCGCTTTTATCATATAAAAGAGACTTCCGGCTGATACACTGCTCCAGACCTTCATCCGTGACGGTGATTCCCTCCGCGCTGATCTCGCCGTTTGTGACCGCCATCTCCAGCGTGTTGAGCGCTGTGCGCGCGTCGCCGTTTGCAAACGCTGCGATCGCCGCGATCTGCCGCTCACTCATTTTTACGTTGGAATTTAAAAAGCCGGACGGACTTGACAATGCATTTTTGAGAAGCTGTACAAGATCCTTTTCCTCCAGCGCCTTCAGCACAAACACCCGGCAGCGCGACAGAAGCGCCGCGTTTACCTCAAAGGACGGGTTTTCCGTGGTAGCACCGATCAGTATGATGCTGCCCTTTTCTACAAACGGAAGAAAAGCGTCCTGCTGCGCCTTGTTGAAGCGATGGATCTCGTCCACAAAAAGCACGGTTCTCTGCCCCATCCGGCGGCTGTTTTCCGCCTGCTGCATCACTTCTTTGATCTCCTTGATGCCGCTCGTGACCGCACTGAAATTAATAAAATCTGCCCGCGTGTGCGCCGCAATGATCCCGGCAAGCGTCGTCTTTCCGACACCCGGCGGTCCCCAGAAGATCATCGAGGAGATCTGATCGCTTTCGATCAGCCTGCGCAGCATCTTTCCCGGACCGAGCAGATGCTCCTGCCCCACAAAATCCTCCAGCCGCGTCGGGCGCAGACGGCTGGCAAGCGGCACCGTTTTTTCTCTGTCGTCAAATAAGGTCATCTGCTCCATGGCATGTCCTCCAAAAATGTTACTGTTCACAGTAACATTCGCAAATCCATTTAAAATTCGCTCCGCGAATGGGATTTGCTCACACCTGTATCACTTTCTTACGGACTTTGCAGTGAATGCAAAGTCCTAACCTAAACAGTAACCCAAAAATCACTCTGAGCATAGTATAGCAGACAAATCAAAAAAAGTACAGTACATTTTTCGAACTTTTGTTCTGTTTTTGTAATCTGTCGTAACACCTTCATCCATCGTATAAGATTTTTTCTTTTTTTGCTCCGGTCTGGCGCAAAGTATGTTAAACTGAATTCTGCACGGGTTTGTGGCTGTGAGCAGATGAAGCAGCAACACAGTTTTTCCTGCACGAACGCGGCGAACATTTATACAGACAGAAAGGAAGATGGCACAATATGAATCATTATGTAGATTATATTCTTGAACAGGCGCAGAAGCTTCTCGCCATTGACAGCCCCTCTGGCTTTACCGGGGCAGTCTCCGATTATCTGATGGAGGAATACCGGCGTCTCGGATATTCCCCGCAGAAAACCGTGAAGGGCGGCGTTCTTGCCGACCTCGGAGGCGACGGCAACGCGCTGATGCTGCTGGCACACGTGGATACGCTGGGTGCAATGGTCGCGGAGATAAAAAGCGACGGCCGTCTGCGCCTCACGCCCATCGGAGGCTTAAACGCCAACAATGTCGAGGCGGAAAACTGCACCGTCTACGCGATGGACGGAAAAACATACGAGGGAACCATCCAGCTCGCGGACGCCTCTATCCATGTAAACAAATCCTACAATGATACCGCCCGCACCTTCGACAGCGTGGAGCTGGTGCTCGACGAACCGGTGTCCTCCAAAGATGATGTGAAAAAGCTTGGCATTATGACCGGGTGCTATGTCTGCCCGCAGCCGCGCACACGCATCACGGCTTCCGGCTACATCAAGAGCCGCTATCTTGACGATAAGCTCAGCACCGCGATCCTGCTCGGCTACGCAAAATACGTGAAAGAGGAAAACGTCGTGCTTCCGCGAAAGGTCTGGCAGCACGCCACAGTCTTTGAGGAGGTCGGGCACGGCGGCTGCGCCTCGATCCCATCTGACGTAACGGAGCTTCTCTCCGTCGATATGGGCTGCGTGGGCAGTGGTCTGGAATGCACGGAGCGCCAGGTGTCCATCTGTGTGAAGGACAGCCGCGGTCCCTATCATCACGATGTGGTAAAGGCATTAATAAAAGCAGCGCAGGATCACGGGATCGACTACGCTGCTGATGTGTATCCGTTTTATGGTTCCGACGCCGACGCAGCGCTCGCTGCCGGAATCGACGCCAGACACGGTCTGATCGGTCCTGGCGTCTACGCCTCTCACGGCTATGAGCGCTCCCACCGCGACGGCGCAGAAAATACGCTCCGGCTGCTGCAGGCATATGTCGGGTGAGGCAGCTTAATCACATAGTACGCCCGGCGTTCTCCGTGTATCATACCTATGAAATAGAAATTACTTTGTAATCCTGGTCCTCGACCGTCTTTTTGAGCAGCTCGTCAGCTACCGGCGCATTCAGGGTAACGACTGCCGTGCCCTCCTGGTGGCTGACCGCCGCCTGCTCTACCTCCGGCAGCGCTTCCAGCACCTTCTTCACTCTCGCCTCGCAGTGTCCGCACATCATTCCTTCAATTTTCATTGTCTTTTCCATCGTCTTACTCTCCTTCTCTTTTTTCTTTCTGATTTTTTTATCTCTGCCTGCATCATATATTTTGAACAGATTCAAACGCAGTGCATTTGTCACCACGCAGAAGCTGGACAGGCTCATCGCCGCCGCTCCGAACATCGGGTTTAGTTTCCATCCGTTCAGCGGGATCCACAGTCCCATCGCGAGCGGGATTCCTACCGCGTTATAGAAAAACGCCCAGAACAGGTTTTCGTGAATGTTCCGCAGAGTAGCCCGGCTTAATCGGATCGCCGCCGGAACGTCGCTTAACCGGCTCTTCATCAGCACGATATCCGCCGCGTCGATGGCAACATCCGTGCCCGCTCCGATCGCGATCCCGATATCCGCACGCGTCAGAGCCGGAGCATCGTTGATGCCGTCGCCGACCATCGCAACCTTTCCCTTCTGTTTCAGGCTGCGGATCACGCTCTCCTTTCCGTCCGGCAGCACGCCCGCGATCACCTCGTCGACGCCCGCCTGCCGTCCGATTGCACGCGCTGTCCGCTCATTGTCTCCGGTCAGCATCACCACATGAACGCCCATGTTCTGCAGCTCTTTAATTGCCTGCGGGCTGTCTTCCTTAATGACGTCCGCCACCGCGATAATGCCCGCAAGTTTCTCGTCCTTTGCAAAGTACAGCGGCGTTTTTCCTTCCTCCGCCAGACGTTCTCCCTGCGCCTTCACATCCTCCGGTATCTGCACCTTTGCGCCGATAAACTGCGCATTGCCGCCGGTTAAGGTGCTGCCCTCCAGAACCGCTGTCAGTCCGTTTCCGGGAAGCGCCGCAAAATCAGATACCTCCTGTGCTGTCATCCCCTCCGCCTCTGCACGCGCAAGCACGGCGCGCGCCAGCGGATGCTCGCTTTTCTGCTCCAACGCACAGGCAAGTGTGAGCAATTCTTCCTCCGTAAAGCCCTTCGCCGGCAGCATATCTGTCACACGCGGTTCACCGAGCGTGATGGTACCCGTTTTGTCCAGCGCCACGATTTCCGTCTTGCCGGTTTCCTCCAGGGAAACTGCTGTTTTAAACAAAATACCGTTCTTCGCGCCCATGCCGTTTCCAACCATAATCGCTACCGGCGTCGCAAGCCCCAGCGCGCACGGACAACTGATCACCAGTACGGAAATACCGCGCGCCAGCGCGAATCCGACACTCTCCCCGGCAAGCAGCCAGCCAATGATCGTTACAACCGCGATCGTGATGACCGCCGGGACGAACACGCCGGACACCTTGTCCGCCACCTTTGCGATCGGCGCCTTAGTCGCCGCCGCGTCGCTTACCATCTGGATGATCTGCGAGAGCGTGGTATCCTCTCCCACACGCGTTGCCTCACATTTTAAGAACCCCGACTGGTTGATGGTCGCCGCTGATACTGCGTCCCCCGCCGCTTTGTCCACCGGGATGCTCTCGCCGGTCAGCGCCGACTCGTTGACCGCGCTGATGCCCTCAATTACCACACCGTCCACCGGGATATTTTCTCCGGGACGGACGACAAACATATCACCCTTTCGCACCTGCTCGATGGAAACTTCCGTCTCAACGCCGTCGCGCAGAACCGTCGCTTTTTTCGGTGCCAGCTTCATCAGCCCCTTCAGGGCATCCGTCGTTTTGCCCTTTGAGCGCGCCTCCAGCATCTTACCCACCGTGATCAGTGTGAGGATCATCGCCGCCGACTCGAAATAAAATTCATGCATATACGACATGACGCCCGCCATATCTCCCTTTACCTGCGCATCCGTCATCGCAAACAGCGCGTAGGTGCTATATACGAAGGACGCCCCGGAGCCGAGCGCCACCAGCGTGTCCATATTGGGCGCGCCGTGCAGCAGCCCGCGAAAACCGCTGATGAAAAATTTCTGGTTGATCACCATGATGATCACAGTGAGAAGAAGCTGCAGAAGCCCCATCGCCACATGATTATTTTCAAAAAAGGACGGCACCGGCCAGCCCCACATCATATGCCCCATCGAAAAATACATCAGAACGATCAGAAAACCGACGGATGCCCACAGACGCTTTTTCAGAACCGGCGTCTCCCTGTCCTTTAAAAGCTCCTCATCATTCGCGGCTGAGGCTGCTTTTCCGTTGTCGTGCGCTCCCTTCACAGATGCGCCGTATCCCGCTTCCGTGACCGCCGCTATGACAGCGCTATCGGAAGCGGTGCCCTCCACCCCCATGGAATTCGTCAGCAGGCTGACCGAGCACGCCTCCACCCCCGGCACCTTCGATACCGCTTTTTCCACGCGCGCGCTGCACGCCGCGCAGCTCATACCGGTTACTGTATACTGTTTCATGGATTATCACTCCCATCTTCTACTTCATTAATTTCTGCAGCACTGCCACCAGCTCGTCCACCGTCTCTTCTCTGCCCTCATGCAGGTCGCGGACGACGCAGGTGCGGATATGATTGGCGAGCAGCACCTTATTGAAGCTGTTTAATGCAGCGTTTGCCGCCGCCACCTGCACCAGAATATCCGGGCAGTAGGCATTTTTCTCCACCATTCCTTTGATGCCGCGTATCTGCCCCTCAATGCGGTTCAGGCGATGGATCAGATCCTTATATTCCTTCTCACTGCGCTCTTTTGTCCTGGCGCAGCAGCACTCCTTTGCTTCCTTTTCGTTATAGGTTGCCTCATTTTGTTCTTTCATATGCGCCTCCTTATACCCTTATGGGGTATATTTGCATTATATACCCTCACGGGGTATATTGCAAGTGAATTTTTCAAAAAAATTCGCCCATATGCGCTGTAAAGGCACATATAGGCGAATTTCTTTCCGTCACTCAAACATAATCGTCTCGTCCAGTCCCTCCGTTTTGATGACAATATACGGATAGGAGGCTTCCTCCTTAATCTCCGTTCCGCTCTGCGGACCGATCAGCTCAAATTTCACATGGATACCGTCCTCAGCAAGATAAAACTGCGGTACGGAAATGCTGTACCCGCCGGTTTTCTGCTCTCCAAAGCCCCGCGCTATGTAAAGATAGCCTTCGTTCTGGTAGCTCAGCTTCATCTCTTTTTGTTTGTTCTCCTCAATCACCTCGGCAAGCGCCTTCGGTATGTCGCTCTCCTCAAGAACCGTAAATTCCAGATCACGGATCTTTCCCTCCGGCTCTGTCTCCCCGCATCCGGCAAGCAGCGCAGTCACTCCCAGCAAAAGCAGACAGAAACACACTCTTTTCCACAAATACTTCATGGCTTCCCACATTTCTTTTTTATATGCTTATGAAGCAGTTTCGCCGCATATGCTTCTTCACAGTTAATTCATAAAAATGAATTTGCTTTTCCTTTGCTAATCCATTACAATGAGAGCAGATTCAGACATTTAAAGAAATGGAAAGCGAGGTTGTATTATGTTAAAGAAAAAATTTGCCGCGGCGCTGTCCTGCGCTGCCGTTCTCTTCACCCTCTCCGGGTTTTCCGCCGGAGCAATGCTCTGGGACAGCGACAAGCTTCCGACAGAGGTTCCCGCGTTCACCACGCAGGATATCGAAGGCAACAAGGTGACAGAGGATATTTTTGCAGATAAGGATATTACGATGGTGAATGTCTGGGGCACCTTCTGCTCTCCCTGCATCGCCGAGATGCCGGAGCTTGGCGAACTTGCGCAGGAGCTTCCGGAGAACATGCAGATGATCGGACTTGTCATCGACATTATGGATCAGAAGAATGAGGTTTCGCAGACGAATCTTGATCTTGCCGGTCAGATCACGGAAAAGGCGGACGCCGGATTTACGCATCTGATCGCCAATGAAGATTTTACAGAGTTTCTTTCTTCCGTGACCGGCGTGCCCAGCACCTTCTTTGTTGATAAGGACGGCAAAATCCTCGGACAATGGATCGAGGGCGCAGACGTGGACGCTTACCGTGAGCGCATTGAAGAATATAAGGCAGAATACCCGGATACAGATGCAAATCAGGCAGCGCCGGCAGACGCAGAGCAGGCAGAATCGGCAAAGACAGACTCTACGGAGCAGGCAGATGCGTAGCCGCACAAGGCATCTGCTGCAGGCGGGCGCGCTTGCTGCCGCTGTGCTGTTTCTTATTTACGGCGTCTCGCGCGGCGAGGTGGCGCTCGTTCTGAACAAGGCAATCTATATCTGCATGGAATGCATCGGACTGGGGTAACTACATATGAAATTTACAAATGCTGTAAAACGAAAGCTGATCCAGATCGCCGCGTTTGGATTCTCCAACATTCACCTTGGAAATTTTAAAAGCGGCAGCCTGTACACCGGCTCCTGGAAGCAGTTCTGCAATCCGGGGCTGAATTGCTATTCCTGCCCGGCGGCGACGCTCGCCTGCCCCATCGGTGCGCTGCAGGCAGTCAGCGGCTCCATGAATTTTAAATTCAGCTTTTACGTGGTTGGGTTTTTACTTGCAGTCGGCGTGCTCTTTGGGCGCGCGATCTGCGGCTTTCTCTGTCCTTTCGGACTGCTGCAGGAGCTGCTGCACAAAATCCCGTTCCCAAAGCGAAAGCTGCCAAAGCCTCTGCGCTATCTGAAATACGCGATACTGGTGATTTTTGTCATTTTGCTGCCGATCGTGGCCACCGATTATATGGGCATGGGAAAACCAGCATTCTGCGAATTTATCTGCCCTGCCGGGACACTGGAGGGCGGTATTCCGCTGCTTCTTTCCAATCCGCGGCTCCGGGCCGTTATCGGGGAGCTGTTCAGTCTGAAAGCGGCGATCCTGGTTCTGACGATCGTCGGCTGTATGTCCATTTACCGCTTTTTCTGCAAGGCAATGTGTCCGCTTGGCGCAATTTACGGACTGCTGAATAAGATCAGTATTTATCATCTGGAGGTAGACGAAAAAAAATGCGTGGGCTGCCAGAAATGCGCCCACGTCTGTAAAATGGATGTTGATCCGGTAAAGCATCCCGATTCTGCGGAATGCATCCGCTGCGGCGAGTGCCGCGATGCCTGCCCTGCGCAGGCGATTTATCTCGGATTCCGGCATCCTGCAAAAGCTGGCGAAAACAGTGCGCCTTCTAAAAAATAAACTGCACGAGCAGCATATAGAGAACCGTTCCGCCGGCGATCGAGAGAAGCATCTGCCGTTTCCACAGATGCAGCGCGATCACTGCCGCAATCGAGATCAGCTCCGGCAGGGCATGACTTCCGGAAAAAACGGAAACATTTTTCAGGCAGTAGATGATCAGCATTCCAAATACTGCCGCCGGAAGCACCTTGCCGAGATACTGTATATATTTAGGCGTCGGTTTCCCTGCCGGAAAGAGCAGAAACGGCAGGAACCGCGTCAGCATCGTTCCCAGGACAACTACACCGATCGTTATGATCTGCTGCGTGAGCGTCATAGCTGCACCGCCTCCTCTCTCTCAAATTTCCCACGCAAAAGCGTCAGTACGCCGAGTATTCCCAGCATGGACGGGATGATAAAATTGTCAGCCCCGAAAGCGACCAGGCACAGAAGCGATATCGCAATTCCCAGGAGCGCGCTGGTGTGATCTTTATCCTTCAGCCATTGCTCCATAAAGATCACCACAAACATTGCCGTCATTACAAAATCCAGTCCCTCCGTGTTGAAGGTCAGAAAAGAGCCGAAAATCCCGCCAAGCGTCGCTCCCAGAAACCAGTAGCACTGGTTGAGAAGGGTGACGGCGGTCATAAACCAGCCGCGGTCCACGTCCTCCGGTATCTTCGCGGTATAATTGATGGAAAATGTCTCATCACACATTCCAAAGATCAGATAAAACTTTTTCCAGCCTGTCCCCTTAAATTTGTCCAACATAGAGATGCCGTAAAACAGGTGGCGCGCATTGATCATCAGCGTCATCACAAACGCCTGCAGCGGATCGAATGCCCCGAGAAGCATATTGCAGGTAACAAATTCCATGGAACCGGCGAAAATCGTGATACTCATCACCATCGGATACCAGAAGCTAAACCCCGATACATTCATATAGATCCCGTAGGTCAGACCGAGAAACCAGAACCCGGCAAAAATCGGAATGGTATGCGGAAACGCCGTAATAAACGCCTTTTTTATCTTTTCCACTCTCGACCCCTCACTCCATCTGCAATTCTACATAGTCTTCCGGGATTTCCAGATTAAGCTTTTCACAAATTTCCTTATTGTATTCCTTCGTTACCTCCGGCGCATATTCGATCGGCATCCCAGAGATATCCTCTCCGTCCGCAAGAATGCGGATCGCCATCTGCCCGGTGGTATAACCGAGATCATAATAGTCAATGGAAAGCGTCGCCACCCCACAGCTCCGGCAGATGCCTTCCTCCCCGGCAACTACCGGGATCCCCGCCGGAATGCACACGTTGGCGATCAGCTCCGCATTCGCCGCCGCAGTATTGTCCGTCGGGACAAAGATCACATCGCATTCCTGTGTCGCGCTTGTGGTCACGGAAGCAAGATCATTGGAATCCGCAAAGCCAAATTCTTTGCAGGTATAGCCGCGCGCCTGCAGCTCGTCCGTCATCACGCCAATCTGATACTCGGAGTTCGGCTCTGCCGAGCAGTAGAGAAGCCCCACCGTCTCTGCCTCCGGAAACAGCTCCTGGATCATTGCCGCCTGCTGGTCGAGCGGGGCAAGATCGGAGGTGCCTGAAATGTTTCCGCCTACCGTGCCGTCAAAATCATCCAGCTGCAGCGCCGCCTCATATTTTGTGACCGATGTTCCCAGTATCGGGATCTGATTGGTAGCGGTGGCTGCCGTCTGCAGGGAAGCCGTGGCGTTTGCCAGGATCAGATCCACATTTCCCGCCACAAAATTATTTATAATCGTAGAGCACAGATAGAAATCGCCCTGCGCATTCTGCTCCTCAATGATAACACTATCGCCGAATTTCTCCGTCAGCGCATCCTTAAAGCCCTGTGTCGCACTGTCCAGCGCTTCATGCTGTATCAGCTGACAAATGCCGACATGAAATGTCTCCTCCGCCTGTACCGCACCTCCGATGCATCCTGCCATTGCCGCCGCAGCGGCTGCCGTCATCCAGAATCTTTTTTTCATCCTCTCAATCCTCCCAGTCAAGTTCTTCCTGCCGCCGTATCAAAGAGTCCTGATGCCTCCTGTCCGGCAACATTACAATCTATAAGGATAGTATAATGCGGTTTTAGCAATTTGTAAAATTATTTCTGATTACATCTGATATAACCCAACGCTTCCTCCCGGCTCAGCGAAAAATATTTCTGTAGTTTGTCTGCAATTGATTCCGTTGTTTTTCCCTCCTCCTGATTTTCCCGTATCATCGCCCCGATTCCCCGACTGAGTCCCTGGCTTATTCCCTGACTTATTCCCTGGCTTATTCCAATAATTTTTCCTTCTTCTACTCCAGATTTATAATGGTCCTCAAACGCTTTGCACATAATTGCCCGCTCTCCTTTCCTTTTTAAATCATTATAGTAATCCAGATGTCCTGTCAATGCAAAAATCAGACGATTGGTATCCTCCGGCAATGCTTCGTATATATCCCGTTTTTCCTGTAGATAACGCTGCATTTCTTTTTCGTCATTCCGCCTTTGCAGAATTTCAAATACCTCTCGCCAGCCTCCCGAAAACCATGCCGCATCCACATTTTCCGGCGTAACCAGAAGCATGGCATATGGTCTGACATACTTTTTCAACCACTTAAACTCCTCCGGTATCTTCACCATATCAGCCAAATCTGTCGGTCCGCTCCAGATTTGTGCTCCATAATAAAACACGATAGTGATTACCGGTGCCAGCACACCGTTTACAAAGTCACAGAAATGCCGGCTGTTTTCCTGATACTCTTTTAAAATAATATCTTTTTCCTGCAAATAAGCTCCTCCATGCATTCATTTTGATTTTTCTGAAATGTGCAGCCGAACGGCTTTGAATTGTAATCCAGAAACTACAGATAACACATTTTCAATGAGCTTATCATATCACAGATCCTTCCATTTTGCAATATTTATTTTAATGTTGTATATTAATTATAATATGTTATTGTTTATAATGCAAGTAGAAAATAAATTCCTTTTTCCAAAATACTTGCCACCAGACCGGTTTTTCTGTATACTAAACACAGCACAAACGACCGGGCACCGGGAGCAGACGCAAAAGTGCGTCATTGCCCGGCGCCGTGTATGTTTCAAGGGAGGCTTTGTATATCATGATACGTTTTCTCATTGTTGCAGTTACTGTTATCGGTTTTCTGATTCTTTCCATTCCAATTCTGATTGTGGAATGGATCATCGGAAAATTCAATCCGCGCGCGCGGGATATTTCTTCCCTGCGGATCATTCAGGCCGTGTTCCGGTTTATTCTCTGGGAAACCGGGGCGAAAATCACGGTAATCGGTTACGAAAATGTTCCAAAGGACGAAGCGGTTCTCTATGTTGGAAACCACAGAAGCTATTTTGATATTCTGATGACCTACTGCCGTTGTCCGGGACTGACCGGCTACGTGGCAAAGGACAGCATGGAAAAGATCCCGCTGCTCTCCACCTGGATGAAGCGTCTGCACTGCCTGTTTCTGAACCGGACGGATATTAAACAGGGATTAAAAACAATCCTCACCGGTATCCAGAAAATCAAAGACGGAATTTCCATCTGCATCTTTCCGGAGGGCACCAGAAACCATGAGCCGGAGCTGCTTCCATTTAAAGAAGGCAGTCTGAAGATGGCGGAGAAAACAGGCTGTGCGATCATTCCGATGGCGATCACAAATTCCGACAATATTTTTGAAAATCACATTCCAAAAATCAAACCGGTGCATGTCACCCTGGAATATGGCAAGCCAATTTATCCGAAAGAGCTGAGCAAGGAAGAGAAAAAATTTCTTGGCGCCTATACCCGCAGTGTGATCCAGGACATGCTAAACAATCATACAGTTTCCTGACAAATTTATCAAAAAACCAAGGAGCCGCGGCATTTCTGCCGCAGCTCCTTTTTAACGTCTCCAAGCCATAATCCTGTTATCCAAAAGCTTCTCCTGGAAATTTCCCATCTCTTCCTAGAAATTTCCCATCTCTTCCTCGAAATCCGCAAATTCATCGAGCACTTCCGCGTCAGGATCTTCCGCGCTGCTCTCATCAAATTCAAGCTCTGCTCCATCCGCCGCATCCGGCTCATCCAGGCTCTCCGCGTCTGCAGCTTCCTGCTCAGCCCCGGTATCCTCTACTTTATAAGCATCCTCCAGAACTCCCATGATGCGATCGTAAAGAACCACCTTATCCGCGTCCTCCAGATAGCTGTCTGCAAGGAAGTTTTCGGAATCCATAAAGATCAGTCTTCTCACGTATTTATCGAGCTGCACCATCTCCTCATCCTCATAGGATTTATCCGGCGCCTGTGCTTCGGTATCTGCGATAATCGTCTGGCTGATCGTCGGATCTACTGCTTCTTCCATCTCTACGGAATCCACGCCCAGCGTCAGCACCTTTATGAGATACTGCTCTACCTTCTTCGGAAGAACCTGCGCCGCTGTTTCCGTAAGATATACCTGCGACGTGCCGTCCTCGCTGCTGATCGTCGTGCTGCTAAACGCAAGATCCAGATCCGCCTTCACTTCATCATAAAGTGCACGGTCCTCACCCTGCAGATTTTCCTCTGCCACAACGACCGGCTCCTCAAACAGCTCTGTTTCCGTTGCTTCCGTCTCCAGCGCTGCCGGTTCTGTTTCCTGTGCCTCCGTCTCCAGCGCTGCCGGTTCCGTTTCCTGCACTGCCGGGTCGGTCTCCTGCGGCGCCTCCGTCTCAGACGCACCGTCGATATTATCCAGGATCAGCACATCGTCACCCTGCTGTGTCTCGGTCTCTTCCGGAAGCGTCTCTTCTGCTTCCGTTTCGTCTGTCGTAAATACCGGATCTTCTATGTTGATCGTTCCGTCATCGGTTGCTTCCGGGATGCCGAATTCATTTTCCGTCTCCTGCTCAGACTGCTCCTGCACAGTCTGCGTGGTGTCCTCCTCGGAAACAACATTTCCGTCGCCCTCCAGTGCCGAAGGATCGGTATTATCCAGAATATTGTCTTCCTCTGTATCGTCAACCACGATCACTGCGCCGTCATCATCCTCTTCCAGATCCGCCTTCGCAGCTTCCTCCGCAGCCGCTTCCGCTTCCTGTGCGCGCTGCTCAGCCTCCTGCTGCTTTTCCTCAGAAGCGCCCGCGTCGCCGGCTACGTTTGCCTGTACGCGCTCCAGCGTTGCCTGCAGCTGGATGATATCGTACTCCTGCTCCGCGATCTGCTGCATCAGCTCTGCGATCTCTTCGCTCTGATCGTCATTAATGGTGATGTCGTAATCATTTGACACCTCATTGACGATATTCGTGATTTCTTCAATATTTGTAACATTCTTTTCAATAACCTGGATCTTCGTCTCGTTGATCACCGCAGTCGCCTTGCTCTGTCCGACCTCGTTCGCCAGGTTTCCGGTCGTCACCAGCTCCTGGTTTGCAAGCTCTACTTTAACGGGATCAAGCGTCTGTTTGCTCGCCTGCTCGTAAGCCATGATAACGCCGGTGAGCGCTCCGGTGCCGGATACCTTAAACGGGCATGCCGCAACCACCTGGCAGTTTGTCACGCCGGAGGTTGACAGGGTGGACGCGATCATGTTGCATGTTACCCACTCCAGATTTGCCGTCTTTACCTGGATGCCGCCCGAGCTGGTCGGCGCTACCAGCGCACAGCTGTATGTATAGTTTCCGATCTGCTCCAGCGGAACATAAGAGCCAAGATGGTTTCTCTCATCGGTATTGTTGATGTAAATAACATCTACGCCATCATAGGTCACGCCGAAATACCGCATCATGGTGTCCTTCTGATCCTGCGACAGATCCGCGCCCAGCGTAACTACCTTGCGGCTGTCCGCCATCGCCGGAACCGCACTGACAAGCACAGTCGCCAGTGCAAGAATCATACTGCTGACAAGTTTCTTCTTCATATCCATATCCTCCTTATAAATTATCTTTTTGTAAGTGCCTCCACAATTTTTTCAAAATGCATTGCATGGGACGCCTTCACCAGCACGGTGTCGCCAGCCCGGATAACTCCTTTCATCGCTTCCAGAGCTTCGTCTACCGTATCCACCGTGATCACCTGCTTTCCCGGATCGAGCTGCCGGATCGTCTCCGCCATACAGCGGCACAGCGCTCCAACACAGAAAAATACCGGTATATCCAGCTCAGCGGCAAATCTTCCGACCTCCTCATGAAGCTGCCGCTCTTCGCCGCCAAGCTCCCCCATGTCTCCGAGAATCGCCACCTTCCTGCCCGCGGCGTCCGCAAGCACGCCCAGAGACGCCTTCATCGACATCGGATTGGCATTGTAGCAGTCGTCCACTATCGTGATGCCATTTTCTTCGATAATGTGGAATCTGCCGTCAAGCGCCTGCAGCTTTTCGATACCGCGCCGGATCTCCTCATAACTCATGCCAAGCGCCCTGCCAACTGCCGTTGCAGCCAGCGCGTTCAGCACCATGTGATATCCGGGAATGGGAATCGTCACAGCAAAGCTTTCTGTCCCGTCATGAATTTTGCACTTTACTCCCTTTAAGCCCACATTTTCGATGTCTGTTGCACGGATGCCGCGCTCACTCTCAATGCCGAAAAACTGCGGCACGATTTCTTTGACCTCCTTTAATGTGGACAATTTATCATCATCCCCGTTCAGAACGATTTTTCCGTCGGGGGCAATGAAATCAAATATTTCCGACTTCGCCCGCAGCACGCCGTCGCGGTCGCCCAGAAACTCCAGATGACAGGTGCCGATGTTCGTGATCACGCAGATATCCGGTCGGGCAATCTTACTTAAACGGTGCATTTCTCCGAAATGGTTGATACCCATCTCCAGAACCGCCACCTCATCCTCCTCGCGCAGTCCGAAAACAGTGAGCGGCAAACCAAGCTCATTGTTGAAATTGCCGGGCGTTTTCAGTACCCGGTATCTTTCCGAGAGTACACTGGCGATCATCTCCTTCGTGCTGGTCTTTCCGACGCTGCCGGTGATCCCGACCACCTTTACAGCAAGCTGCTTCCGGTAAAACTCTGCGATCGCCATCAGCGCCTTTAAGGTGGATCCCACGCGGATATACGCGCCTTTTTCCTCCTCCGGCTCCTTTTCACAGAGCACGCAGAGCGCTCCCTGCGCATAGACCTGCGGAATGAACCTGTGACCGTCCACATGCTCTCCGGGAATCGCTGCAAACAGACTGCCCTCCTTCGCCTTCCGGCTGTCGGTGACGATGTCGGCCACCTCCCGGGTGCGGTCAGCGTCGCTTCCGACATATATGCCGCCGCAGGCTTTTGCAATATTTTCCAATGTGAGATTTTTCATAAAATTACCTCGACACCTCAATCAGTTTTTCGCACAGATCCGCAAAGCTCATGCCGACTGCCGCTGCCTCCTGCGGAAGCAGGCTGGTCGGCGTCATGCCCGGAAGAGTGTTTGCTTCCAGACAGTACATGCCGCCGTTTTCATCCATCATAAAATCCATGCGCGCGTAGCTTTCCAGGCGAAGCGTATGATACGCCTTTACAGCGATCTCCTGCATCTTTTTTGTAAGTTCTTCACCAAGCGGCGCCGGACACGTCTCGATCGTACTCCCTGCCTGATATTTGTTTTTGTAATCGTAGAAACCGGAAATCGGGGCGATCTCCACGATCGGATACGCCTCGCCGTCGATCACGCCTACCGTATATTCCTTTCCGCTGATGTACTGCTCCACGATCAGCTTATCCTCGTAGGTAAAGCCGTTTCTGACTGCCTCTTCAAATTCCTCTTCTGTATTTACAATGTAAACGCCCACGCTGGAACCGCCGCACGCCGTCTTTACCACGCACGGAAGTCCTGCGCCAAGCTCCTCTGCGCTCTTCGGCGCATCCGTTTTTTCAATGATCACGCCTGCCGGAGTCGGCACGCCGTTTTCACGGAACATCTGCTTCGTGATGGTCTTATCCATCGCAAGCGCGCTGCCGAGATAGCCGCTTCCGGTATAGGCGATGCCAAGCAGGTCAAACGCCGCCTGGATCCTTCCGTCCTCGCCGCACGCTCCATGCAGCGCCAGAAATACCATATCTGCCGCCCTGCACACATCAAGCACGTTCGGACCAAAAAATCCCCTTTGCGCCGCCTTTATCTTCCCGATTGAATCGTTAAAGCTTCTTATGTACGCCGCCTCGCGCTCAACGTCATATTCCTGCGCAAATGCGGTTTCCGCCTGCAGACCTTCCTTTCCGCAGAACACGTCAAGCAGGATCGCCTGGTGCCCTTTGCTGCGCAGCGCCTCGCACACCTTGGTGCCGGACACAATAGAAACGTCGCGCTCCGTGCTGGTTCCTCCTGCCAGAACTACAATTTTCATTCCTTCCATCTCGCCTCCCTCTTTATAGGAAACGACAAAACGATTCTCGTTTTCCTCGTTTGCTATAAGTATACCTAAAAGGAAGTCACAATACAAGTGTATCATCACTTCCTTTATCTTAAATATTTATTAGTTTTTTATTTATTTTCTAAAATCTTATCAATGCTTACCAGCTTGACGCTGAGGACGAAAATCTCCGCCGCGACCGCCAGCTCTTCCGGCGTCGGGTAGGACGGCGCGATACGGATATTGCTGTCCTGCGGGTCCTTTCCATACGGGTAGGTAGCGCCCGCTTCCGTCATGACAAGCCCTGCCTCCTTTGCCTTCTGCACGATCGCTTTTGCGCAGCCCGGCAGCGCATCGAAGGAGATGAAATAGCCGCCGCGCGGACGGATCCAGCTTCCGATCTCCAGACCGCTCAGCTCTGTATCCAGCACGTTCAGCACCGCCTCGAATTTCGGGCGCATGATGTCGGCGTGTTTCTTCATGTGGTTCACCATTCCGTGAATATCCTTGAAGAAACGCACGTGACGAAGCTGGTTCAGCTTATCATGTCCGATCGTCTGGATGCGCATCTGCTTGCGGATGTACTCCAGGTTTGCCGGGGACGCCGCGATCGCCGCCACGCCGGAACCCGGGAAGCTTACCTTGGAGGTGGAGCAGAATTTAAATACCATATCCGGGTTGCCCTCTTTTTTACATTCCATCAGGATCTCGATCAGATGATCCTGCTTGTCGTCATACAGATGGTGGATGCCGTATGCGTTATCCCAGTAAATACGGAAATCCTTCGCCGCCGGCTTCAGGCGTGCAAAACGGCGCACCGTCTCGTCAGAGTAGGTGATACCCTGCGGGTTGGAATATTTCGGCACGCACCAGATGCCCTTTACCGCTTCATCGTTGTTGACGTATTCCTCGACCATATCCATATCCGGTCCGTCCTGCGTCATCGGTATATTGATCATCTCGATGCCAAAATATTCCGTGATAGCAAAATGACGGTCGTATCCCGGCACCGGGCAGAGGAATTTTACCTTATCCAGCTTGCACCACGGCGTGCTTCCCATTACTCCGTGTGTCATGGAGCGTGCAACGGTGTCAAACATGATGTTCAGACTGGAGTTTCCGTAGATGATGATCTGATTAGCGGGAACCTCCGTCATATCTGCAAGAAGCTGCTGCGCCTCCGGGATACCATCCAGAACGCCGTAATTTCTGCAGTCTACGCCTGTTTCACATTTTAAGTTGGAAGTACTGTTCAAAACATCCATCATACCCATCGCAAGGTCGAGCTGCGCTGCCGAGGGTTTTCCTCTGGACATATCCAGGTGCAGGTTCTGCGCCTTGATCTGGTCATATTTCTTTTCAAGCTGTTTCTTCTCTTTCAGTAATTCTTCCTTGCTTAAATCCTTGTACGCTGCCATTTTTTCATTCTCCTCCTGTGATTTTATAATATAATGATGCCGCGCATCATTACTGCCTTAAATAGATCCCCTGTGACTCGATCCAGTCGTCGATATCCTCGATGCATTCCTGCGCCCAGGTCGGACTGAGTTCCTTCGCCGCAGTCTCCTTTAACGCCTCTTTTTCCTGTTCCTGTTTTTTCTTTTCTTCACTCATGCGTAAGCCCCCTTTTCCTGCAGACGGCTGCGCACACAGAAACGTCTGCATATTAATCTTTTTCTTTTCGGTTGAAGAAGCCCTCCTGTCCAAGCTCCTGCGTCTGCACGCTTCCGCGCACCTTAAACTGAAGCTCCGGGTTCTTGATGCTCACCCTCGTGTGCTCCGGCACCGAGGAGGTGATAAATGCGTTACTTCCGATGACCGCCCCTTCTCCGATAATGGTCTCTCCTCCCAGAATGGATGCCCCGGAGTAAACGGTCACATTGTCCATGAGCGTCGGATGACGCTTCGCGCCGCGCAGCGACTGTCCGCCTCTCGTGGAAAGCGCACCCAGAGTCACGCCCTGGTACAGCTTTACATTTTTGCCGATGACGGTAGTCTCGCCGACGACCACGCCGGTACCGTGGTCGATAAAGAAATACTCGCCGATCGTCGCCCCCGGATGGATGTCGATACCGGTGAGGTTGTGCGCGTACTCCGTCATGATCCGCGGGATCATCGGTACTCCCAGGATATGAAGCTCGTGCGCGATGCGGTTGACGCTGATCGCGAATACGCCCGGATAGGAAAAAATAACCTCATCCGTGTTGAACGCCGCCGGGTCGCCGTCATATGCCGCCTGCACGTCCTTCGCAAGCATCCCGCGCAGCCACGGCAGACGCTGCAGAAATTGCTGCACGATCTCCCCCGCCCGGCAGCGGCACTTTCCCTCCGCCTTTTCTCCCGCACATTCCAGCGCTTTCGCCACCTGCTTCGTCAGCTCGTACTCGATGTTTTCCAGAAGCTCGCCGACATGGTAGCGCACCGTCTCGCTTTTCAGTTTCTTGTACTCAAAATATCCCGGGAACAGTATCTGACGCACCATATCGCATATTTTGATGATCATCTCCCTGTTCAGCCGGTTGTCAGAGTCAATGTTGCTGATAACAGAATATTCCCGGTAGCTGTCCAGCAGAGAATCAACCAGCGCTTCCATCTGCGCTGCCTGTAGATTATTCATGTGCTGCTCTCCTAAAATCATTTTGCGGATAGTATAGCACATTTTAAAAAAAAGAGCAAACCATATCTCAGATTTGCCCCCTTGCACATATTTATTCTATAGCAGGTCGCCTTTCCTGTCAAACATTTTCATTATCCGTCATTATCCGGGCCGTAAAAACATTTATTTTTTTACCGGGCCGTAAAAACATTTATTTTTTCCTTGACATCCCGGTGAAGATACTATATAATTTCTGTTGTTGCAGGAATGCAAATGTTATTTGCGCATCTTTCCTGTATGCCCAGATAGCTCAGTTGGTAGAGCAGAGGACTGAAAATCCTCGTGTCACTGGTTCGATTCCGGTTCTGGGCATTTTCAGTTAAATATTTTCTGCGGGTGTAGTTCAATGGTAGAACACCAGCCTTCCAAGCTGGATACGTGGGTTCGATTCCCATCACCCGCTTTTTTGCTGCAGAAAATGCCGCCCGCAGGGTTTGTCCCCACGGACGGCTTTTTTTTTTGCATATGCATACGTTTATGCGCACAGTCATGCGGCTCACAGAACCGTCGAAGCCAGACTTTTATTCCAGATATAAGAACGGATCGACCGGCTTACCTTCCTTCTGCATCTGGAAATACAGGTTGCTTCCTTCCTCACAATAATATTTGGTCGGCTCGCTCACATATCCGAGAAGCTGTCCCTGTTCCACCACGTCGCCCTCGGATACTGCCAGTTCTTTGAGCTGCCCGTAGATCAGGCTGTAATTGTTTCCCAGATTCAGTTTCAGTGTCGTTCCGGTTTCCTCATTGACACCGATGGATTCCACGATTCCCTTTGCAGATGCAACGACCGGATTGCCCGCCTCACTGCTGATGATCACCGCTGGATTGTATTTGTACTGGTTGAGCGTCTCAAAATAAACCGTATTATTCATATTGTAGTCCATCAGTACGGTACCGGCTGCGGGCCACGCAAGCATTGAGTCGTCCTGAAAATTGACGGTCGGCTGCAGGATTGCCGTTGCCGAGGAGGAGCTGACATCCGCCGTTTCCGTCGCTTCCTCCGTCACTTCCAAAGACGCCGGGTCAACGTCTTTTTCATTCGCCGCCGTGTAGTCGTTCACCTGCGGCAGCTCCGCTACCACGTCCGCGCCGGCCGCCTCCAGATCCTGCTCCGGTGCTTCGCTCTCCTGCGTTGCCGTCGTGTTGGGGGACGCCTCCTGAAAGCTGTCGCCGCTTGTCCGATATGTTGCAAACGCAACCGCGCCTACAAGGCAGAGCGTCATCACACCCAGGGTTCCCTTACTTTTTAAAATACTTAATACCTTTTCTTTTCGCATATCTGTCACCTCATATTATGTTCATTATGGTTCTACACATATGTTTTCCATAAATGAGGAATTTATGCAAAAGATTTTTAATACTTCACCAGCTCCGTGCCCGGATAGAAGTAGCCGAGGATTTCTTTATAATTTTTGCCGGCAAGCGCCATCTGCTGCGCGGTGTACTGGCTCATGCCAAGGCCATGCCCACTGCCATGCACCGTCAGATATGTACCGTCCTCCCCTGCGCTCACCTCGAAGTTTGCGGAAGGCAGCCCCAGCAGATTGCGAAACTCCTCTCCGGAGATCGTCTCATTCCCAAGGGAAATCTGCAGCACATATCCGGCGCTGTCGCGCGCCGTCACCTGCATCTGCGCCCAGGAATCATCTATCTGAATGGTAGTCTGCGCGTCCGCCGACTTCTCGTCTGACGGACAGAGCTTTGAAACGAGATAGGGATAGCTCTCCGACTGAAACACCTCCTGCGCATCCCGCGTGCTCCCGGCGCTGCACGCATGAAAGGACGCCAGGATCGGCTTATCCTCCCATACAAGGACCTGTCCGTCTGTCTCCCGCTGTGCCAGCAGAAATTTTTCCGCGGCGCCCATACGCTCCAGCTCCGTCATGGTCAGATACGCCTCATTTTCCACCTTTCCGTTCTCTTCGATCTGCCGGTACAGATTCGTCCGGACCGCGATCATTTGTGCCTTTACCGCCTCCGGATCGTATCCGGCAGGAATCTGTGCTGCTGTCGCACCGATAACATATTCTTCCAGCTCCATCTCCGCGATCCCGCTGCTTGTCTTTACCGCAATATAGTCCGTCTCATTTTTTATCGAGCGATAAATTTCACTCATCCGGCTGTCCAGAAGAAGCATCAGCGCGCACGGAAGCACCAGTATCACCAGAATACCGGTTAAAATATATTCTACACGTCTTTTCATAAATGTCTGCTCCGCATTTTCCGGGATAAAAAATCCCTCTCATATTATCCTATGAAAGGGATTGCATTTTTATGCCTAATAATTTTCCGGTTTAATCTGAAAAAATGCTTTTTCATGCCCGCAGACCGGACACCTTTCCGGCGCTTTCCTGCCGAAATGGATAAAACCGCATTTTCTGCACTGCCACATCATGTCCCCGTCCCTGGAGAATACGATTCCTCCCTCCACGTTTGCAAGCAGTCTGCGGTAGCGCTCTTCGTGCTCTTTTTCCACCGCCGCCACCAGTTCAAACTTCCGGGCAATTTCCGTAAAACCCTCCTCATACGCTTCTACCGCCATACGGCTGTACATCTCGGTCCACTCAAAATTTTCCCCGTTGGCCGCCGCCAGCAGATTTTCCTTCGTACCGTCAATCTCACCGCCGCAGATGTATCGAAACCACTGTTTTGCGTGTGCCATTTCATTTCCCGCGGTCTCCTCAAAAATTGCCGCGATCTGCTGATAGCCATCCTTGCGCGCCTTGTTTGCATAATACGTATACTTACTGTGCGCCATGCTTTCTCCCGCAAACGCCTCCAGCAGGTTTTTTTCTGTCTTGCTGCCCTTTAGTTCCATAAAAGCGTCCTCCTTTTCTCTTTGCTAAAAAGGATATCCGGATTTTAAAAACTTATGCAAATCCCCCGGCCGCTGCTTTATATAAATATTTAGCACGGCAGCTTATGCATCCTCCTTATGCGTTCCTATGTAATTCAGGATCCCGCTGCACACCGCCTCCGCCACTGTCTCCTGGTATGCGTCCGTCACCAGCTTTTCCGCTTCCTCCGGGTTGCTCAAAAAGCCGCACTCCACGATCACCGTCGGACTTTTGGTCTTTCGCAGCAGATAATAGCTGTCATTTGCCTTAATCTCCCGCGGCCGCTCAATTTCCAGCATCTCATTTAAGGCTTCCTGCAATGCGGCGGCAAGCTCCCTTCCCTGCGCGGAGCTTTCATAAAAGAATACCTGCGGTCCCTTTACCGAGCTTTCCGTATAGCTATTCTGATGGATGCTGACAGCAAGAAACGGCTCCATTTCATCGATTGCCGCACAGCGCCGCTTCATATCCTGCTGTTTTTTATTCGCCTCTCCCTCATCGTAAAGACCACTGTCCTCCTCCCGCGTAAGCACCGCCGTAATGCCGTTTTCTTCAAGCCGGGCGGCAAGCTTTTTTGCGATGGAAAGATTAACCTCCTTCTCCAGCGCACCGTTTACACCGACCTTCCCCGAATCAATTCCGCCGTGACCGGCGTCTACGACCACAGTAATTTTGTCGTAAACCACAGTGCCCAATTCCTGCTTCACCTCGCCTGACGCCGCATCACTGTCGGTTTCAGACCGCACGCCGCCGGATGCCGCGATGCCGGCTCCAAGCCTGCCGGCATAAAATGCGCATACCAGAATCAACGCCGTCATTACCAGCTCCAGTATTTTTTTATTTTTATTCATACAAATACCCCTGCCGTATACTTTATTACAAGTATATGCGGCAGGGGCAGTAAGTTTTCCAACCTACTCAGCCATGCGCCAGATCAGCTTACATACTTCAGAATGATATCCCAGACAGAATCAGTCTCCAGCCCGAGCCTCCATCCGGCAACTCCGGCAAGCCCATAATCTTTCACCAGGTTCATCTTTTCCTCAATAGATTTATCATCCTCCAGCCAGATCTGGTAAAGCGAACCGTCATCGCCTTCAAACTGGGCATAATTCTGACCGGTCGTCTCATCCCAAGAAGCTTCCACATTGTTGTTTTCCAGAACCTGCTGGCCGCCCTCCATACCGTATACCTCGCTGGTAACGGTGGTGGTGCCGTCCGCGTTTGTCTTTGTATTCCAGAGCCTCGTGTAGAACGGGATTCCGCTGATCAGCTTCTCTGCCGGAACATCCTTTCGCATATCGAGAATGCCCTGGTTTTCAAAGGCGAGGCTTGCCACGGAGCCTGCCTCCTCCGAGCCGTCGTAATGTTCGTCGTAACCCATCACGATAACGTAATCGCAGACAGTCCCAAGTTCGGCCCGGTTGTAATGCTCATTAAACGACATCGGCACCGGCACATCCACGGAAAGCACCAGACCGTTCTTGCGGCATTTTACAGACAGCTCGCGGATAAACTGGATGTATCCGTCTGCAGCCTCCTCCGGAATACTTTCAAAATCTACATTAATGCCGTCAAAGCCGTACTCGATCGCAGACGCGATCAGCGAATTCTCCATCTTCGTGCGTGATTCCGTAGATTTCAGCACCGTCGTCGTGTCGATCTCAGAGCTGAAATTGTCAACAAGCGCCCACACCTCCATATCATTGCGGTGCGCAGTGTCCACATAATCCGCGTCGGCAAGGCTGCTTAAGGTTCCATCGTTTGATACGATGGAAAACCATGTCGGCGAAATGGTATTGACGCCCTTTATCGAAGCAATATCGTAAATAATATTGTAGTTCGCGTCCGTATTGCTTATCACATGCCATACCAGATTAATCTTGTAGTCCTTGGCCACACTGGTGTACTCCGGCTCCTCAAACTCCCGCTGCACCGTCTCGGTGCGCTCATCCACAAGCCTGTCGTTTTTGATATAGCCGAAATATCCGTCCTGCGTCAGCACACCTGTCCAGTCCTCCATCGGTTCTATCACCGTGACGACCTCATTCTTCTCAAGCTCCCGCAGGATCGGGCTCTTGATGCCTCCCTGATAGCGCAGCTTTCCTTTTTTGCGGATCGTCGCCAGCGTCTTTTCGCCCCATTCGTTTGTGATGACGATGCGCTCCGGGTCGTGGAACAGCTCGTACTCCAGGTTTGTATACCTCTGGACAAAATCGAGCGCCAGATACGTTTTCGTGCCGTCAACCTTTACGATATCATAAGGCAGTGTCTCGGATTTTCCGGTGGCAGTGTATTTCTGTCCATTCGCCGGGATCTCGATAATATCGGTGGGCGTGGTGTACAGCATCAGATTTGCCTCGGAATCCCAGTAAAAGCGATCGTTTAACTGCTCTTTTACTGCCTGAAAGTCCACATAGCAGACGTCGTCCGATACCATTCCTTTGTATTCAGAAATTTCCCTCCCTATTACAATAGCCGCCTCATCCTCCGAGGACAGGCCAAAATACGCTTTTCCATCCATCACTTCCGATGTCGGGGTGTACTTCTTCACCAGATTTGTTATAAAGACGATTGCTGCCACAACCACCACCAGAACCACGGCAGCCAGCAGCGGTGCCGCTTTCTTTTTCATACATTGCACCTCCCAGGTAGTATACTCTGAATACAGTATATCATACCTTACTGCTTACTTCTAACAGTTTTCGACTTTTTCAGAAAATATTCACATTTATTTAAGTTTTTTGCACAAGGGGACTGTACTGTCTGTTGATTATCTTTTCTGATACGGTCAAATCCTATCCCGCATACATGATTCTGACGATCCACATAGTAATCACGCATATAATTTGTTCTCTCGCAAAGGCAGCTTGCGATCTGATAGGAAGTGCTTGGCTCTCCATCCAGCCAGAGCTGGATACCTGCTTCCTGATACTTTTTCAGCTCCCGGTACAGTCTGCTGTTTTTCACCTGCCTGCTTCTGGACAGATGCGCCTGACTGATTGTTCCTTTTTTCTGTTCGATGGTACTCACTCACTTTCCGTTTTCTTTTGCCGGTTCCTTCCATATGGTGCATTCGTGATATATTTCCGCGCAAAAAGAAAACTTTTGCTCCAGAGAAGATTTGTTGTTACTGTGAACGGAGTGACCAGTAACGATTTGTTTCCCTCCTTCCATGTGTTATTTTGTCTTTGTCTCTTCTCTTATTGGTTATTATATATAATTTGTGTTATTTTTGCAAGTATTTTTTGCATTTTTAATTTATAATTTTTTAATACCACAAACCATGCTTTTCCTTTGCATTTTCCAGCAAAGTAGGTTATACTGTGTTTGTAAATACGTATTTTGA
This sequence comes from Marvinbryantia sp., assembly GCF_047017445.1. Taxonomy (NCBI): domain Bacteria; kingdom Bacillati; phylum Bacillota; class Clostridia; order Lachnospirales; family Lachnospiraceae; genus Marvinbryantia; species Marvinbryantia sp. The sequence continues at coordinate 29,581 of NZ_JBKXTT010000013.1, read as the reverse complement.
TTTAGTGAGGAGTGGTTTTATGAAACTGGAAAAGCTTAACGACAACCAGATACGCTGCACACTCACGCGCGAGGATCTGGCGTCGCGCCATCTGAATTTGCTTGAGCTTGTCTACGGCGGTGAAAAGGCAAAATCGCTGTTCCGCGAGATGATGCAGCAGGCTGCTTATGAATTTGGTTTTGAAGCGAACGACATTCCTATTATGATAGAAGCAATTCCCATGTCTTCGGAATCTCTGATTTTGATCATCACCAAAGTGGAGGATCCGGATGAGCTGGATACCCGCTTTGCAAAGTTCGCTCCCGGCGGCGATGCGCCCGATGCGGAAAGCACCTTCTCTGGTCTGAAGATGGAGGGAGCGGACGATATTCTGAATCTGGTCCGCAAGCTTCGTGAGGCACATAAAAATATGCTGCAGAAGACAGCGGAAAGCGGGCAGCAGGCGGAAGCTCCTGCCGAAGATACCGAGCTGGCGGCGGACATCACCCGGCTTTACTGCTTTTGCTCTCTGGATGACGTTATTCACGCAGCCCACGCGCTCGGCGGCAGCTACCATGGAGAAAATTCGCTGTACAAACACCCGGAAACATCGGAATACTACCTGTTTCTCGACAGTTCTTCGCATACGCCGGAGGAATTCAACCGCATCTGCAATACGCTGTCGGAGTATGGCGCGAGCGTCAGATTTTCCGAGGGCGCTATGGGATACCTGTCCGAACACGGTGTCTCTATCATACTGAAGGAAGCCGTGCAGCGGCTGGCTGATATTTAAACCCCTGCAGGACCTGCCCCTGGCAGCTCCCTTCGGATGCATGGCAACTAAAAAATCCCGCAGGTGCTTCCTGCGGGATAAAAAATACCCGGACGATTCCTCGTCCGGGCATTCTTTTTATCTTTTCACATCTTTTCGGAGCTTTTTGCTTCCGCCTCCACAGCCGCCGCAGGTACTGCAGTTTCCTGTGCAGTGAGAACCCTCCTTACCGGATTTCACCATAAAGCGGATTACCAAAAATACCACCGCTGCAAGTATCACAATTACAATCAGATTTCCAAGAAATGCGGGCATATTAACCCCTCCTTTTTATTGCCCTCATGATACCTTTTGCTGCCGGCATTACCTTGCATTCACTGACATTTTGGCGTTGATGCTGTAATGCCCTTTCTCCGGCTCATAGCCCTTGCGGAACAGCAGGTAGATCAGACCGATCAGTGCTGCAGCCGCCACGATCGTGAAAATGTTGAAGCTCACCTCGCCGGTAATCAGACCGCCAAGCTGGTATACGATCATCGCGATCACATATGCAAATCCGCACATATAACCGATCGCGCCGAGCGTCCACTTCGTGTTGTTCATCTCACGCTTGATCGCGCCCATTGCTGCAAAGCACGGTGCGCAGAGCAGGTTGAAGATCATAAAGCTGTATGCGCTGAGTGCAGTGAAGTCTGCCGCGATCAGATTCCACACTTCGTCTCCCGCCTCGGAAAGCTCTCCCGAATAATGATACAGGATACCGAAGGTATTTACAACCTCTTCTTTTGCGATCAGACCGGTAACGGTTGCAACCGTTGCCTTCCATGCCATGTCGCCAACCCATCCAAGCGGTGCGAAGATCCATGCCACTGCTCTTCCGATGGTAGCCAGCAGAGAAGTATTGTTGTCCTCTACCATGCCGAACGCACCGTCTGTGAAGCCGAAGCCCTGCAGGAACCACAGCACGATGGAGCTGAGAAGGATAACGGTACCTGCTCTCTTGATGAAGGACCAGCCGCGCTCCCAGGTTGCACGAAGCACGTTGCCGACCGACGGAAGATGATATGCCGGGAGCTCCATAACGAACGGAGCCGGTTCACCGGCAAATGCCTTAAATTTCTTCAGCATGATACCGGAAATAACAACTGCTGCAATACCGATAAAGAATGCGGAGGTTGCCACCAGGGAGGATCCTCCGAAGATCGCGCCTGCAAAGAGACCGATGATCGGCATCTTTGCGCCGCACGGGATAAATCCGGTCGTCATGATCGTCATTTTACGATCACGGTCCTGCTCAATCGTACGGGATGCCATGATACCCGGAACGCCGCAGCCGGTTGCCACCAGCATCGGGATGAAGCTCTTACCGGACAGACCAAAACGGCGGAAAATACGGTCCATGATGAACGCAACACGCGCCATATAACCGATATCCTCAAGGATTGCCAGGAACAGGAACAGTACCAGGATCTGCGGAACAAATCCAAGCACCGCGCCGACGCCGGCAACGATACCATCCTGGATCAGGGAGTACAGCACACCCTCCACATGCAGAGCGCCGAGGATACTGTCAAAAAATCCCGGAACGATCTCACCGAACAGCACATCGTTTACCCAGTCGGTTCCCATGGTTCCGATAGAGAACGGATAGCCGCCCATCGCAATCGCATAAATCACAAACATAATTACTGCAAAAATCGGAAGCGCCAGAATCCGGTTCGTCACGATCTGGTCGATCTTATCAGATACCGTCATGCTGTGCTTTGCGCGTTTTTTCTTCACAGCCTTTGCAACGATGCCGCTGATAAAGGTATATCTCTGATTTGTGATGATGCTCTCCGCGTCATCATCCAGCTCGTTTTCACACGCCTTAATTGCATTTTCCACATCCTGCGCCGCAGAACCGGAAAGCTTCAGATCCTCCATGACCCTTTCGTCCCGCTCAAACACCTTTACCGCATACCAGCGAAGATACTGCGCGTCCACCTTGCCGGAGATCGCCGTCTCGATCTGGCTGATTGCATCCTCCACGCATCCGGTGTACATCTGAAGAGGTCTGCTTTCTTTCTTTGCCTTTGCAGCAGCCACGGCTTTATTTGCCGCCTCCATGCTTCCCTGCGATTTCAGAGCGCTCATCTCGACCGCCTCGCAGCCAAGTGCCTTTCCAAGCTTATTTAAATCGATCTGGTCGCCGTTCTTGCGTACAAGATCCATCATGTTGACTGCAATAACAGTCGGCAGGCCAAGCTCCAGAAGCTGTGTCGTAAGATACAGATTTCGCTCGATATTGGTTCCATCCACAATATTTAAGATAGCGTCCGGCTTCTGTGTTACCAGATAGGTTCTGGACACGACCTCCTCCAGTGTGTACGGTGACAGGGAATAAATTCCCGGGAGGTCCTGGATGACCACGTCCTTGTTCCCTTTGAGGTGTCCCTCTTTCTTTTCCACAGTAACGCCCGGCCAGTTTCCAACATACTGGTTGGAACCCGTCAGGCTGTTGAACAGAGTAGTTTTACCGCTGTTCGGGTTACCTGCAAGTGCGATTTTTAATTCCATTGCTTTTCTCCCTTCCAAAGTTAGATTTTTCTAACCCATTTGCCCAAAAAAGGCACTTTCCTTATTGTATTTCCACCATCTCTGCGTCCGCTTTGCGGATGGATAATTCATATCCACGGATATTCAGCTCCATCGGATCGCCCAGCGGCGCAACCTTGCGCACCTGAATCTCCACACCTTTCGTAATGCCCATATCCATGATCCGGCGCTTTACCGGACCTTCCCCGTGCAGTTTTGCTACTACAACAGTCGAGCCCACTCCTGCATCTCTCAGCGTTTTCATAGTTCTCCTCCTCAAATCATGATACGATTGGCCATGGAACGATCCAATGCCACTCTGCCGTCTTTTACCTGCAAGATCAGATTTCCGCCGATCTGGCTGACCACCGTGATCTCTCCGTCAACAAGAAAGCCGAGCTCCGCCAGATGCTGTCTCACCTCATCCTTTCCGGTAATTCCCTGGATCGTGACCGTTTCTCCTTTTCTTGCCATTGTCAGGGGCATCATACGCTTTTCCCTCCTTATGTACACGCAAACCCAGGCGGAAATCATCCCGCCAATCATTGTTAGCTTTTTCTAACTGCATATAGGTTAGCACTTGCTAACCTTTTTGTCAAGAACTACTTTGATAATTTTTCCCTTTTCTTTTTGCCAAATTTACGTTATACTATACATATCAGAAAGCCCGGGTTCGGAAATGCGTCTGGTTACAGAAGCGCAGGGTATCGGAACCCCGGCATTATTACCGCAATATTCAGCAAACACAGAAAGGATTTTATACATTGTCATGAAAATACTGGAATCCGCAGAAAATTATTTAGAGACCATACTGATTCTGCAAAACCGCATCGGAAATGTGCGCTCGATCGACATTGTGGCGGAGATGGGCTTCTCCAAACCGAGCGTCAGTGTTGCAATGAAAAACCTGCGCGAAAACGGCTATATCCATGTAGATGAAAACGGTTTTATCACCCTGCAGGATTCCGGCAGGGCGATCGCCGAGAAAATCTATGAGCGCCATACACTCTTCACCGAGTGGCTGATAAGCCTGGGCGTTTCCCCGAAAACCGCCGCGGAGGACGCCTGCCGCATTGAGCACGTCATCAGCGACGAGAGCTTCCAGGCTATGAAAAAACACGTGCAAAAAGGACAATAATTTAAAACTGCGTCGGCTTTGTACCGGCGCAGTTTTCTTATCCTATCTGAATATTCCGGAAGCCCTCTCCATGGACCTCGTTTGATTCTATAATAATAATGAACGCATGCGGATCCGCCCGCTTCACCGCCTGCCGCACACTGTACATTTCCTTGTTGCTGCAGGCGCACAGCACAAGCTGACGCTCGTCTCCCCGGTAGCCTCCGGCTGCGTCAATCCGCGTCGTGCCGCGCTGACAGGTCTCGTCGATCACGTCGCAGATATACTGCCCGTGGTCCGTCACGATCAGCGCCAGCTTTCCGGCATTCACGCCGTACATCAGCTTATCCACCACCGTGGACAGCAGGAAGGTCACGATAATGCCGTAAATAATCCCGTCTATGTCCTGCAGGATAATGCCGCCGATGAGCACCACCGCCAGATCGGAAAAGAAAATGATCCGTCCGACCGGCAGATAGGGCTTTTTCTTTTTCACCGCCATAATGATAAAATCCATACCGCCCGTGGAGGAATTCTGCATATAGATGACCGCATAGCCAAGCCCCGCGATCACGCCCGTGCAGAGCGCCGCCAGCAGCCTGCTGCCGGTGTAAACCGGAAAAAGCGGCGCGACGTAATCGATCAGAACGGACGAAATCACCATGCAGCGCATGGAGCTGATAAAAAAGCGCTTTCCCAGAAGCCGGAAGCACAGGATGCTCACCGGAATATTTAAAAGGATAGTCGACAGACCGATCGGCACATTCCAGAGCTGATATAATATAAGGGAAATGCCGGAAAATCCGCTCATCGGAAATTCCGCCTGCGCCGCAAAATTGCAGATACCTGCCGCAATGCAGATGCTGCCGACGATCTCCCAGAACAGTTGTTTAAACAGCCCGTCTTTCTTCCACCAGTTCATATCCGTATTCCTCCCTGCCAGACATTGTTATCTCTAAATCATAGCATATTTTTTCATTCTTTTCAAATGCCGGAGAAGGGCAGAAAAGCCGGGCAAATCCCATTCGCGAAGCGAATTTTTAATTGATTTGTGAAGGTTGCTGTAAACGAAGTGAGCAGCAACCTTTAATGTCCCCCGGCATGACATTTTCTGCTGAAAGTCTTTTTCTGACGCTCCGGATGCTCGATCCGGCTTATGGTGATGTAGTAAGCGGCTCCAAGCGGCACACAGGCGCCAACCCACGCCAGCGGGTTCGCCGCAACCACACCGGCAAATCCGAACGGACCTGCCAGGAACAGCGCTGCGCCCACGCGCATGATCAGCTCCATCACACCCGACACCGTCGGAACCACGCTGTTCCCCAGCCCCTGCAGAGTGAACCGATAAATAAACAGCAGAGCCAGCACCCAGTACATGATCCCATTCATACTGAGATAGACCTTTGCATAGCGGATAACCCCGATTTCCTCACGCCCAACAAAAATTGCCGCGAGATTATCGCCTGCGAAGAAATTAACCGCTCCCATGACGATGCTGACGCTGACCGAGATCAGAATGCACTGGAAAACGCCCTGCCGGATGCGATCCGGGCGCTTCGCACCGTAATTCTGCGCCGAGTAGGTCGCCATCGCCGCTCCAAGGGAATTCAGCGGCATTGTGGCAATGGAATCAATCTTCTGCGCAGCAGCCGCTGCCGCCACCGCCGTCGCTCCCAGGCCGTTGAGCGCAAACTGCACCGTCAGGGAACCGATCGCAATGATGGACATCTGGAAGCCCATTGGCAGGCCAAGCGCGATATGCTCCTTCACCTCCCCGGCAAACGCCTGGAAGTGACGCTTCTCCACCCACAGCGCCGGCATTTTTTTGCGGATATAGATAAAGCAGCAGATACCGGACAGAAGCTGGGAGGCGATCGTCGCAACTGCCGCGCCGCTCACTCCCATGTGAAATATACGGATAAAAACCAGATCCAGCACAATATTTACCAGACATGCCAGCACCAGAAAATACAGCGGCGTGCGGCTGTCTCCAAGCGCACGGATCATATTTGAGGTCAGATTAAAGAATACCGTCGCCGCCAGCCCGCCAAAAATAATCCGGATATACGCAGCCGCTTCATCCAGGATCTCCTCCGGCGTCTGCAGGAGCCGCAAAGCCGGGCGCACCAGAAAAAGCGCCAGCACCGTAAGCACAACTGCCAGTCCGATGCTCAGAAGAATACTGGCTGCAAAGCTTCTCTTCACGCCCTCTTCATCCTCTGCTCCAAATCGCTGGGCCGTTAAGATCGCCAGTCCGTTTGCAAATCCCATGATAAAGCCAAGTACAAAAAAGTTCATGCTTCCGGTACAGCCAACCGCTGCCAGCGCATTTACACCGATCGTCCTTCCCACGATCAGCGTATCCACCAGGCTGTAGAGCTGCTGAAAAATATTTCCTACAATCAGCGGAAGCGCAAACAGCAAAATGAGCTTCGCCGGTTTTCCTTCTGTCATGCTTTTTGTCATACGTGTTTTCGCCTCCATTTTTACAAAAAGTTCAGGTACATTATAAAGAATCTGTAAAAAAATAGAATGTACTTTCTTGTAATCCGGATGTCTTATGTTGTATACTTATGCTGCCAAAACAGATAGCATTTTTTGAAAGGAGTGTTCTGATGCAGCAGACCAATTACGATTTTACCTGCACCGACCTGAATCCGAAATTTCTTTTTTCCTCGATCGAACCGCGCATCCAGGAAGTGAGCTATCACCAGCACGATTTTATTGAGCTTGTTATTATTTTAGACGGAAAGGGCTGTTTTTATGCAGAAGATACGGAGTACGCCATCCAGGCTGGTGACGTCATCATCTTAAATCCGGGGACGCGTCACAAAAGCCTGCCATCCGGGGATGCGAAGCACGCTGCCCTGGAGTGTTACCTTGCCTTCACGGATGTGGAATACATAGGCTGTCTGAAAAACACCATGCCGCTCTTTCCCGGTCGCTCTCTGATCGCCAGCCTGCCGCTGGAGCCGCAAAAAGAACTCTTCCGCCTGTGCCGGGCAATCGAGCAGGAAAACAGATCCTGCAATACCGGACGTTATTTTATGCTGAAAGCATATTTGATCCAGGTGCTCTGCCTGCTCGAACGCTTTCAGAAGCTGGAGCGTGAAAGCGCCCGCGATCGTCACGCGCATACGCAGTACGAATTTAAATCCATCAATAAAAAATACGTGGTCAGCCAGATTACAAAATATATGGAAGAGCATTACCGCGAGAAAATTTCTCTCGACCAGATCGCTGCGAATATTTATTTAAGCTCTTTTTATATCTCCAAGATTTTTAAGAGCGAAACCGGCGATACGCCTATCAATTATCTGATCAGTCTGCGCATGAACAAGGCGCGGCAGCTTCTGGATGAAAACCCGGAATGCTCCATTCAGTCGGTCGCTTCCGCGGTCGGCTATGAGGACACCTATCATTTCAGTAAGCTGTTTAAGAAATACTACGGGTTGTCCCCGCTCCACTACAAGGCACGGAAAGAGCTGTGATAATTTCTTATCATTCCCATTGACATGCGATGAATCTTTCCTTATAATTAAGAACAGGAATCATTATTGTTTTGGAGGAATTATGGCAAATATTAAATACAGCCGTCAGCGGGAATCCATCAAGCACTTTCTCGCCGGACGCAAGGACCACCCAACAGCAGATACCGTTTATCAGAATCTCAGGCAGGTTTATCCCAATATCAGCCTCGGCACCGTCTACCGCAACCTCGGTCTTCTCTCCGAGCTTGGAGAGATCAACCGTATTCATACCGGCGACGGCGCAGAGCGCTTCGACTACAACACGCAGCCGCATAATCATTTTGTCTGCCGCTGCTGTCACAGTGTGTCTGACCTTGAGATGGAAAATATCGACCATATCATGGAGACAGCGCAGAAAAACTTCTGCGGACAGATCGAGGGGTATACGGCTATGTTCGTCGGTGTCTGCGAAAGCTGCCGGCAAAATGGTCAGGATGGGCAGGATGTTCAGGATATTAAGAGAAAATAAAATATTGCTGACCGCTTGACAAGCCTGCTTTCTTATGCTATATTATAAAAAACAGTAATCATTACTGATTTTAAAAATTCAAATTATAAAGGAGAGACAATATCATGGCTAAATTTGTATGTAATGTATGTGGTTATGTTTATGAAGGAGATGCTGCTCCGGCTGAATGTCCGGTATGTCACGCTCCGGCTTCAAAGTTTACAAAGCAGGAAGGCGAAATGAGCTGGGCTGCTGAGCATGTAGTAGGCGTTGCTCAGGGTGCACCGGAAGATATTATGGAGGACTTAAGAGCAAACTTCGCAGGAGAGTGCTCTGAGGTTGGTATGTACCTTGCAATGGCAAGAGTTGCTCACAGAGAAGGTTATCCGGAAATCGGTCTCTACTGGGAGAAGGCTGCTTACGAAGAGGCTGAGCACGCTGCAAAATTCGCAGAGCTGCTTGGTGAAGTTGTAACAGACAGCACAAAGAAGAACCTTGAAATGAGAGTTGAGGCTGAAAACGGCGCAACCGCTGGTAAATTCGATCTTGCAAAGCGTGCAAAGGCTGCAAACCTTGACGCGATCCATGACACCGTTCATGAGATGGCTCGCGACGAGGCCCGCCATGGAAAAGCATTTGCAGGTCTTTTAAAGAGATACTTCGGTTAAATTATAAGCCGGGTAAATATGTGATAATAAGGCTCCGTGAGTTCACTCACAGGAGCCTTTATTACTGCACTTTTATCGGACGCCGGAGCGCCGCCCTTTTTATTCATATCTTAACGCATAAATCGGCTTCAGCTTCGCCGCCTTATTTGCCGGATAGATTCCAAAAATCAATCCCACCGCCACAGAAAAACCGAGCGCCAGTGCTCCGACAGAGAGCGATATGGAAAAGCTCACGTCCGCGATCGCAAGATTCAGGATCGATAGGATCACCTGGCTGAGAACCATCCCGATCACGCCGCCAAGCAGCGAGATCACAACGGACTCGATCATAAACTGAATGGTAATATCGCTGCGCTGCGCGCCGATCGCCTTGCGGATACCAATTTCCTTTGTACGCTCCGTCACAGACACCAGCATAATATTCATGATGCCGATTCCGCCGACCAGCAAAGATATTCCGGCAATTCCGCCAAGCATCAGAGATAAGGTTTCAAGCACCGTATCCATCATGTCCGCAACATCTGACATATTGATAATAGTATAACTATCGTCCGAGCCAAATTTGTCATATAAATAATCGTCCACCGCCGTCTGGGCCTCATGCAGCACATTCTCATTCTCCGCAAGCACATAGAAGGAAGTAACCGACGACTGCTTCAGCATTCGCTGCGCATTCGTCAGCGGCACATAAATGCTGTCATTGCTGCTCCCCATCGCCGAGTCGTCCTCTTCCTCCAGCACACCCACCACGCGGTAATCATATCCCATAATGCGCACCTCGCGATCCAACGCCTGCGCCGTTCCGAATAGCTCCCCGGCAGCGCCTGCCCCGATCACGCAGACCTGCAGACGGTTTTTCCTGTCAAATTCCGTGAGGTTCCTTCCCTCCGCCAGGTTCATGTCCTGCGCATACTGATAGCCCTCCGTAATGCCAAGGAGCGAAATGTCCGCGGAGTTACCCCCGGCTGTCGCAGTGCCCTGCCCGGAGAGGTACGGCACTACCGCCGAAATCCCCTCAATTTCTTCCAGCCCCTGCAGCTCTGCGTATGTCAGCTTTTTGTTCTGCGCTCTCACAGAAACCGTAAGCCGGTTTCCGCCCAGGCTTTCCATCGAATCCGTGATCACGCTCGTTCCTCCCTGTACAATAGAAATCAGCAGCGTAACCGCCATTACGCCGATGATGATTCCAAGCATGGTGAGAAAAGAGCGCATTTTATTTGAGGCTACCGCTGACATCGCCATCTTAATGGATTGTCTGAGTTTCATTCTCCGCCGCCTCCTTTCGGTTTCTGCTGTCCGATACAATTTTTCCGTCCATGATCCGCACCTGCCGCTGCGCCTCCTGCGCGATATCGTCGTCATGCGTGATCAGTACAATGGTGTTGCCCTGCCGGTGCAGCTCATGGATCAGCTCCATAATGTCTCTCGTTGATTTTGAGTCCAGATTTCCGGTCGGCTCATCCGCGAGAATCAGCGAGGGATGCGTGGCAAGCGCCCTCGCTACCGCCACCCTCTGCTGCTGCCCACCCGAGAGCTGGTTCGGTCGGTGCTTCATGCGGTTCGCCAGACCGACGCGCGAAAGGGCTTCCTCCACGCGCGCGTGACGCTCCTTTCCCGGCAGCCCCTGGTAGATCAGCGGCAGTTCCACATTTTCATAGGCTGTCAGCTTCGGCAGCAGATTAAACTGTTGGAAAATAAAGCCGATTTTGCGGTTCCGCATCGTCGAAAGCTCCCGCTCGCTCATCTCCGTCACGTTCTGACCGTCTATGTAATACTCGCCCTCGTCGGGCGTATCGAGACAGCCGATCATGTTCATCAACGTGGACTTGCCGGAGCCGGAAGCGCCGACGATCGCGACAAACTCCCGCTCCTGCACCTTCAGACTGACACCGTCAAGCGCACGCACCTCTTCATCTCCGAGATTATAGATTTTTCTGATATTCTGAAGTTCAATCATAGCCCGTCCTCTCCTATTGCCCGTTTTGCATGCCCATCATGCCGCCGTTCATTCGCTGCTGCATTATAAACGACATCGTCCCTTCGCTCTCTTTTCCGGCAACAAGCACCTGCTCGCCCTGTGTCAGTCCGTCAAGCACCTCCGCATATTCATTATTCATCAGCCCAAGCTCCACCTCGCGCCTCTCTGTGCCGGAGCCTGTGAGCACCTGGACATAATCTGTGCCATCCGTCGTCTCCACCGCATCGACCGGCACCAGCAGTACGTTATCCTTCGCATCCATCACGATCTTTGCGGTCGCGCTCATCGCATCCTTCAGGTGCTGGTTTCCGTCCATGGAAATCGTCACCGTATAGGTAGTCACGCCGCCGCTGTTCGTTCCGACACCGGAAATCTTTTCAACAACGCCCTCGTACTCCTCGTCCTCGAAAGCGTCAAACGTAACCGTCGCCGTCTGCCCCGGCTGCACGCCGTCGATATCCAGCTCATCGATCTCCACCTTTAAATGCAGGCTCTGCGTATCCGCGATCGTGCAGAACTGCTGGCCTTTTTCATAGGGCATCCCTTCCAGCACATCGAGCGACGCTATGTAACCGTCATATTCCGATACCACCACCGGATTCTTCTGGTACGCCTTCAGATCATGCAGCTCCTCCACCAGCTCTTCGCGATCAGAGAGCAAATCCAGATAGGCGTCGTTGTACTGCACGTCCGTCAGCTCAAACATGGTATCGCCCGCAGATACAAGCGTTTCTTTTGTGACATTCACCTCGTCAATAGTCCCGTAATCGAAGGTCACAAGATACGGATGGTTGCTCTGCAGCTTTCCGGAGCCGAGCCGCGTTCCCGACCGCCCGTAAACGACGGCTTCCGTATCCACTTTATATTCCGTGTCGTCAGCGATCGTCACACATACTTTGCCGTCGCCGCTGCTCACAACGGTGCCGCTCACAGACCACGAATCAAACTCTACCGTTACCGGATCGCCCTCGGATACATTGCCCTCCGCGCAGTCAAATTCCACCTTCAGCTTTGCGTCCGCGGAAATTTCCGCAACACCGCCGTAATTTTCCATCACCTGCGATACCAGATCGCCCTCAGATGCGTAGATTCGCTTTACCCTTCCGCCGACCGGCGCGGAAATAACAGATGTTCCCGTATCATCCAGCTCTGCAATTGAGCTGTTAATCTGCGCAAGCTCGCTTTCCTTTGTCTCTATGACGCTATCCAGCGCATCCCGGTCATATAGCGCCAGCGTCTGTCCGACTGTCACCTCATCTCCCTTTTCCACGTAAATCGTCTCCAGCTTCCCATCATATTCCAACGCCAGCGCCCGCGTCGACGCCGCCTCCACATAACCGCTTCCCTCTGTCGTCACGGAAATAGAACCGGTCGATACCGTCGCCTCGCTCTGCCCTGCGGCGCTCTGTTCGCTTCTTCCCCGAAAGCTTCCCAACATAAAAAGAAAAGCCGCCAGAAGAACCAGGAGCACAACCAGCACAATCAGCCACCTCTTTTTCCCTTTCTTCCCTTTTTTCTGCTTTTTTGTCTGTTCACTCATCGTCCTTTACCTCCAGGCTGTTTATAATTTTCTTATCCCCGTAAGTATACGCATAGAAAATAAACTGAACGTCAACTGTCCCTGGAAATAAATATAAAAAAAGCGTAAATTACTTTCCCGCGCCGGAGTACATAACCGCACAATATTGACTCCCCGGCACTTTTACGGTAAGATGTATCTACGTATAGAAAAAAGAAAACGCTGAAATACTACTTTTACAGCAAACCCAAAGGAGTTTCCCATGAAAAAACTGCTTTTGATCGCCACCGGCGGAACCATCGCCTCCAAATATACCGAGAGCGGGCTGTCTCCGCAGATTTCTGCCAGTGAGCTGCTCTCCTATGTTCCTTCCGTGACCGAATTCTGCGAGATCGATGCGATACAGCCGTTCAGCCTGGACAGCACAAATGTCTGCGCCGCCCAATGGCTGGAGCTTGCCGCGCTGATTGAAGAAAAATACGATTTCTATGATGGTTTTGTAATCTGCCACGGCACCGACACCATGGCGTATACCGCGGCGGCACTGTCTTATCTGATCCAGAATAATTTAAAGCCGGTCGTCATCACCGGCTCGCAGAAGCCGATCGACCTTGCGATCACGGACGCACGCGCAAATCTGACGGACAGCCTGCGCTTTGCCGCAGACGACCGCGCTCATGGCGTCAATATCGTTTTCGGCGGCAATGTGATCGCCGGAACGCGTGCAAAAAAAGAACGCTCAAAAAGCTACAACGCCTTTTCGAGTATCAACTACCCGCCGATCGCCGTCATCCAGGAAAACCGCATCATTTTCTACATCGACGACAAGGACCGCATCGCCAGAGAGCCTGTTTTTTATCGCTCTTTAAATGACAATGTATTTCTTTTAAAGCTGATCCCCGGCTGCAGCGGTCAGATCCTGGAAACCCTGTTCGACCGCTTTGACGCCGTGATCATCGAATCCTTCGGCGTGGGCGGTCTTCCCAACTATGGGAACGACAGCTTTTACCACGCGATCCGCCGCCTCGTGTCCTCCGGAAAAATCGTCGTGATGGCAACCCAGGTCACACACGAGGGAAGCGATATGTCTGTCTACCAGGTGGGCAAGGTGATGAAGGACGCATTTGCTCTGCCCGAGTCCTATGACATGACACTGGAGGCGACCGTCGCCAAGACCATGTGGGCGCTTGCGCAGAGTACGGATGCAGAAGCCTTCAAAAAGCTTTTCTACCAGACTGTAAACCATGACCTGTTGTTTTGCTGAAAGGCATTGTGCTGCAGGCATCCGTATCCTTTACAGTGTGAGCGTCATCTCATGCCACTGCTCGCCGCCCCATGCAGAGTTTGCGATTCCCTTATCGAGGTAGCCCATTTTTTTATACATCGGAAGCTTATCCGGCAGGCAGGTCAGTATCAGCATCTGTCTGCCGTTTTCACGCTCCCTGCTGGCATACTGACGCATGATCTCGCGCGCAAGCCCCTGCCTGCGGTACTCCGGGCGCACATCCAGTCCAAGAAGCATCACTATTTTTCCATCCGGATCATGCAAATCTGCATCTGTAAAAAATTCATCCCGGAAAGCGGCCTCATTTGTGGCAAGTCCGTTCAGAAACCCGGCGATCCTGCCGTTTTCCTTATCCACCGCCACCAGACACAGCTCCGGCGCCTTTGCAATGCGCTCCAGCATCATCCTGCGCGAACACGCCTCATTTGGCGGGAAGCAAATGTACTCGATCTCTGACGCTTCCTCTGCCTCCTCCTGGCGGATACTGCGAAACTCATATCTTTCATTCAATTTCAATTCCATTTTCATTCTCCATTCATTCCATATTTTATTTATTGTTCTTCTTTGTTCTAACAAAAATGCAGAATCCCTGTGAAATTCACAAGGTTCTGCATTCTTTTTCAAGTCAGATCCCCGCAGCAGGCACATTTGCCTGGCTCGTTGCCCTCGGGAATCCTATTGCCCGTTTACTCCGTCTGCACCAGCAGCCCTGCTTTCGCCAGCGCCGGTCGCAGCACATTATAGATGACCGCAACCAGGATCACGGACACTACCGCGTTTACAAAGGTGGTCATGGTGCTCCATTTTGCCAGCACGGATGCCATTTCCTGCGGCTGTCCGAGAACGATCTGCTTGTAGAAATAGCCTACCAGCGGATCGAAAATGACGTTAAAGCCAAGCCCGCAGATGGAGGCGATCACGCTCCATTTGAAGATATATTTCTGATCGGTGCTCTGTCCGATTTTTGCGATCTTATGTGCGACCAGACCGGTGATCAGACCGATGCAGAGCTTCAGCACAAAGGTTTTCGGCGCGCTCACAATGTAGACCGGATCCAGAATATCCGCGATCGTCATGCCGACCGCGCCAGCCAGACCGCCGTAACCGCCGCCAAGCAGCAGCGCTGCCAGCACACAGAACGCGTTTCCGATATGCAGAGAAGTGGCGTCGCCGCCCGGCATCGGAATTTTAATCTGCAAAAATGTAAAGGTTACAAAGCACAGCGCTGCCAGAAGCGCCGTCTGCGCCCATTTTAATACGGTTTCATTTCTATTTTCCATACTCCTCACTCCTTCATCTTCATTCGCGGGAAAGCTTTTCCAGTTCTTATGATCATGGAGCTATCTTACCACCCATCCGGATGTATGGAAATATCCAATTTAATACTTTTCGACCAGTCCAGTTCGATTTTATTTGCGGATCTCCAGAAGCTTTGCCTTCAGCTCGTTCTCCATGCGAAGCATCTCCGCCTCCGCCGCCTGGCGTTTCTGGCGTCCCTCCGCCTGAATCTGCAGCACCTCGTCGAAGGTCTGCACAAGCTTTGCATTCGTCTGTGTGAGCGTTTCGATATCTACGATACCCCGCTCGCTTTCCTTCGCCGTCGCCACCGTCGCCGTGTGCAGGGCTTCCGCATTGCGCTTCAGCAGCTCGTTTGTCATCTCGGAAACTGCATTCTGCGCCTTCGCCGCCTCGGAAGCATGCTCCAGCCCAAGTGCGATCACCATCTGATTTTTCCAGAGCGGTATAGTATTCACCAGTGTAGACTGGATTTTCTCGATCATCATGGTGTTGTTGTTCTGGATCAGCCGCAGCTGCGGCGCCGTCTGCAGGGAAACCATACGGCTCAGCTCCAGATCATGCAGCTTTTTCTCGAAACGGTCACAGTAGGAAGCCAGATCCTTCGCCGCCTGCGTATCCTCCGGCAGGCTACTCCTCTTCGCCTTCTCCGTCAGCTCCACAAGCTCCGTGCTGCGCACCTGCTCCAGCTTCTTTTTACCTGCAGCGATATACATGGAAAGCTCTTTAAAATAAGATGTATTCAGCTCGTACATCTGGTCGAGTGTCGCCGTGTCCTTTAAAAGACGCACCTGGTGCTCCTCCAGCGCATCGCAGATTTTCTCCACGTTGACTTCCGTCTTGTCAAACTTCGCCTTCATCGTCTCCAGCTTATTCTCATTCTTTTTCAAAAATCCAAAGAACCCTTTCGGCTGCTCGTCCGCATTAAAGTTTTTCAGCTCCGTTACTACGCTCGCCAGCATGTCGCCGACCTCTCCGAGATCCTGCGTCTTTACATTTTCCAGCGCTTTTTCAGAAAAATCGGCGAGCTTCTGCTGCGCCGCCGCTCCGTACTGCAGGATCACATTGCTGTTCTGTATATCAATTTTTTCCGCAAACGCGGCAATCTGCGCCTGCTCCGCCTCGCTGAACATGCTCTCATCCACCGCGTTCTCTTCCTTTTTCTCCGCCGGAACCTGCGGCTTTTCCTGCATCTGCAGAATCGGCGTCTCTGCCGCCGTCTTTACCTCCGCGGTCACCGCCTGCGCCGTCTGGCTCACCGCATCCGCCGTCTTCTCCGCCTCCGCAAATGGATCAAGCGTGAGTGTCGGTGCCTCTCCGGCAAGTTTTGCAAATTCGTCATTCATGTTTTTATTCTCCTTCATATAATATAATTTTCTCTCCTGTTAAAGCTTTTCTCCGGTAAGTCCCTCCTGTGCCAGCAAAGTATTCAGCACGGAAATATCCGACTTGATATCCATCGAGGTATCCTGATAGAGATTGTCAAACAGCCTTGCAAACGCCTGATTAAGCGTATCCAGCGTATCTTCGATCTCCTTTTTCGACTTGAAAATATTCGGTCCCTGCACCGGCTGATCGTTCAGCTTCTGATACGATTCCAGCAGCTTGATGGTCGTCGGCAGATAATATTTCATCAGCTTTTTCGTCTCCGGCGCGCTCTCCGGGTGCTGCTCCACATACTCAAAGATTTTTGTGATCACCGTCTCCAGCCCGTCGAGCTTCTGTGATACGATCTCGTCCTTAATCGCCTCGTTGATTTCATGAATGCGGTTGATGTAAGCCTGTCCCTCCGCTATCATTTTCTTTACGTCGTCCGACAGCGCTTCATTGTTCTTATACGCCTCTTTCGCCTTCGCCTGCGCGATAGACTCCGTCCTGCGCTGCTCCATCTTCTGCTGCGTATCCAGATACGCCTCGTAGCCCTGATCCGTCACAAAAAGATTTTTCCCGCCCAGGTCCAGATGTCCCTGGCGGAACATGCCGTCCTCGATCATTTTGCGGACATCTTTTTGCACCGCATTTTCACCTTTTCCAACGCTTGCCGCCAGTTCTTTGATGCTGATGCAGGTACGCGTGCCAAGCGCGCGCACATAGTTTTTAAAGCGCCGGATTTTCCCGAGCATGGACGTACCCTTCCAGACCCCAACAATACTCAGAAGCAAAAACGGGAGCTGCACCACCAATGGAATGGTTGCGTTAAAATCCAGCGCAACAGACACGATCCACGGGACAAGCATTCCAATACCGAAGCCAAAGCAGCCGATGCCGCCCAGAACTGTGAGCGTATAGCCTGCTATCCTCGTCGCGCCGCCGTTTGAATACAGCTCGTTGTCCGGCAGGTCCTTTGTACGCATATACGTTACCGCTTTTTTTTCATACTGTCTGCCGCTGCGCCACGGATTCTGCGGGCTGCTCTTTGTTCTCCCCGCCATCTTATCGGCTGCGCGGTTAAGCGAATCGCCAAGACTGCTCATGCCGCGGCTGAGACTGTCCGCCGCACTGTTCATTCCGCGTCCAACTCCGTCCGCCGCACTGTTCATTCCGCGGCTGAATCCGTCTGCCGCACTGTTCATTCCACGGCTGAATCCGTCTGCCGCACTGTTCATTCCACGGCTGAACCCATCCGCCGCGCTGTTCATTCTGCGGCCAAATCCGTCTGCCGCTCCGTTCATTCCCTCTGCGACGCCCTCCGCCACGCTGTTGACCGCTGACGTCACCGCTTTTTCTATTGTCTGGCTCAGTTTACTGTAATCACCGGAGTCAATTGCCTGCTGCACCATATCGCTGATATTATTTCCGATATTTGACCAGTCCTGGTTTCCCATGCCTGCCTTCTCCTTCACAAATTTTTATATGTTTTCATCATACCGCAAAAACGGAGGCTTGTACATAAGAAAAGTTCATTAAATTTCTTAATATCCCTTGCAATCTTCTTTTTCACGTGCTATGATCTCTATATCGCAAGACGTAGTTTTTAAAACTACGTGCAATAGTTTCCTATAAAGGAGGTATTTTTATGACTAACCAGACACAACAGCATCGCCACCTGAAGGATCCCGGAAGCGCTATCACGCATTTTATCGGTATGCTGATGGCGATCTTCGCTGCGACGCCGCTGCTCATCCGTGCGTACAGCCACCGGGAGCCCGTTTACGTTATCTCCATGGCAGTTTTCATCGTGAGCATGATTCTGCTCTACGCCGCAAGCACGGTCTATCATTCCTTCGATATCTCGGAGCGCACGAACCGCATTCTGCGCAAGATCGACCATATGATGATCTTTGTACTGATCGCCGGAAGCTACACTCCGGTGTGTCTGCTCGTGCTCAGGGGCAAAACCGGCACGATGCTCTGCGCGCTCGTCTGGACGATCGCGATTATCGGCATTCTTGTAAAAGCCTTCTGGATCACCTGCCCGAAATGGTTTTCCTCTGTGCTTTACATCGGGATGGGCTGGCTGTGTGTGCTCACTTTCACGCAGCTCATTAATTCGCTCTCTCCTGCGGCATTTGGCTGGCTGCTCGCAGGCGGCATCATTTACACCATCGGCGGCATTATCTATGCGCTGAAGCTGCCGCTGTTCAACGCGCGCCACAAAAATTTCGGCTCCCATGAGATCTTCCATCTGTTTGTCATGGGCGGAAGCGCCTGCCATTTTATCGTGATGTACTTCTTCCTGGCAGCGCCTGCGTTTTAAAACCGCTTCATCGTAAAATCGAAATGTCAGGACCGTTTTATAAAATCTGATTGCACAAAAAGCCCGGAGGCGCGTATACTGTAGGTATACACCTCCGGGTGTTTTTTATAAGGAAGGGCGCTGCCGCACGTTTTGCCGGTGCCCTTGCGTACATACCAATGGAGCCGGATGCAACATGAATTATACTTATATTATAAAATGCAGCGATAACACCCTTTATACCGGATGGACTACCGATCTTAAAAAGCGCCTTCTCGCCCACAACCAGGGAAAAGGCGCCAAATACACACGCAGCCGCACGCCGGTAACACTCGTGTATTTTGAAGAATTTGCAGATAAGCAGGCGGCGATGCGCCGTGAATATGCGATCAAGCAGCTCTCCAGAAAGGAAAAGGAGCGGCTGATCGCAGGAAAGAGATGAGTGTATTCCACTATAAATACTCCTCAAATCTCTCATCAATCGCATTTTCAAACACGATCCCAAGGATCCCCGGGCCGGTATGCGCTCCGATCGCGCAGCCGACCTGCGTTTTTAAGATTTCTTTTACGTGGAATTCTTCTCGCAGCGCGCGCTCCGCATCCTCGCAGATGGACTCATCCGCGCCGTAGCAGATTCCCACCGTCTGGCGCGAAAGCTCTGCGCCCTTTTCTTTTACCAGCTCCAGGCAGCGCTTTACCGCCTTTTTCATGCCGCGCACCTTCTCGCTTGCCACCAGCGCGCCCTTCTCGTCCACAATGATGATGGGCTTGATGTCAAGCACGCTCCCGATTGCCGCCGAAGAACGGCTCAGCCTGCCGCCGCGCGCCAGGTATTCCAGCGTTGTCACCGTTACGACGTGCTCCATATGCTCACAGTAAAACTTGGCCGCCTCGATGAGAAGCTCCCTGGGCGCTCCGTTTTTCTGCATTTTCAGCAGCTTATACACCACAAGTCCGAATCCGATGGACGCACATTTGGAATCGATGATCGTTATCTTAAAGTCCGGATATCTTTCCAGAATCTCGTCCTTCGCCAGATTCGCTGCCTGGAATGTCCCGGCGATCCCAGTGGAAAAACAGATGTACAGCACCTCGTCTCCCCGCTTTGCAAACGGCTCAAAATGCTGTTCAAACATATACTGGCTGATATGATAGGTCTTTATCTCAGATTTATTCTCCTTCTGAATCCGGTAAAACTCCTCCGGAAAAATCGTATCTCCGTCAAAATAGTCCTTTTCATCAATCGTAACCGGAGTCGGAATCACATGCAGCCCGTATTCCTTAATTACAGACTGCGGAATATCCGACGCCGAATCCGTAATAATGCAAAATGCCATATATCCTTATCCTTCCCGCCTGCTTTTGCAGGCAACATCTCCGCGTGCCGTCACAATGCGGTATCCGGCAGACGCAACGCGCCTCTCCAGACAGCCGCGGCACTCAGCGGACTCTTCCCCTGTGCAGATTTTGTTGTCATATAATTCATAGAGTTTGCGCACCTTCACCGGCGACAGATTTGGCATCACCACATTTGCCCCCGCTTTCAGCCCCAGTTCCCGTCCCTGCGGATGGATCGTGCCAAGCGCCGTGGTCGCCGGGATCAGCGCATAGGGAAACATCAGCCGCAGAATCGCCACCATCCGAAGACTCAGCGCAAGCGTACCGCCCGCGCACGTTGCAAACGGTGTCTGATGATGCGGGATAAACGGACCGATACCGATCATTGCCGGCATCAGCTCCTGCAGGAAGCGCAGATCCGCGATCAGATTTTCTGTCGTCTGATACGGAGAGCCTACCATAAACCCGGAGCCGACCTGATAGCCGATTTTTTTCAGGTCCCACAGACATTGTTTGCGCACAGACAACTTCTGTGCGGACGGATGCAGCTTCTGATAATGCTCCTCGTCCGCTGTCTCATGGCGCAGAAGGTAGCGGTCGGCGCCCGCCTCAAAGAAAGCAAGATAGCTTTCACGGTTTTTTTCTCCCAGCGACAGCGTAATCGCGCAGTCCGGATAATTTTCGCGGATAGCGCTCACGATATCACAGACGATTTTATCCGTATAGAAGCCGTCCTCCCCGCCCTGCAGCACAAAGGTGCGAAAGCCGAGCGCATACCCTTCCCGGCAGCACTCCAGAATATCCTCTTTATTCAGCCGGTAGCGCACCGCCTGCGCATTGCTCCTGCGGATGCCGCAGTAATAGCAGTCATTTTTACAATAGTTCGTCAGTTCGATCAGCCCGCGGATATACACGTCCGTGCCGTAATATTCCCGCCTCACTTCATCTGCATGGTGAAACAGCCCTTCGTCATAATCTGCGCACTCTATCAATTTTCTCAGTGCTGCATCCGGCAGGTTCCGGTCACGGCGCAGCTCTTCTATCATAGCAGACACAGCCTACTCCTTTACCAGAACCTTCAATATCTCTGCAATATACATGGTATGATAGTCCCTCTGTGGATACCACCTGTCGTCGATCTCTGCTTCGATGAATTTTTCCGGCTTAATCTCGTCGTGATACATTTTTTTGCAGACCATGATCATGTCCGCCTCCGCAAATGCCGGTACGCCGTCCACAAAATACGGCGTCAGCCCCGCCTGGCTGATTTTATCCGTATCCTTTCCGGAAACCGTTCCGCAGAGGTTCAATGCTTTGCGATATTTTTCGTCGTAAAAGGAAATCGTAAATGCCTCCTCACGGTCCACAAATTCCTTCGTATAGCGCTGCGGACGAATGTATGCAGTCACTGCATTTTTGCCCCACATCACGCCGACGCCGCCCCAGCTTGCCGTCATCGTATTACACTTTTCTTCATTTCCCGCGGTGATAAGCATCCATTCTTTTCCGATCTTTGTAAACGGATTGAAGGAAAGCTCTTCTATCTTCACTTCTTTAAATGCCACTCTTATATCCTCCTGTCCTTCTTATTTCTGTCCACTGCTCTATCATACCACTATCCGGCAGGTATCTGCAAGCCAAAAACACAACTCATATTTTTTCCATCATACCATATCCAAAGACATTTTAATGCTGGCTGCATATTCTGTCTCCGATATTTTTCCTAAAAGAAAAATCCGCAGGTCATACGTTTTCTCCCCGATGTTTACTTTTTTCTCTGCAAAATTTCTCAGACGAACGTTTTCATTCCGGTATGCCATAAGATTCTTTTTCAGTTTTAATTCTATCAGCTTCGGAATAGAAGAATCCGTATGCTCAAAAAGTAATTCCAATAAATCTGCTGCCCTGATGAATTTGCTGCTCTCAAAATTCCCGGTAACAAGCCCTAATATCTCACGTTCCTCAAATCCCTCATCCTTGTAATACAGCATAAACGATTCTTTATGTAATATTTCATCATGAAGCTGTTTTGTAAAATCCCGCACCTCTTTTATTGCATCTAACATTGCACCATCCTTCAGCAAATCATCGCTGAATGCGGATATATTACTTTTTACGTCAAATATCACCGTCAGGATTTTTTTACGCTCTTCGTCTATAGTACATGCCAGCACATCTGCTGTCTTACAATCCTGTTTTCCTGCAATCGGATTTCTGAATTCCTGCGCAAAGATGCCGTACTGTCCTTTTTCCAGATAATATTCTATCTTTACTTTCTCGCTTTTATCTGCATGTCGTTCTGTAAAACAAACTTCGTCTGATGCTTCTATCTGATACAAAACATTTCTTAAAAAAGCTTCCTGCCCTGTGTATTTTTTAAAACTAGGTCTTATCATCTTTTTGCACTTCCCCCAGCTTCAGCGCTTCCTCATATAACTGCATCGCAGATTCCGTAAATAAATCAAACTGAAATCCTGTCTGACTATCTCCGATTATTTCTTTTACAACGCTTTTTCCATTGCTCTGACTTACAAATTCATATACATGCAGCTTCTCCGGGTCAATAAGTTCCTCCTGTTCCAACCGAAGCTTTCTTATACTGTTTGTCCTGCCGTTGTCCTTAACCATCCGCGAAAGAATATACAGATTATTCACTTTTGATACAAACGTATCGCTATGAGTACTCAGAATTAATTTCATTCCTTTATTGCTAAGTCTGTTTAAGAAACGCGCCAGCTCCATCTGTTTTTCCGGATGAAGACTCGCTTCGACTTCATCTATAATAAGGCATTCATATTCTTCAGAACCCGTCAATACAAGCTCCAGGGGAGCAATCTCATTAATCATGGAGGATGCCAGATACATAGGAATGTCCTCTGTATCCTTTCCGGAGCTATAGGAAAGCAGTCCATTCTGATTGACCTGGATTTTCCCCTCAATCAGCTTCTCTTCAAAAAAAGACAATTCCGTGTGATATTTTTCTATCCTTCTGCTGTCTTCCCGATAAGTCTGTAAAAAACGCAGAAACTTATACATTGGTTGAGTCAGGCCACGGTAATCCGGTTTATTTTCAATCACTTTACTGTCTTCAATTCTATAAGAAACGGCACTATCTGCTTTATTGGCAAAATATTCACGATATAACAGCATTAATCCGGCGCGTGATGCCGGCAGAAACAGGCTGTATATATCTATAATACGACTCAGGGTCTGTTTTACCAGTTCTCCCTTCGACTCCGAAAAAGAAACCGTCAATGATAGCATTTCGCTTCTTTTATTCATAAGAACTCTTTTGATAAGAATACTCATCTCTGCCCGCTCCGGCAGCTTTTCCAGAAATTCCGGAACTGACTTCGTCATTCCTTTTAAAAATTCAATCATTTTTTCTCTTGCGTCTGCATCATTACCCGGTACTAAAATTTCGTAAACCGTATCTTCTTCCATAAAGATATCAACATACAATCTTTCAATCGGAATATCCCTTCCGAATATTTCTTTGACAATATGCTCTTTTTCCGCTTCCAGTTTTTTGTTCATATATTCCGTAAATTGCGAAATATTGTCAGAGGACAATTCAAACTTCTGCATTTCTGCTGACTCCGTGGAACGCAAAACGTCCATAACGTCCTCATCCAGGAGATTCACAAATTTTTCGTTTATTCCCTGCACAAGCTGCATTAAAAATGTTTTTCCGCTATTATTCGGTCCTACCAGAAGCGTATAGCTGCTGATATTAATTTTAGCACTTTCAATTTTCGCAAAATTTTCTACGCCCAACCAAATCTGCATATATCTTCTCTCCCTGGCTGCATTTCATATATCTTCTTGTATTATATCCTATTTTCCCTGATTTGTATTGTCTATCTTTCCTTTTATATTATAATATTTTACCCCTTCGCTTTCAAGCTCTTTTTGTATTTATTTTGCACTTAATGTATATAATCAAGTTTTTAAAAGAACCTTCTCCCAGAATTTTTTTGCTTGCCACATTCCCCAGAGCGTCTCAGCAAGAGATATGAGTTTATCAATCGGACAGAATGAATCTTATATTAACAGAATAGAAAATAGAAAGATGATGCCCTCAATGACTGCTTTTTTTTACATCTGTGATTATTTCGGCATTACTCCGGGAGAATTTTTCCAGACAGAAGAAATCGCCAGTAAAGAAATACTGGACGCCGCAAAAAAACTGCAGAACATGGAAGAAGACAAAAAGAGACTAATCTTAGAGCTAATCGAGAAATTTTAAAAGAGCCACCGCCAGGGTGACTCTTTTTTAGCAGCAAAGCTGCGACATTCCTCTTACTCCGCAACGCGCGCTGCGCCCTGTCGGAGTATTTTATTGAATCGTGTCATAAATACTGTCGTTGTGACGGTCGCCGCCAGAATGTCACTGACCGGCTCTGCAAGAAAGACCGCAAATACCTTATCCTGCAACAGCATCGGCAGGATAAAGATAAGCGGGATCAGCAAAATGAGCTTTCGCAGGCAGGCAAGCAGCAGACTGATCTTTGCCTGTCCAAGCGCCATAAAGCTCTGCTGGCAGCACATCTGAAAGCCGTTGGAGAAAATCCCCGCCATGTAAATGCGCATCGCCCAGGTGGCATAGGAAACCAGCTCTGCATCCCCGGTAAATATTCCGGCAAAAATCTGCGGCGCCAGCATCAGCGCTGCCCAGAACAAAATCGTGAAGGTTATGCACACGCGAAACTGCAGATAGAATGCTTTTTTTACCCGCTCCGTCTTTCCGGCCCCGAAATTATAGCTGATGATCGGCTGTCCGCCCTGGCAGATGCCCTGCACCGGCATACTGACAAGCTGGCTCACACTGTTGATGATCGTCATCGCACCAACTGCCAGGTCGCCGCCGTAACGCGACAGGCTGGAGGTAAAGCTGATAGATAAAAGGCTCTCCGTGGACAACATGACAAAGGTAGACACGCCCAGCGCAAGACACGGGCCGATGATCCCCGGAATCAGCTTCAAATTGCGCTTTCTCAAATGAAGGGTGGTCTGACTGCCCGTCAGGAATCGCAGGATCCACACCGCGCCGACCGCCTGGCTGAGAACGGTGGCGAGGGCCGCCCCCTGCACGCCCATTCCAAAAACAAAAATAAAAATCGGATCCAGAATAATATTAATAACAGCGCCGATCACAGTTGTCATCATGCTGATCTTCGCAAAGCCCTGCGTAGTGATGAACGGGTTCATGCCCATCACGATCAGCACAAAAACACTGCCCAATATATAAATCCGCGCATAGGAAACGGCATACGGCAGGGTAACATCGCTGGCGCCGAAAAGGCGCAGCAGCCCCGGCGCGCCCACATAGAATACAGCTGTCAGGACCACGGCAATCGCAATCAGCAGCGCAAAGCAGTTGCCGACGATCTTTTCCGCCGTCTCGTTATCCTTTTGTCCCATAGCGATCGCAGCGCGCGGCGCACCGCCGGAGCCGCAGAGCATTGCAAAAGCGTTAATGAGCATCAGTATCGGCATAAACAGTCCGACCCCTGTGAGCGCAGACGCCCCGATCTCCGGGATATGCCCGATATAAATGCGGTCCACGATGTTATACAGCAGATTGATGATCTGCGCCACCACCGCCGGAACGGCAAGCTGTGCGAGCAGCTTCCCGATGCTGCCGCTGCCCATATCCTGGCTCTGGTTTTCTGTAGTTCCGCCCCTGGATTTCAGGTTCATAATAGCTTCATCTCTCTTTCTATACTGAAACTATTATAAACTTGTGCGGCTCCTTCGTCTACTGCAAAATTGCAGAAAAATATATTGCAAAATTTCTATGCGATTTTCCCGCTCTTACGCAGCCACTCCACCTCATCGTGGATGGTTTCCTGATAGGAACGCGTCGTATAGCCAAGCTCCTGCTGTGCCCGTGAGCAGTCGAAGGCATTGTTGCGCGCCAGATTGTAAACAGAAAAGGTTGTCATCAGCGGGCGCTTTCCGCTGCGCTTCGCCTTCTTCTCCAAAAGCCCCGCCATAAAATTTGCCGCACTGCATGGAAGAAAAAGCTTCATTTTTTTGCAGCCGCTCTCCTCAGATAAAATTCTGGCAAAATCCTTAAAGGTAACCTCCTCGTTGCCAAGAATGTAGCAGCTTCCTTTTCTGCCCTTGTCCGCCGCCAGAATGGTCCCGTGCGCAAGGTCACGCACATCGCAGAGATTAAAGGAACCGTCGATGCCCGCTGGCATTTCTCCGTTGATAATCTGGATCACGGTCTTTGTCGTCTCTCCGACAGCAAAATCCTCCGGTCCGAGAATGCCGCTCGGATGAACGACGCAGGCATTCAGCCCCTGTTTTTCCACAGCATCCAGCACCTTCTGCGTGGCGATCGCCTTCGACTGACTGTAACAGCCAAGCACCTTTTCCGGCTCAAAACGGCTCACCTCTTTAATCCGCAGCCCCTTCGGCAGCTCCGGGATCGCGCCGGTGCTGCTGCAGTACACCAGCTTTCTGCACTCCTTATGCTCCAGACAGAGATCAATGATATTCTGCGTGCCGCCCACATTGACATCCATTACCTTCTGACTGTAATCCGGGTTTACCGTAACAATGCTGGCAATGTGGAGCACGATCGTCTCCGTCCCCTCCGGCACCGTAAAAAACCGCTGAAGCGATTCCCTGTCGCACAGGTCGCCCTCCACGATTTCCGCCTCCACCGGGATGTACACCTTCGCCTTATCATTCGGCAGTACAAACGCCCGCACCCTGTCGCCGCGCGCGATCAGCTCCCTGCAGATGGTTCCGCCCAAAAATCCTGCTGCTCCGGTTACTAAATACATTTTCTCTTTCATTTTCATATACCTTCCTTTTCCTTATTTGCTCCCGGCCCCTGGCCGGTTTCTGCCTTTCTTTTCAACTGACAAACGCATTCTAAACCGGAAAGGTTAAACGAAAGTAAAAATAGCTGCTGTTTTTTAAAAAATATTGTATAATGAAATTAATAAGCTGCCCGATAACTGAATTTTGCAGGAGGTTTTCAATGCTCACCATCTTAATCGTGGAGGATGACGCCGCGGTCCGGCTTCTGACGAAGACCCGGCTTTCCTCAAAATATCATATATTAGAAGCGGAAAACGGCGCGAAAGGTCTGGACGTGCTGGATCACCACCACGTTGATCTGATCATCGCAGATATCATGATGCCGAAAATGGACGGCTACGAATTTGTGCGCGCGCCGCGCGAAAGCTCCATGGACATCCCGGTCATCATGCTCACCGCAATGAATACCTTTGCGCACAAAAAGGAAGGCTACGCCAGCGGCATCGACGATTACATGACGAAGCCGATCCAGTATGAGGAGCTGGAGTGGCACATTGAGGCGCTGCTTCGACGCGCACGGATCGCAAACGACAATAAAATCACCGTCGGCGCTCTGGTGGTCGACCGCGATTCCATGTCTGCCAAATACGAAGGGACGGACATCCCTCTCACGGCCAGGGAATTTGAGCTGCTCTATAAATTTCTCTCCTACCCGGATGTGGTCTTTACCAAGCAGCAGCTTATGGACGAACTGTGGGGCTACGACACCGAGACAGATTACAATACCATCAAAACCTATGTCAGCCGTCTGCGCAGCAAATTCAGTCACTGCCCGGAATTTGAGCTGGTCGCGCTCCGCGGGCTTGGCTACAAGGCAATCATTCACAGGGAGGAAAACTGATATGACAGCGATTTTTACACGCAAAACAACCGCTCCGGCAGCACAGCCGGACGGAGCATCCGGGCAGCCCTATAAAATAAAGCTTCTGCAGGCGCGGTGGATTTTTTATCTGTCCGCTGCGGTCGTGATCGGCAGCATTATGTCCTTCGGTCTGATCACCTTTTTATTTTTCGATCTGAACAGACAATCCTCGATCTTTATGCTCGGTATGATTCTTCCAATGACTTTTTTAGTCATAATATGTCTAAACTTTATTTTAAAGGCAATGGAAAAACGAATTTCCCGGCTGCTGTTCGCGATTAAAGAGGTTTCAAACGGCAATCTGGACGTGGTCATCGACACAAAAGGCGCTGAGGAATATAAAGAAATTTATGAGAGCTTCAACCTTATGGTGAAGGAGCTGCGTATTACAAAAGAAGAAATGCAGAGCTTTGTCAATGAGCTGGCGCATGAATTCAAAACGCCGATCACCTCCATCAGCGGCTTTGCCGACTACCTGTATCAGACCGGCGATACGATTGAGACAGCGGAGCGGATGCAGTTTTTGAAGCTGATCTCCGACCAGTCCCAGCGCCTTGCCAGCCTCTCCCAGAATACATTGCTGCTCTCTAAGCTGGAAGCGTGCCAGATCGTCACCGAAAAGGAAACCTTTGCGCTCGGCGAACAGATCAAGCAGTGTGTCATTCTTCTGCTGCGTCCGTTTGAGCAGAAGCACATCACCGTGGACATCCCGGAGGATTTCGACTTCGATTACTGCGGAAATAAAGAACTGATGGAGCAGATCTGGATCAATCTGCTGAATAATGCGCTGAAATTTACACCGGAGGGCGGCACCGTCACTGTCGGCTGTAAAAAAACCGCCTCCGCGCTGGAAATTTCCGTGGCAGACACGGGCGTTGGAATGGATGAAGAAACACAGGAAAAAATATTTGATAAATACTATCAGAACGACACCACCAGCCTCACAAAAGGAAACGGCATCGGTCTGTCTATCGTGCGCCGGATCGTGGAGCTCTGCTGCGGCAGCATCGCTGTGGAAAGCCAGCCCGGATACGGGAGTACCTTCACGGTAACACTGCCCTGTTAGATACTCTGTCAAGTATCATGCCGACAAACATATGGCTTCAAAAGATATACAAAAAGCACCGTACTTACGGTGCTTTTTTGAGAGGCGCAGACCGGATTTGAACCGGTGAGTCGAGGTGTTGCAGACCTATGCCTTACCACTTGGCTACTGCGCCATATTTTATTTTAGTATATGCAGCGACTGTCTTATTGATACGCATTCTTAAAACTGCCACCTTATATATTCTAACAAAACATTTTGATTTTGTCAATCGTTTTGTAATGACTCCAAGGGGATTTGAACCCCTGTTACCGCCGTGAAAGGGCGGTGTCTTAACCGCTTGACCATGGAGCCTTCTCTTCTTTTTAAAAAAGAAACACCTCATGACAGCTCCGCGCCTTACGGCTGACATTTGGTGTTTAACTCCCCGAGTTGGGCTCGAACCAACAACCCTTCGGTTAACAGCCGAATGCTCTACCATTGAGCTATCGAGGACCATCTTCTGATGATACTTCCCTTTCCTGGGCCATGTACCTTCAAAACCGCACAGGAACCACAATCCATATCTTTTACATTCCGTCTTTACCCGTAACCTTCCGCCTTTCGGCTTTTTGGTCAAGCTCTCGACCTATTAGTGACAGTCAGCTCCAT
>NZ_JBKXTT010000012.1:0-129940 GCF_047017445.1 Marvinbryantia sp. | reverse complement strand
AAACCGGTGCTAATGTTTCAGTTTTTTCGGGACATTTTCAAAAATGCTTGACACAGTTTTTTTATATTTTTTTGCTATTCCAGGTATCTGACCGTATATTCTGCGTTTCCCTCTTCATCCATCTCCATGATAATATAGCTCGGCTTTCTTCCTTCCTGCCGCGGATAGGAAAGGCTTCCGGGATTGAGCAGGACCAGATCATTCTTCTTCTCGATCTTCGGTCGGTGCGTATGACCGTACATCGCGATATCGAAGCCCCGTGCGCGCGCCTCCCTGCCGAGCATCTTCGTGTCCAGGGATACATAATAATAGTGTCCGTGCGTCAGAAGCGTCCGGTATTTACCGATCATGATCTCCTTCTCCCGCGGCATATCCCCGAAGAAATCATTATTTCCGCTCACGATATCGAGCGGCTGTCCGGCAAGCTGACACATGTACGCTTCTGTCTCCTCCGCGTCGCCCAGATGGATCACGCGATCCACTGGCTTTTCTATCTGAAGTACCTTTTCAAAATTCTCATCCCTGCGATGGGTATCACTGACGATCAGTATCTTCATGAACTCACTTCTCCTTATTATAGTATGTTTTTAACTGCTCTTTCATCGCCCGCAGCGCCTTGCCGCGGTGGCTGACCTCATTCTTCTGCTCCGGGGAGATTTCCGCGGATGTACAGCCGTACTGCGGCAGATAAAAAATCGGATCATAGCCAAAGCCGTTTTCACCGGCGATTTCATAGCCGATCTCACCCTCCATCACACCCTCGCTTGTGAGCACGGTCCCGTCCGGAAGCGCCGCCGCGATCGCGCAGACAAAACGCGCCGTCCTCTTTTCCGGCGGTGCATCGGCCAGCAGTTCCAGGATATGATTGTTTTTAATATCGTACGAGGTGTGCTCCCCCATATAGCGGGCGGAATAAATGCCCGGCGCCCGGTCCAGATAGTCGACCTCCAGCCCTGAATCATCCGCAAGTACGATGGCATCCGTCAGCTTCTGCACCGCACAGGCCTTGATCCTGGCGTTTTCCGCAAAGCTTTTGCCATTCTCCTCCACCTCCACCGAAATGCCGGCTTCCTTCTGTGAGAGCACCGGGATGCCCAGATCCGCGAGGATCATCCGCACCTCTTTCATTTTCCCCTCATTCCCTGTAGCAAATACTATTTTTTTCTCCATGTTATTCCCTTCTGTTTCCTGTATATGCTTTCAGGCAGACATTCGCCTGATGCTCTTCCTCCGAGCGTACCCATATAATACCATTATGGCTAATATACCCCTCTCCATCGGAAATATCAACTGTTTTTGTCGCTTCCCCCGCCATATATTCCGTCGCCACCGGATACTGGCTCCCCGGCGTATGTATTTCCAGCACAACGGCGTATCGCTGCCCCGGCTGCAGCTGCAGGGGCTCCTCCAGCTCTATTGTGTAGTAGCCGGCCTCCGAAAGCGCTCCCTTCTTTAGGCTCCTGCGCTTATAAAAGGACGCTTCATCCTCGAAATCTTCGACGATATAGATCTCATACTCCGTATTCTGCCCGGTCGCGTAAAAGCCGACCGCCTTCAGATCTTCATTTCCCATTGCCGTATATATATTTGCAGCAAAACAGCTTTCATCCCCGTAACCGAGCTGACCCACCCAGCCGCAGAGATCGGTCTGATAGATATGGTCATAGTTGTCCGTATCCTCCATTTTCGTATAGGCGACCGCCTGGTTGCCGATATTCCGATCCGCGTAGGATACGTAAAACACACCGCCGTCCCCAAATTTTTCTCCCCAGCTGTTCTGGCAGATAAACGCACCCTTTTCCGTCGTATTCCGGTTAAACTGTGAGGCCTCGTAATCATCATCCCAGCCGATGATCAGCACGTCGTGATTTGCAGTCTCGTCGCCGTCGTACAGGTAGGAATACACAAGCTGGTTGTAGTAAACCGAAGAGCTGAAGGCATTGTCCAGATCCATGTAGATGGCAGACTGCACCGCCCCATACTGATAAACCGCCCGCTTTATCGCGTCATAATCCTTATTTTTGAACATCTGTATTTCCTGCACATGCTTCACGGCGGCAAGATTTTCCGGCGAATAGCCGTCCCCATAGGGATCATCCTCCTCCAGCACCGGTCCCTGCCAGGCGGCAAGGTACGCCATCGCCATCGTGTAAGCGCCGCCGTCATTCTGACCCTTGGAAAAACTGTTCCTCAGCGACAAATGATCCGGCGAAAACACCCACCGTTCCTGCGGGAGAAAATAGGCTTCCATCGCCGAGGTCGCCGTGATCGCCCAGCAGGTGCCAAGCGTTCCCTGGCTTCGGACGGTCGCCATCCTGCCGACCTCCCGCGCATCGTAGCGCGCCGGAAGCGCCGCCGTCTCCTGTGCGGTGCCCTGCGTCCCCGGCTCCGTTGTCTGCTGCATGCTGCCCTGCTCTCCAGGTTCCGTTATCTGCTGCATGGTGCCCTGTGCCCCCGGCTCCGTCGTCTCCTGCATGACCGGCACGGCTTCCCCTTCCGTCTGCCGTACCAGGTCAAATGCCAGATAGCCTATGAGACACACCAGCACGATCGTTAATAATCTCTCTGTTATTTTAATCAATCTGTCTCCCCTGTTTCTTTGCCCGCGGAGGCTCCGGTCCCAGGAACTGATAAAGATAGGTTTTCATCATTCCATTATAGATTTTCCGGTTTTTATCCGCTTTCCTCCCGATGTACTTCTCCGCGTCCCCGTAGGAAGTAATGACATACTCCGACCAGCAGTCCAGCCGCGCAAACCCCTCGCCGATCTCACGATAAAGCTGCGGAAGCTGTTCCTTCTCGGAAATCCGCTCGCCGTAGGGCGGATTTGTGATGATAAATCCATATTTTTTCGGGTGGCTCAGCTCGCTCACCGGGCGCTGCTGAAAATGGATCAGCTTCTCCACCCCGGCGCGCTTTGCATTCTCCCGCGCCGCCTTCACGATGCTGCCGTCGATGTCATACCCCTGTATGTCCGTTGAAATAGTAGTGTCCGCCAGCTCCGCCGCCTCGTCGGCAACGCCGTACCATAGCTTCTTTGGGATCAGGTTGTCCCATTCGTTTGCCAGGAAGCTGCGGTTCATGCCCGGCGCGATGTTCGCGGCGATCATCGCCGCCTCGATCGGTATTGTGCCACTGCCGCAAAAAGGATCGACCAGAATGCGCTCCCGGTTCCACGGCGTCATCAAAATCAGAGCGCTTGCCAGCGTCTCCGTGATCGGCGCCCTGCTCGTGAGCAGCCGATAGCCCCTCTTGTGAAGCGAATCGCCCGACGTGTCAAGCCCGATCACCGCCTCATCCTTCATGAAGAATACGCGCACCGGATAGGATGCCCCGCTCTCCGCAAACCATTCCTGATGGTAGACCGTCTTCAGACGCTCCACCATCGCTTTTTTCATGATCGACTGGATATCCGAGGGACTGAACAGCTTACTCCTGATAGACGTCGCCTTCGCCACCCAGAATTTCCCGTCACGCGGAATAAAGTCCTCCCACGGCAGCGCCTTTGTCTTTTCAAACAGCTCGTCAAACGTCTCGGCGTGCACCCTGCCCACCTTCAGCAGGATGCGTTCCGCCGTGCGCAGAAAGATATTGGCGTAGCAGATCGCTTCCATATCTCCCACAAACGTTACCTTTCCGTTTTCCACCTCGCTGATCTCATAGCCAAGATCCTGTATCTCTCTTTTTAAAACCGCTTCCATCCCAAAATGGCACGGTGCAATCAATTCCACTGTTTTCATGTTTTCGCCCTATGCAAACTTTTTTAATGCCCGGCCTTTTGGTCCCTGCCAGAATTTCGCGTCTCAGCGATGAAGGGGTCATTACCGAAGCATCACGTAAATTGTATCAAATTGCGCTCTTTCCTGTCAATATGTCTCTGTCATTTTGCCGCGGTATGCGTGGAAACCGCCGACCACCGTTTTTACCTGATATCCTTTTTCCGCCAGCTCCTTCGCCGCAGACATACTGGAAGCGCCGCGCTCGCAGTAAAGGATGAGGGACATATCCATCGGAAACATATAATTGCCCTGCAGTTTTTCGTAGGGAACATTGACAGCTCCCCGGATATGGCGCTCCCGATACTCGGCCGGGGTCCGCAAATCTATGATGAGAGCGTCCGGATCACCCACGTATCGCTCTAACTGCACCGGTGTAATCATTTCAAATTTCATGGCAAACACTCCCTGTCAGTATATTCTATTCTATGCAGACGGTGGGAGGCCGTTCCTGTACTTCCGGCGATATTAAAATACAATAAAATACGCCGGGGAGTGATTTCCCCGACGCATTTTTTCTGCTGCCTGCCGTTTAATAGTCGCAGTTCGTGGTGCGGTTCTGAGACTGCGCGTTGCTGGTCTTATTCTGCGCTCTGTTCTGCGATTTGTTCTGGCTGTTCGTGCTGTTGGTGCTGTTGTTAGCGTTCGTGCTGTTCATGCCGTTTGTGCTGTTTGTGCTGTTATAACCGCAGTTTGTCGCGTTGGATTCGTGCATATTCTTATTCTTTGCCATGACTTTCAACCTCCTGGTTTGTTAACTTTTAGTTACAAACCTTATTATTCCTTAATATTTTTGAAAATATGTATTCCTTAATATTTTTGAAAATATGTATTGCAATTTTTTCCATAATATATTATAATTCCCTTTGTAAGAGAGAATACCTCTTACGACCCCTTATTAATTATTTATACTCCCCTCGAAACAGCAGGTAGCTCCCCTACCTGCTGTTTCACGTTTTTTCACCGGAATACGACGACAGCTTCTTCAGTGTCTGAAAGACTGAATCCATGATAAAGATCGCCAGCGCGATCACCCCCGCGATCTGCGCGGTGAGCGCAAGATAAGAAGCCGCTTCTTCCATATTCCCCATAAACAGCTCATAGCCGGTACGGTACATTGTCGCTCCCGGCACCAGCGTAAGGATCCCGGAGATCAGAAAAATGGTCACCGGCGTCTTCAGTATCCGCGCAAACAGATGCGACATCAGCGAGATCACCAGCGCGCTGACAAAGTTTCCCCATATCGGTCCATAGCCTGCGTTGACCGCCAGATAGACCGTCCAGCCGACGGCTCCCGTCAGTCCGCAGTAGATCAGAAATTTTTTCGGCGTCTCGATCACAATAGAGAATGCCACGATTGCAATAAACGCTCCGATTATCTGTATCAGCATATGCCCACTCCTCTCATCAGCAGGGTCGCCGCTCCGGCGCCGATCACGATCGCCGCCGCCTTCAGTAGCGCTTCCAGAATCTTTGCCCCGCCTGCCACATAGTCGCCCTGCAGCGTATCGCGCACAGCCGTGGTCAGAGCCGCACCCGGCACGATCGGCATGATGCCGCCGACGATCACCATATCCACATCGAGCGGCGGATAGCAAACTGCCTGCAGAAGCAGTGCCGTAACGCCGATCATCAGCGCGCACAGCATATTTTCCATAAATGCATTGAGCTGAAGCTTCCCGCAAAGAAGCAGCACCGCCGCCAGCACAACGCCCGTGACGCCAGCCGCAATGCCGTCGGCGACTGTGCCGCCGAGCAGGATGGAGAACGCCGCCGCCACCACGACGATAGCGATATTCTTCTGCCAGAGCGCATAGGTGTGCATCTCCATATGCTTCAGCCCTGAAAACGCCTCCTTTAACGACATTTCTCCCGCACAAAACCGGCGGGAGATCTCATTTGTCTTTGCTATTCTATTCAGATTGGTGTCCCGGTTGCGGATACGCTTCACGACCGTCATGGAATCCATGTCCGGGTTGTCCAGCGTGACGATCAGCCCGGTGGCCGTGACATATGCCTCCGCGGATTTCAGGCCGGACACGGATAGGATCCGGTGAATGGTATCCTCCACGCGGTAAATCTCCGCGCCGCTGCTCAGCATGATCTGTCCGGCAAGCACTGCCGTATCCAGCAGCAGCTTATAGTCTGTCAGTTGATTTTCCATCAGTTACGTCTCCTGAAAATTGATATCACAAGCACGATCAGAAGGATCGGCACAAAAAAGCGGAGGGCAAACGCGGCAACGGAACCGATCAGCCACAGAAGAAGCAGCACGATCGCGATCCCGACGATCGGAAATACCCACTTTGCCACCAGCGGATGAATCCTCCAGGTGTGCACCCTTCCCTGAAATTCCTCCTGCCGCGGCGCTTCCTCGTAGTACTCGCCGCTGTCCGCAGGCTGCGCCGTCTCCAGCAGGGTCTTGGCAATAAAAACAGGACTGCCCAGCTCATCCAGCACATCACTCTCTCTGCGCCCGGCTGCAGTCGCCTCGGAAATATATTCATCATAATAATGAAGATGCCCCTCGATCTGTGAAGGACTCAGCTCGCCCTCCAGCTGCATACGCAGGGTATCTAAAAATTCGCGTTTTGTCATCGTTCCTCCTTTCACGTTAAATTATAGGGCAGGCACGCAAAATTCGCAAGAACTTTTCTTGATTTTCAGAAATATCTGGTCTATACTAAAATTATCAGAAGTTTTTAAAGGGGAGATATCAAAATGAAAGCACGTAAGTATATGCTTCTGCTGCTCGCGCTCTGCTGTCTTGCCGGCTTCTCCGGCTGCCGCCGGGCCCCGGCAGAAACAGAAACATCGTCAGAGACCGTGAAAGAAACGACATCCGAAACGGAAAAGGTCACAGAAACACAAAAACAGACAACGGAAAAACAGACGGAAACCCAGCAGCAAACTGTCAAAAAGACAAGCGTCACACCGTCCACGCAAACGCCGCAGACGCAGACCGTCGCCTCAGAAACGCAGGCTCAGACGACGGAGAGCGCTACCCAGCAGTGCCCTTACTGCTACAGCTGGTTCAGCACCACGCTCCAGGCGGACGGCACCTCTGAATATTCCACCCATGTAGCAGCGGAGGAAAACTATCTTCAGAGTATCCAGTCCTCCACCAATGCAGCGGATAATTCTTATACAGACGACTACAATTATCAGACAGGAGCCGATGGAAATCTCTATGCGCAGTGCCCCTATTGTTTCCAGTGGTTCCCCGACACTACAGATGCCGGCGGATACTCGCAGTATGCAGACCACGTAGCTGCAGAAGCCGCTTACGCCGCACAGATCGCGGGGGAAGATCTTGTGCAGTGTCCTAACTGCGGAAACTGGGTGACACCGGAAGAATATCAGGATCACATCAACAACGGATGGTAAAAAATGCTCACTGCATAAAAAGTGGCGCCGGAATCGCTCCGGCGCCGTTTTTTTGGGCTCCTGCATATGCACGCCCAGTTACTGTTCACTCCGTTCGCAGTAACCTTCACAAATCCATTTAAAATTCGCTTCGCGAATGGGATTTGCTCACACCTGAATCACGTTCTCACGATACGTCGGAGATCTGTTTTCCTGTATGATCCATATGATAGTTTTCTTTATAGATCAGTTCAGAGATCGGCACTACCTCGTACCCCTGCTCTTTTAAACCGGCAAGCAGCGCATCCAGCGCCTGCGCCGTATACTCCGCCCCGTTATGACAGAGGATGATCGCGCCGGGTTCCAGGTTCTTATGCTTCAGCACAGTGTCAAGAATGCTCTGCATCCCGTAATTTTTCCAGTCAAGGCTGTCGACCGACCACTGGATCGGATAATAGCCGCACTCCTGCGCCGTCAGGATCACCTCGTTATCGTAATCTCCGTAGGGCGGACGAAACAGATGCATCTCCACGCCCGTCAGTTCTTTTACTTTATTATGTACCTCCATCAGCTCACTGATGCACTCTTCTTTGGAGAGCTGACTCATGTTTTTATGATTTTCGCTGTGGTTTCCGAGATCGTGACCGGCGGCCTGGATTTTTTTGACATCCTCCGGGTAATCGGAAACCCACCCTCCCGTCATGAAAAATGTCACGTGTACGTTGTGCTTTGCAAGAATATCCAGGATCTGCTGAGTGTCCTCATTTCCCCACGCCGCATCAAAGGAAAGCGCCACCTGCTTTTTCTCCGTATCGACACTGTAGATCGGCAGCTCGCGATCCCCTGCGCGGCTGCTCGTTTGTACGACAGCATCCCCGAAGCGCACACTGCCGACCAGCATCAGCAGCGCACACAAAAAAATCAGAGCGCCGCCCCGGTGACGCTGGAGCAGACGCTCAATTCGTCCGACGTTTTTCATAGCTGTAACCTCAATGCTTTTTTACAGCTTATGAGAACGATGGATATATTATACGTTATATGAGAAAATCCTTCAGTCGCTTACTCCGCGACGGATGACGCAGCTTTCGCAGCGCCTTCGCTTCGATCTGGCGGATACGCTCACGGGTGACGTTGAATTCTTTACCGACTTCCTCCAGGGTGCGCGCCCTGCCGTCGATCAGACCGAAGCGGAGCTGAACGACCTGGCGCTCCCTGTCCGTGAGCGACTCCAGTGCGGTGCCAAGCTCCTCGCGCAGCATAGAGAACGCTGCGGAATCAGACGGAGAAAGTGCGGAATCATCCTCAATAAAGTCCCCGAGATGGCTGTCGTCCTCCTCGCCGATCGGTGTATCAAGAGATACCGGATCTCTGGAAATCTTCAGCACCTCGCGCACACGCGAAACCGGCACATTCAGTCGATCCGCCACCTCCTCCGGAGTCGGTTCGCGCCCCAGCTCCTGCAGAAGGGTGCGCGTCATGCGCAGTGTTTTGTTGATTGTCTCCACCATATGCACCGGCACACGAATGGTCCTGCCGGTATCCGCAATGCCTCTGGTGATCGCCTGACGGATCCACCAGGTTGCGTACGTGCTGAATTTAAAGCCCTTTGCATAGTCGAACTTGTCCACCGCTTTCATAAGTCCCATGTTGCCCTCCTGGATCAGATCCAGGAACGGCATCCCACGGCCAACGTATTTCTTGGCAATGCTGACAACCAGACGGAGATTCGCCTCGATCAGACGCTTCTTCGCCTCCTCGTCACCCTCCTCCACTCTCTTCGCAAGCTCGATTTCTTCCTCGGTGGTAAGAAGCGGCACATTGCCGATTTCCTTCAGATACATGCGCACCGGGTCCTCTGTGCTGACACCCTCCAGAACGTCCGCATCGTCTATGATCTCCACCTCTTCCTCATCCGAGAGCAGGAGATCGTCATCATTATCCAGCAGAAGCTCCGTTGTATCGTCCGCATTTTCCTCATGGACAAGGTCGATATTATGCTTTTCCAGATATTCAAAAACAAAGTCCATCTTCTCTTCCGAAATCTGCATCGTTCCGAAAGCGTCGTTTACCTCCTTGTAGGTAAGCATATTCTTTTTTGTCTTTGCCTCTGCTACCAAACCTTCCAGTATTTTTAAAAACTGTTCACGCGTTTCATCCATAAACTACTAAATCTCCTCTCAGGGTAATCTGCGGACCTCCGGTGTGCTCGATGTATGCCCTGGTGATCGTTACCTTACCAATATTGTCATCTTTGGGAATTTCATACATAATATCGAGCATAATTTCCTCAATAATCGCCCGGAGCGCCCTCGCACCCGTCTTTTTCTCAAGCGCACGCTCGGCAATCGCCTCCAGCGCTTCTTCCTCAAACTCCAGCTGTACCTCATCCAGCGCAAGCAGCTTCTGGTACTGCTTTAAAATAGCATTTTTCGGCTCCTTTAAAATCTGTACCATCATCTCCTTCGTCAGTCCCTGCATGGTAAATACGATCGGCAGACGTCCGATAAACTCCGGGATCATTCCAAATTTGCGAATGTCCTCATTGGTCACCTTTTCCAAAATGTGCGGATCGTTGTCGTATTTATCGCGCAGGTCCGCCTGGAAGCCAATAGACGCCTGCTTGTTCAGACGCTCCTTAATGATATCCTCCAGCCCCGGAAATGCACCGCCGCAGATAAACAGAATATTGCGCGTGTTTACCGTCTCCAGTGGAACCATGGCATTCTTGCTGTTTGCCCCGACCGGGACCTCCACCTCACTGCCCTCCAGTAATTTCAACATTCCCTGCTGGACGGATTCTCCGCTCACATCTCTCTGCGTCGCATTTTTCTTCTTTGCGATCTTGTCGATCTCATCTATAAAAATAATACCGCGCTCTGCCTTCTCCACATCGTTTCCCGCAGCGGCGAGAAGCTTGGACACCACGCTCTCAATGTCGTCTCCGATATAGCCGGCCTCTGTCAGCGACGTGGCGTCCGCGATCGCAAGCGGCACGTCCAGGAGCTTTGCCAGCGTCTTTACCAGATAGGTCTTTCCACATCCGGTCGGTCCGATCATCAGCATGTTGGATTTCTCAATCTCGATCTCATCCATCGTGCCGGTGGCAACGCGCTTGTAATGGTTATACACGCCGACAGAGATCACCTTTTTCGCATACTCCTGCCCGATGACATACTCGTCCAGGCTCGCCTTGATCTTATGCGGCGCCGGGATCGATCTGATGTCAAACTCCTTCTGCGGCTGCGCCTTTTTCTTTTTCACCTTCTGGCGCTTTGGAATGTCCTCCGGTATATCCGACAGGTTGATCATCTGCATATTCGGAAACCGTTTGGACAGCTCCATCAGCTCCTTATAGCTGCCTGGGTCCATGTGGCTCATGCTGCTGAACGACTTCTGCAGACAGTCCGGACAGATCGTAAGGTTCATAAGCTCCAGCATTTTCCCCGTCTTGCTCTCCGGTCTGTGGCAGATGTAACAGATTTTTTCATATTCGTCGTCTTTTTTTACATCTTCTTTTACTTCTTCGGGTAAAGAATCTTTTTCTTCTGACACAAAATCCTCTCCTTCTTCTTTTGCGTGCATATTTCTGCAGGGCATTTTGTCCCTTTGCAGCAGGGAAGCCCCCTGCGCAGCAGAAAATCTGCACAACTAGCCCATCATAAGCAATCATAACACACGAATCGTTTTTTCACAAGAAAAGTTTTTATAAAGTTTCTTAATGAAAAACATAAAAAGCCCGGAGCACCTGCGCGCTCCGGGTATCACGATGCCATTTAGAATCCAAAGCCTCTGAAAAAGTCCTGCATTCCATAGCCGTCATCGCCGTTATTGTAATCGTAATAGTAAAGATCATCATCCGAGCTGTCGTCCTGGCTGTCGCTGCCGGATTTGCTGCTGTCGCTGGTTGTCGACTCCAGATCGGACTTCTTGCCGAGCTTCACCTCAAACTGTTTTTCCTGATAACCATTGTCCTCAAATCTCTGCACGGTGACAGTAACAGTCTCGCCGGCTTCGTAATATTTCATACGGTTCAGCAGGTCGCTTCTGCTGGATATCTTCACCTCGTCAAGCTTCGTGATGATATCGCCCACCTCAATGCCAGCTTCCTTGGCAGCGCTGTTGTCTGTCAGCTCAGCAACCATTGCTCCGGACGGTACATGATAGAATTCCTTCACGTCATCATCGACATCCGCCGCCACTGTAATACCGAGTGCTCCGGCCTTATCCTCATCTGCCTTGGTTCTGGTAGTCTGGTTCATCAGATCCTCGATGATCGGCTTTGCGGTGTTGATCGGGATAGCGTAGCCCATGCCCTCCACGCCGTCGACCGCCGCTTTTGCGGAGTTGATACCGATCAGACGTCCTTCCATATCCAGGAGCGCGCCGCCGCTGTTTCCAAAGTTGATCGCCGCATCGGTCTGTATCATATTGTTTGTAACAGTTCCACTGCTGGTGGAAACACTCACCTCGCGGTCAAGTGCGCTGATGATGCCTGCCGTGACGGACTGACCATATCCAAGCGCGTTGCCGATGGCAACCGCCCACTCGCCGACCTGCACCTCGTCGGAATCGCCGAGCTGGATAATGCCGATCTTATCGGCCACCTCGTCGTCGATGTCCTCCAGCTTAACGGCGACCACCGCCAGATCCATAGAGGAATCGGTGCCCTTTACCAGAGCCGGCGCCAATGTCTTCTCGCCGTCCTCATCATCCTCGACGTCTACACTGAAGCAGACCGTCAGCTCCTCAGAATCCTCCACCACGTGATTGTTTGTAGCGATCAGAAGCTCGTCGTCATTCTTCCCGACAATGATGCCGGAGCCGCCGCTGGTGGTCTCCTGCTGATAGCTTCTGCCGAAGAAGTTGACCTCCTCGATGCCCTGGTTTGTGATCGCCACGATCGCCGGCATCGCTGTCTCCGCCACTTTCTGCACGTTCGGCAATCCGTAGGAGCTATCCGAGCTGTCCTGCGTCGGGATCTCATCGATCTCCGCCGCCTCTGCCGTCGCCGTATCCAGCGTTGTCTCTTCTTTTAAGTCCGCCGGTGAATCCAATGTGATACGGTTCTCCGTCTGACTGCTGTCCATGTTTCCAATTCCATATACCGTTGCCCCGAGCGCTCCAACCGCTGCCAGCGCAGCTGCACAGGTACCAATTCGTTTCTTCATGCTCATATTTAAGACCTCCCATATCTATCTTCGTAACTATTTGATTTCCTCGTAGTTACCTTTTCTTTTTGATGAGTCCATGATATCAGTCATTTGTGTTCAATTTGTGACAACAGTTTTAAAAAACTTTGTTTTTCCAATATTTTCTGTTCATAGAGCAGGCGAGCACGACGCGTTTCGGCAGCACGCGGTAACGCCTGCCAAAAAAGTAGCCAAGATACTTGCAGCCGCTCTGCCAGACAAGCTTTGGCAGAAGGTCGATCCGCCCGCGTCTGCAAAGAAACGCCGCTGTACTCTTTACAAGCCGGATGCCCTCTTTTTCCGACGGAACCTCCGCAAAAATTTCCGGGTGCTCCGCCTGAGAGACTGCGAGATCAAAGTTGCGCTTAAACTGCTCTTTGCCGCTGTAATTGTGCGAATGCACCACCTGCGCGTCTGCCGCGTAAGCGATCCTGTAGCCCGCCTTTATCAGCTTCGCCGCAAAGATCATATCTTCGTTGAAGATCGTCTGTTTTTCAAAGCCGCCCAGCTTCTCATAGACGCTGCGCACATAGGCGGCGCACACGTTGGAACAGAAGTACGTCTTAATTCCCAGCTCCGGCAGATCGCCTATGGATTTCACCCGGCTTTTTTCCCCATAATTAAAGCTTCTTGTGCAGCGCTCCAGGAGACTGCAGTCCTTTGCCGGTAGCTGTCTTGCGTAAGCCGCCGCCACCTCGCCGCCGGCGTTTTCTCCAAG
The DNA here is from genome assembly GCF_047017445.1 of Marvinbryantia sp. Classification (NCBI taxonomy): domain Bacteria; kingdom Bacillati; phylum Bacillota; class Clostridia; order Lachnospirales; family Lachnospiraceae; genus Marvinbryantia; species Marvinbryantia sp. The sequence continues at coordinate 116,891 of NZ_JBKXTT010000012.1, read as the reverse complement.
CTGCGCAGTCAGCCGCTCGATCAGATATTCGTCCGCCGGCACCGCGTCCTGCGTCATAAAAAGCAGGACATCCGCCTGCGACATCGCCGCCGCCCTGTCTCTTGTCCCGCCGTGGTCAAATTCCGCCTGCGGTAAGTGGACAAGAGTGAGCGGCACGCCGCCGGCTGTGTGCCCCGCCTCAAAAGCTGCCCGGCAGACAGGCGCCTGCTCCCACAGGGATCTCTCAGTGTTCATCACCAGGATCCGCTGCGGAAGAAGCGTCTGCTGCGACAGCTTCTCTATTAAACTGTTAAACCGTTCGTCCGGCCGGTAAGCCGGTATGATAACATCTACTGTTTTGTTCTTCATTCATAAACACCAGTATAATTTGCAATATAATCACTGATCTCCTGCACGGTTGAGGACGGCGTATAGCCCTGCACACCGAAGAGATACTCATGCAGCTCCGATACATTCTGCGCCAGATTAATCGGCACTACAATGCTGTAATTGATCTCCATCGACGTCTGCTCAAACGGGAAGCCCTTTGTCTCAACAAGATTGTAGCTTGCGATATTCGTTGCAAAGTTCATAATTTCCGCCATTGTGAGATTGGTATCCACTGCGTCGATCAGATCGTCGACCAGACCGATCAGAACCGTCGGGTTGCTCTTTACGCTGTCCAGGATCAGAGAAAGCACCTTTCTCTGCCGCTCGGTACGCTCATAGTCGTTACCGATCGCACGGATACGGCAGTACGCCGTCGCCTGCAGACCATTTAAGTGTACCATGCCCGAGCTTCCGCTGATCGGGATGATCTCGCGGTTCGTGATGGTCGAGGTCTCATCCTGGTAATTGTCGATCCAGGTCGCCTCATCCTCTGTGATCTCAATGTCAATGCCGCCGATCGCGTCTACCACATCGGCGAGAACGTTCATATTTACGGTAACATAATCGGTGATATCCAGGTCAAGGTTTTTGTTCAGCATGTTGATGGAACGTGCCGGACCGCCCGCCACATAAATATCCGTTGCCTTGCCGTAGCTTCCGGTCGTATCGTCAAGGTACGTATCGCGGTATACTGACACCAGCTTCACGTCATTGGTGTCCAGATTGATGCTGGCAACCATGATCGCGTCGCTTTGTCCGTTGGTGTTTTTGTCACGGTTGTCCGTTCCGTACAGAGCAATGTTCCAGTAGCCCTTCAGACGCTCCTCCACCTCGTCGTCGAGCTGCGCCTGGATCTGCTGCACCATCTCGCTCTGTTTTTCGTTGTTGACCGGCGTCTGCGCCTGCATTTTGGAGATTTTCGACACCTTTGCGCCCACATAAAGCGCTGCCGCCAGTACGACTAGCAGAAGCACCTCAACCACAAAGAGAATGACCTTTCTTTTTCTGCGCTTCTTTTTCTTCTTTGCAGCAGCCGCCTCTTTTTCTCCCTGATCATAGTTCTGACGCGGATCCATTCCCGGCTGGCCGTACCTGTTTTGCTGGTAGTATTGCTGCTGACCGTACGGATCCTGCTGATAATACTGCTGCTGACCATACGGATCCTGCTGGTAATACTGCTGCTGGCCATTTGGATCCTGCTGATAATACTGCTGCTGGCCATTTGGATCCTGCTGATAATACTGCTGCTGACCATACGGATCCTGCTGGTAATACTGCTGCTGGCCATTCGGATCCTGCTGATAATACTGCTGGCCATTCGGATTCTGCTGATAATACTGCTGCTGCCCATATGGATCCTGCTGATAATACTGCTGCTGTTGCTGGCTGCTGCCGCCTTTTGTGCGCCTCTTCTCTCTTTTCTCTTTGTCTCTTGCCATATTAATCCCCTTTTCTCCCTTTACCCTTTCCTGGAAAATTTAGTAAGCATTTTTATTTACAAAACCTTTGAAAACCGTCAGAAACAGGATCTTGATGTCCAGCCCCAGCGTCCAGTTTTCAATGTAATATAAGTCATATTCGATACGCTTTCTGATGGAGGTGTCTCCGCGGTATCCGTTCACCTGCGCCCATCCGGTCATGCCGGGACGCACCTGGTGCTTGATCATATACCGCGGTATTTCCTCGCGGAATTTCTCCACAAACTGCGGGCGTTCCGGGCGCGGTCCGATCAGGCTCATCTCGCCCTTCAGCACATTGATAAGCTGCGGAAACTCGTCAATACTCGTTCTTCGGATAAATTTTCCGATCCCGGTCACACGCGGATCGTGGCGCGTCGTCCATCCTTTTTGCTCCGCATTTGCCTTCTGCACTTCCATCGAGCGGAATTTATACATAATAAACGGCTGATTATGCAGCCCGACGCGCTCCTGCTTAAAGATCAGCGGGCCCGGAGACGTCAGCTTGATCAGAACAGCCGTCACCAGCATAACCGGTGAAAATAAAACAAGACATACAAGCGATCCGACAATGTCCACCGTCCTCTTTACGATCGCGTTGAACGTGTTGGACAGAGGCACATAACGGATATTAATAACCGGAAGCCCCATCAGATCCTCCGTATAGGGCTTCGTTGGAATAATATTTCCATAATCCGGTATAAACTTTGTATGCACACCTGATTTTTCACACTGCGCAACAATACGCTCCAGCTTGTAATACTCGCTCAGCCCCAGTGTGATCGCGATTTCATCGAGTGTATTTACCTTCATGAGCTCCACAAGCTCTTCTGTCCTTCCGATAATACGGATCCCCCGGTAAACGGTCGAGCGCTCGGAATTATCGTCGAGAATGCCAAGCACCCGATAACCCCACTGCGGATTTTCCAGAATACGGTCGATGTATTCCCTGGCAGCCTGTCCGTATCCGACCAGAAGGATATGCTTCAGATTCATGCCTCTTCTGCGCATATCCCGCAGCAGACCGCGTATGATCACGCGCGCTATGATATCCGCCGTGACATTCAGCGCAAAAAACGTGAATACAACGCCGCGCGAGAAGTCGATTTTCTTGACAGCCATCGTCATCGCCAGGAAAATCAGAAGCCCGAGCAGATTGGCTTTTATGACATTGCCGTATTCCAGCCGTCTCCCCTGCACTCTCTTGGGTGTATACAGGTTGAATGCGGAGTACAAAAGCAGCATTCCCGGAACCAGCGGAAGCAAAACCAACATATAGACTTCGTCGGAATACACACCGGTACCCGGCGCAGTCAGTATCTTTATCTGAAGGAACCATGCCAGCAGATAACTGCCGATCACAATCAGGGCATCTATCAGAACATGCAGTCGATTAAAATACTTTTGATTGTCTTTAATCAATCTGGTTCACCCCTTATGCTATCCATACTTTTATAATCATACACTGCTGACTTCAAAATTGCAACTGTCGATTGTAAAATTATTACGTTTACATTTTTATTTTCCTTAAATTTCTCCACAGTTCGAGCTGTATCCGCCAGCAATTGTCAAAATTCTCCGCCAGATACGGCACTTTTTCGCCCTCACGCGCCAGCAGGATGCCCTGCCACAGCCCTTTCAGATAGGTGCCGCCCATCCCCTTCGCCGTGAAAAACAAAAGCTTGACGAGCGTCCCTGACAAAAGCAGCGGCAGATTGAGCCAGATCTGCCAGAGCGGCATATTTTTATAAATAAGATACAGATTGTTCCTCGCCGCGCTTCCCACCTTAAAGCGGTTGTAGCGCGAGCCTGTGGAGGCGCTTCCTTTATGATAGACGACCGAGCGCGGCGCGTAGCGGTTTTCATACCCGGCGATTTTGGCGCGGTAGCAGACATCGACATCCTCCAGGTAGGCAAAATGCTTCTCGTCAAAATAGCCGATCTCCTCAAAAATATGCTTCCGGTAGATCGCCGCACCCGCGCAGGAGGAAAAGATCCGGTCCTCCCCCGCATAACGGTCACATTTCTGTCCCTTCCCGCGCGTGACCGCCCAGCCGAGCGCGCAGTAGAAATCTCCGGCGTTGTCGATAAGCTCCGGCCGGTCCATCTGCCGCATCTGTGCCTGGCAGGAAAAGATTTTTTCATCCTTTCGGATCGCGTGCAGAAGCTCCGCCGCAAATCCGGCAGCCACCCGCGTGTCATTGTTGAGCAGGATCACAAACTCCGTATCCGCCGCCCGGATGCCCTCGTTGACCGCCCTGGAAAATCCATAGTTTTTCTTTAGCAAAATCAATCTGACCATCGGGTACTCCCTCTCGATGATCTCCCGGCTTCCGTCCGTCGAGGCATTGTCCACCACGATCACGGGAAGCTTGCCGCTCCCCTGCGCAAGCAGGCTGTCGAGACAATCTCTTATATATTCTTTCCCATTGTAATTGGGAATTATGACAGATACATCCATCTTTCTCTCCTACCAGTTCTGATATTTCAGAATTGTGTCCGCAATGTACTCCACCTGCTCCATCTCCAGATTATAGTACATCGGCAGACGCACGAGACGCTCGCTTTCTTTCGTGGTGTACACGTCCTCTCCGGAAAAGCGCCCGAATTTCCGCCCGGCAGCCGCCGAGTGCAGCGGTACATAGTGGAACACCGCCCAGATACCGTGCTCGCGCAGATAACTGATAAAGCGGGTCCGCGCCTCCAGGTCAGCGAGCTTCACATAATACATATGTGCATTGTGCGTTGCATAATCGGGCACAAACGGACGCGTAAGCACCCCTTTTTCCTCCAGCGGCGCCAGCGCCTCATGGTAATAATTGTAAATCTGCAGGCGCTTGCTGTTGATCTCATCGGCAATCTCAAGCTGCGCGTAAAGGTAGGCCGCGTTTAAGTCGCTCGGAAGGTAGGATGAGCCGAAATCCACCCAGGTGTACTTGTCTACCTGACCGCGGAAAAATTTGCTGCGGTCGGTGCCCTTCTCGCGCAGGATCTCCGCCTTTTCCTGGTATCTCTCATCCTGGAAAAGCAGCGCGCCGCCCTCTCCCATCGTGTAATTTTTCGTCTCGTGGAAGCTGTAGCAGCCGAAATCCCCGATGGTACCGAGCGGTTTCCCCTTATAATAAGCGTTCATGCCCTGGGCGGCGTCCTCCACCACCTTCAGGTCATGCTTTTTCGCGATCGCCAGGATCTCATCCATCGCGCAGGCAACCCCGGCGTAATGAACGGGCACGATCGCCCTCGTTTTTTCAGTAATTGCCGCCTCGATCAGCCGCTCGTCGATATTCATGGTATCCGGACGGATGTCGACAAACACGATCTTCGCTCCGCGCAGCACAAAGGCGTCCGCCGTCGAGCAGAAGGTGTAGGACGGCATGATCACCTCATCGCCCGGCTGAATATCCGCAAGGTACGCCGACATTTCCAGCGCATGTGTGCAGGAGGTCGTCAGCAGGGTGTGATTAACGTGGTACGTATCGCAGATCCATTTTGCACATTTCTTCGTAAACGGGCCGTCGCCGCACATCTTTCCGCTCTTGATCGCCTGCTCCATATACTCGGTTTCCTTTCCGGTAAACGGCGCTCTGTTAAAATCAATCATTTGTATTCCTCCCCCTTTTCCTGTCCGCCCGCAGGGAATAATTCCACTTGGACAGCGACAGATTTTTATTGTAATACGGGTCGCCCGCCTTTAAAAGCTTTTCCCAGCGGGTGCGCATAAATTCGATTTCCTCCTGGAATCGCCGCACCTTTTCCGGCGAATCCTCTGCCCCGCGGCTCTTCGACTCGTAGTGGCGCAAGCAGGCGTAAGGATCGTAGACCACCAGATTCCCTGCCTCGTTCGCCCGCAGACAGAGATCGACGTCGTTGAACGCCACCGAAAGCCGCTCCTCGAAGCCGCCAAGCTGCTCAAACAGGCTGCGCTTCATCATCATGCAGGCTGCCGTCACCGCGCTGTAATCCAGCATAAGCGACGCCTTGTGCAGATAGCCGCTGCGCCCGCCCGGCATGTTCACAAACATATGCCCGGCAATACCGCCGATGCCGATGACCGTGCCAGCGTGCTGGATGGTGCCGTCCGGGTACAGCAGCTTCGCGCCGACAGCCCCCACCTCCGGACGCTGGCAGACGCCGAGCATTTCCGTAAACCAGCCCTCCTCCAGTGCCTCGATATCGTTATTCAGAAACAAAAGGTATTCTCCCTTTGCATATTTTACACCATAGTTGTTGATCGCGGAATAATTAAATGCAGATTTCCAGCGAACGATCCGGATGCGCGCATCCTTCGCAAGCTCCCTGTAGTACGAAAAAATCTCCGGGCCCGTGCTGTTATTCTCCACAATGATGATCTCATAATTTCCCCAGGAGACTGTCCTTCGGAGAGATTCGATGCAGAGCTTCAGGGATTCCGCCTCATCCTTGTTAGGGATGATGACGGATACCAGCGGATTTCCCTGCACCGGATACTTCACGCGATAAAAGCCAAGATCCTTTTTCAGCGAAACTTCTCCTGCCTGCCCCCGCCGCGTAAGGTGCGCCTCGATCGCGCGCTTTCCTGCTTCGTAGGCATACAGCTTGCTGATCGGATTGTCCGCAGTGGACGCCTCGTGCGTCCGCCAGTGGTAAAGGATCTCCGGAATATGATGGATGTTTTTCGCCATATCCGTACAGCGCAGGATAAAATCATAATCCTGCGCGCCGTCATATTCACCCGAAAATCCTCCCGCCTGCTCCGCAAGCGTTCTTCTCACCATAAAAAAGTGGCAGATATAATTATTAGAGCGCAAAAGGTCGAGGTTGAAATCCGGCTTCAGGTTCGGCTTAAAATGCTTTTTCCCGTCAGTGTCCACCTTGTCCTCATCCGTGTAGAGCACGTCGATCGACGGCTCCTGCTCCAGCGCCTTCGCCGCCTCAAAGAGTGCGTTCGGCGCCAGCAGATCGTCATGATCCAGCAGGCCCACAAAATCGCCGGACGCCATAGCGAGCGCCTCGTTTGTATTTCCGGCGATGCCCTTATTTTCCGCAAGCTCCTTCACACGGATGCGGGCGTCTTTTTGAGAATACTCCGCAAGCACGCGCCGCATCACGTCATTTTCCGGGCTGGCATTCACAATGCAAAGCTCCCAGTTATCGTAGGTCTGGCCCTGCACAGATTTTATCATCTCCCGCAAAAACGTCTCCGGCGTCTCATATGCCGGAACCGCAATGCTGAATTTCCACGAATTTTTAAATTTTTTTCTGCGCTGCGCCGCCAGAGCGCTCTCCGTCGGGCGATACGCCTCATACCAGGGACCGTAGGGAACCTCCTCCGGCTCCATGCGCTCCTGCAGACGGATCAGAAATTCCTTTACGCCGAAGTGCTTCAGATAGCGCAGTCCTTTTTTGACATTATACCATTTCAGCTTTTTGAGTGCTTCCATCTTTCCCTGCTTTCCTTTTCGCGTATAAACCAAGACCCATCCAGATTGCCGCCGTCAGCGCCAGGAAGAAAAGGCTTCCCGCCGCGCCCGCAGCAAATCCCGGGCAGTGATAGGTCATTGTGATCTCATGCTCTCCCGGCTCCAGCACAACGCCGCAGAAGCCATAATCCACCCGCTGTATTTCCGTTTCCTCGCCGTCCACCAGAGCAGTCCAGCCGTCCTCATAGGGAATCGGCAAAAGCAGGATGCCTTTTTCCGTCACGTTCGCCGTGCCGTTCACCACGCTGTCCTTCCCTGGCGCCGAAAAGGAAATGCCCTCGCTGAGTGCGGAAAAATCATAGTTTTCCGTCTCATATACTGCCAGATTTTCCAGCGTGACAAATTCGTCAAACGGCAGCGGATAGGTGATCTCCACTGTATCGACGCTCTCCGGGATATTCAGCTCTACATGCATCGTTTTGTTTTCCGCCCGCACCATGGTATCGTACGCGCCGTACTGAATGTACACGTAGGAAATCCCGTTCGTAAATTGAATGTCGAGCTCCAGCCGGACGGTATCCCCGTGCGCCGGAAGCGTTACCTTTACGCCCTGCTCCGTCTTTTCCGCTGTAACCTCCAGCGGCAGCTCCCGCTGTGCGCACTTTGCAAGCAGAGCGCCGTCCGTCTCCGTCAGATCATCTGCCGTGTCACAGATGACCGCCTGCGTCAGCAGCTTTTCGCGATCAAGGCTGTCGGCGCATTCCTCAAAATCAGCGCTGCTCACCGCTTTCGTATAAAATTTTCCAAGCTCCTCCGTGCCGGAATTGCGGTAAACGTAAATATCGCCAAACTGCCGCAGCAACTCATAGCCGTCCACGTCCAGCGCGTCGTTCTTCGACAAAATATATTTTACATGACTAAGCGATGCCTGTGCGCCGTCGTACACCGCATTCGCGTAGTTAAAATGGGCGTTATCGGTGATGTTCAGGTTCGGCCACAGCTTCTCCACAAATTCCCGCAGATTGACATTCAGCGAGGAATTGTAGGTGCTGACCGGCATATAATTCTGCGCCAGCGCATTCAGGCTGGAAATGCGGCTGCCGATCGTGTAATCCTTCTCCACACGGTAGAAGGAGTCGTCCGTCTCCGCCAGCCAGGTGAGCGCATCAGAGATATCCTCAGCGTACATCTCATCAAAATATTCGCTTGGCGCTTTCTCCACGATCGCCCGCTCATTGTAAGAATACCAGGCATCCGTGCACATCGTTGCGGCAACACAGAGGAAGAGACCTCCCACCGCCGCCTGCTGCACGCTTTCTTTTTTCACACGCGCTGCCAGAAACAGGCAGAGCACAATCCCGGCTGCCGCGATGGTCAATACCCTCGGCAGGTACTCTCCGCCCGGCACGTGTACGCGCAGATACTGGATGAGCACCGCCGCTGACGTCAGCGCAAACAGCGGCACGCAGAGCCTTCTTTTTTCCAGAACCTCTTCAAGGAACGCCGCTGTCAGCAAAGCGAAAAACGGCATACATACAAAGGTGTGCCGCGAAAACGGGTAGGCAAAGCCGTTAAAGATCAGCCCGCCCATCGGCAGGGCGATGGTGAAACCACAGGCGAGCATCGCCAGTAAAATCAGCACCCTCTGCTTTTTGCTGTAAAGAAGCCCGCGCAGGATCATCCAGGCAAAGCAGACCGCCGCGATGATAAACAGCGCCGAGAAAAAGACGTTTGGAGCCTCATAATAATTTGCGTAGCCGCTGTAGTCTGTGATCCCCTCCAGATTGCCCGAGAAGAATTTTTTGAACAGCGTCTTATAAAAATTCAGCCCATAAAAGCCGACGGCGTCCAGAAGCTTTTCCGTCAGAGGCTTTGCCGTCACGCGGCCGGAAACGTTCACGATCGCGCTGCCGCTCGGAAGCAGGTTCACAAGCCCGATACCGATTCCAAGAAGCATGGAGCCGTAACCCTTCGCAAGCTTTAAAAATCCCTGTTTGCAAAAAAGCCTTCCGTTCCAGGAGATCCGGAACAAAAAATAAACGCCCAGCACAATAAACTGCATATAGCTGAAATACAGCGCATTGATCGCGCACACGCCGCACAAAAGTGTAACCCCAAAATACCAGCGCGGCTTTGCAAGCGCCTTCTCCGCCGCCAGCAGGAGCAGCGGCAGCAGCACCATGAGCGTCCCGAACTGGTAATGCTGCCCCCAGACGACCATGTAACCGCAGAGGGCATATATATAAGAAGCAATCAGTTTGCTGCGCTCTGACAGCGCAAAGCAGGACAGAAATCCGTAAACCGCCAGCCCGGCAAGCACGATGCGCAGAATCTGCACGTAGACCAGAAGCTGATAGATCATCTCCGGTCCGAATATCACTCCGCAGGCGTAGAGCAGCATCAGAAACGGATCAAACATATTTAAAGAAAACATATTGATCCCGTAGCCGTTGTTGAAATCCCAGAGGGAAAAGCTGCCCTCGCGCAGATGATTGATGATGGTCTGGTAATGCATCAGATACTGGTCGTACGTGTCCACGCCCACATCCGTATAGGCGAGCACATAATCCCCGAATATAAACCGCCAGAAAATAAACACGCAGGATATCAGCAGCGCCGCCGCCAGCAGCGCGATCGTCTTTTTGCTTGCTCCCGTCTCCGTCATAAATTACTCCTAACTATTTCGTACCTTCATGATCAGTCGTTCTTCTCAGATCTGTCCATATGCTGCTGATACCCCAGCACCAGCTTTATCGCCGCCCTGCCGGTGCCGTCCGTCGTGTAGCGCTCCAGCACCGTGCGGTGCGCGTTTTCCGCGATGGTTCTGCGAAGCTCCCCATCCTCGATCAGGCGGGTAAGCCCCTCGCGCCACTGCTGCTCATCCGCACAGAGAATGCCGTCCTCGCCGTCTTTGATGACGCGGCGCATTTCCTCATTTGCGCTCAGGATGCTCGGCACATGCACCAGCGCCGCCTCCATCCATTTATTTTCCGACTTGCACGCATGGAAGCGCGTATCCTCCAGCGGCATCAGATTGATGTCAGTGTTCGCGATCGCTTCCGGCAGTTTCTGCCAGTCCATAAACGGCAGCTTTGTGATGCGCTCCTGGTAGCTGTCAAAGCGCACCGTGTCGAACACACCGCCCATCACCAGATGCACGTTCGGATATTTCTGCATAATTTCCACCAGCAGCTCCTCCACCACGGCAAAATCCCTGTCATGCGTGTGCGAGCCGCTGAAATAACCGATGCGGACGATTTCTCCCTCTTCCGTGCGGTTCTCGTAAGCCTCCGCGGATAAGATCTGCATCTCCATGCTGCACACATTCCTCCGCACCGTGACCGGCTTTTCCGGGAATTCCGCACGCAATTCCTCCGCCAGCGTCTCCGTGGAGGTGATAAAGCCGTCGCTCAGCTCCATGCAGCGGTGAACCTGCTGCGTCATCTGGCGGAAATTCTGATAATCTCTTCCCTTTAAAAATTCCAGATAAGAAATTTTATCATAATCAAACACCAGATCGTCGATATCGTAATACACCGGCACCGAAAGCGCTCTCGCCTGCGCTGCCAGCTTTTCCGTAAACGCTATATCCGTCAGACGGTACAGCACCACGCTGGAATAGCCCTTCAGGTCGACCTTCAGATCCTTCTCAAGCTCCAGGCAGTCGGACGCATACCCGGCGACGGCAAGCTGCTCGCGGAAATGCTCGATCCGGTAACGCGTCGCATAGGACTCCAGCTCCATCAGGAACAGTACCTTTCTGCGCTTCACCGGCTGCTCAAAAATGCCGCACCGCTTTGCAAGCGCCTTTAAGCTCTCCAGGATTTCCGCCGGAGACGCACCAAGCGGAAGCACCGCCCCGCGCGCATAGTCCTTCACGCGCTCCGCCGGCGCGCCGATATCGAATACTGCCAGCGGCATGTTCATCGCCATGATCTCCGACGTCGTGTAGGAAAAGGTCTCCGGCCACACGGCCGGAATGAAGAACAGGTCGATATCATTCTCCAGCACCAGACGCGGAAGCTGCTCGCGCCGGTATTTTCCGGTTTCTTTAAAAATCTTATTTTCACCCTCATCGCCGGTGTAGCCGATCAGACAGAGGCGGATATCGCATTTCTGCTTTTTGATCTCCGCAGCCAGGCGCTGCACCACCTGCAGCCCCTTCTTGTAGTCCATCGCGCCAACAAAACCGATATTTAAGGTTTTCCCGGTCTTTCCCGTCTTATGAAGCGGCGGCATAACGTGCGGCTTGTGCGGAACCAGCCGGATGTTGTCGAGCGTCGGATATACCTTCTCTAAAAGCTTTTGGGAAGCGCCGGAAAATACCCGCACCTCCTCGCAGCCTTTCAGAAACCGCTCCCAGTTTGCGCGCCATTTTTCCGCGCTTTCGTATTCCAGATAAGCGTTCTGCTCATGCCGGGCAAGGCACTCGTTGCAGCGCCCCGCACCGGCAGCTCCGCAGTACGCTCCGTTTTCATCCACCAGGTTAATTGCCGGGCAGATCGCATAATAATCGTGGAACAGCATCCGCATTTTGGCGCCGTTCATCTCCTTCCGGCGCAGCAGCTCCTCCATCAGATCGTAGAGCTTCGGCACCGTCACCAGCTCGTTGATCCAGATTTCGTCCACTCTGCCGATCACCGCCCAGACATCCTTCAGATTCTCCGAGACAAACTGGATCTGATACTGCTTATAGCTGTACTCCACCAGGTACATACCGGTAAAGCGCACGATGATAAAGCGGCAGCCGCTCTGCAGCGCCTCCTTGCGCTTCGTCTCCAGATACGCGGTCGCCCCGCCGCCGAGATTATGGTCGAAGGCGACGATCGCCTTTGCGTCGATATTTAAATTCAAAAGCTTCAGCATCGCAAGACGGCGCGTTTTCGACATCGGATCCTTACAGCAGTAGGAGGACACCACCTGGTTGTAATCCGGGTGCTTTGCGAGCAGCGCCTGTGAGTTTTTCTCAAGCAGCGCTTTCTTTTCCTCCGAGAGGAAGCTTCCGCCGTGTTTGTGGTACACAAACAGATTATCCGCCTGCACATTGTGATAACCGGCGTCCGCCGCCCGGCGGCACCAGTCGTTTTCCTCACCATAGCCCTTGCCGAAGGTCTTTGCGTCGAGGAACCCGATCTTCTTAATAACATTTAAATTCATGCCCATGCAGAAGCCAACGCCCGTCGGCATCACCGGATAGGACGGGACGATCTGCGCAAACGCCTGGTCGATCATCCAGAGCGGCATGTTTTCAAACAGGTCATTGTTCTCACAGAACTTCGGGAAGCTGCAGATGGTTCCGCTGTTGGTGAACGGCGTCGTCGTCGCCACCTTTTTGTCGCAGATGATCGGCAGCATCAGACGCTCCAGCCAGTACGCCGGTACCTCCACGTCCGTGTTCAGCAGCACCACATGATGCTCCGCGCGCTTTAACGCGCGGTTTACGGAACGGACAAATCCAACATTTTTTTCATTATTGAGCAGCACCGCCTCCGGGTGCCCGTTTACGTAATCCTTCAGATACGGCAGCACGCGCTCATCCGGGCTGCAGTCGTTCACGATCAGCAGACGGTAGGGCATTTCTGTACGCCGCAGGCTCGCAAACAGCGTGTCCAGATAATCATAGCCGTTGTAGACCGGAATGATGATGTCCACCGTCGTCTCTTTTACCTTTCGCGGGATCTCAAAGGTATCCGTCAGCTTTTTCTCTTTCAGGAACTGCAGATCACCGAGCTGCTCCGCCTCCACGATCTCCGAGATCTCCACCTCGCTGTCAGCAGGCAGCGACTTGCTTCCCTTCACGACGCCGATCGGATAGCGCTTGGTGCCGTCCGGCGTGTCGTACTCCATAAACACGCGGATGTCGCGCGGTGAAAAGATGCGGATCTTCGCCTCAAAGCCGCTCATGGACGCGTCGGGATTCTGCAGGGCAGCGGCAACATCGTAGCGGTATACCATATGGAAAGAGCGCTCCGCAGCCTTTTTGTGCTGATCGTAATACACGATCCGCGGGTTGCGCATCTTGTAGCGGTGGTCGAACACCCAGCCGCCCATGCAAAGCACATGCTTCTCAAACGAAAACATGTCCACATGACCGGACACCTTGCACAGTCCCGGAATCTTATAGGCTGCCCGTTTCACCTTCTTCAGCTGATTTCTGATGCCGTCCGGCTGGATTTTGGGCATACGCAGCGCAGGCGCCTTCTGCCCTGCCGGTCTGCGCTTTGCAGACAGCTTCTTTGCCAGACGCGCGGGCGCCTTTTCCGGAACGGCACGCACCTGCTCCGGCATCTCTGCTCCCGTCAGACGGGCGCATCTTCCCTCGATGATCAGCGTCTCCACCTCGCCGGCGTCAAAGACCTCCACCGCAAAGTTGGGATCGTCCTGCGGGAAGATCACGCAGTTATCCTCCTGCCTGAAATTGCCAAGCGGTACAAGGCGCACCGCGCAATTGCTCTGCACGCGGTCGATGATGCACCAGCAGCGTTCTTCCATCGGATCCCACCGCAATTTTTTGATGTTCTTAATCTGCTTTAAATCAAAGGCAATGCGGAAACGATTGTTTTTTAAGGTCAGCGTCTGCGGCAGGATTTCCTCCTCATTGAAACCCTTTCCGGTATCATAGTAAAGCTTACACTCCACCGGGCTTTCCTTATGGTAATACTGGTAGACCCTCTCCAGCGAAAAATCGATCTCCGGCTTCGCATATTTATCAAGCGGGTCTGCACCAACATAGCGGTACACAAAATAAAGTGACCATTTCCGGTAGATATCCTCATCCTCCCGGCTGATGCCGAAAATATCCATCAGCGTCTTTTTTGCAAAAAGCTTATGAAGCTGCGGGAGCTTCGTGTACAGATCATTCAGCAGACGCCACATAATAAAGTCCGTCGGAACTGCCGTATCGAAAATCCACTCGTAGTCGATCACCAGCCTCCGGTCCTTTTCCAGATAAACATTATCACAGATAAGATCGAGGTTCGCCGGGCGCACGCAGGCGCATCTGCCCGCTTTTCCGGCGCTTCCGAACAGCTCCAAAAACTTCCCGTCCGCATATTCCTCCGTTTCAAACTGATTTGCAAAGCAGGTTTCCCGGAATTCGCGCAGAAGGCGCACAATTCCTTCCGTGTCGCCGCGGTCCGCAAGCGCCTGTATCTGGTCAAACATCGTCCGCCCCTCGACAAACGCGTACTCCAGCGCACCGTCCGCCTCCTTCGCGGGCAGATTCTCGTAGTCCGTGCCGTAACGTACCGCCCCGTTTTCGATCATCCGGCGCACATGCGGCTGCGCTTCCGCGCACAGCGGCTCCTTGCGGATTTTTCTCTCGCCGTCCCTGCGGACAATTTTCGTCAGAATCTGAAATTCCTTTCTGCGCTCGCTGCTGCTCTTCACATACAGAATTTCCTCCGCCGTCTTTTTCTCCACGCGTCCGGCTTCCACCAGAAACGAATTGGAAAAAATATCGGCAACTCCCTCCGCCGCCAGGGAATGTGCCGCTTCACTCTCGTTAAACAGCGGGATGCGCTTCCCATCGAGCGAGCGGTACGGTTTGCCAAAGCCGTTTGCCGCCAGTGTTTCATCGGTAAAAATTTCCTTTGGGAATTTATAATCCGGGTACGGATAGTAAAATTTCGTGCAGGGGAAGCCGCTTCTTTCCAGAAGCTCCTTTAATTCCTTTTTGCTGAACGTGCGCACGCTGTCCACGCCCGGATAATTCTCAAGCCCCAGGAAATAGCGGTCGGTGTGATCCTCCGGCGCGCCCGCAAAATATTTCAGTCCCAGCCGGTTTTCAATCGCGATCAGAAAACGGCCGTCCTCCTTTAAGAACCGCCCCATATTCTCCAGAAACGTCTCATACGGCGTGTCGCCCTCCGTAAAGCTCATCGCATATTCTAAAACGCCGTTCAGCACAACGTAGTCAAACTTTTCGGTAAACTCCATATCGTTTAAATTGCCCACCATGATACAGAGATTCTCATATTGTTTGTTGCGCTCATAATTAATCGATGCCCGCCGCTTCGACAGCTCGGCAACCACCACCTTTTTTGCCCGGCGGCAAAGAAGCCCGGTGATCGCGCCGCAGCCCGCCCCGATATCCAGAATGCTCGCATCCTCCTTAAACGGATACCAGTTCAGAATGTTCTCGCGCATCGCGGAAAAATGATAGATGATCGGAAAGCTGACGTCCTCCCGCGGAAGCTCCTCGTAGGAAATCCCCCGCTTTGCCATATCCAGCATGACCTCCTCAATGTTGCCGTCCGAATACCGATCCTCGTCCTTATAATATGTTAAATTAAACTCTGCCATAAAAATCCCCCGCAAATGTGTTGGTTTCGTTTTCTACTTTCCGCCCGTCACCGTAACCTCCGAAAACAGATCAAAATAGCCGACCGCCTTCTTGTCCGTGATCACCGTCAGATTACACACGTCGTATAGCCGGTGGAAAACGGTAAATTCCCCCTGGTGATATCCCGTGCATCCCAGGCACAGCATATATTCCCCCGCCTCCAGCGGCATTTTCTGCGTAAATGTGATGGTCTGCTCATCGCCGCTTTTCTGCGGCTTCACCGGTATCTTTTCATACATCGTGTTTGTGCCGGTCAGCTCAGTTCCCTTCAGATCCTTGATGGTAAACGCGTAAACCGGCTCCGAAACGTCCCCCTGGTACTGCACCTTCATCATCACCTGGAATTCCTCGCCCTTCTCGATGGTGCCGCTCGCCCTGCCCTCGTGATCGTAGATGCAGAAATCCACAATGGAGGCAATGCCGTTTCCATATTCCAGCACCTTCGGATTCAGATGCAGATATTCCTTCTGCTTTTTCCCCGGAAGCTGCTTCTCCTGCCCGGATCCGCCCTGCGCGGTATCCTCCACCTGGTTCACCAGCACACGCCGGTAGAGATTCACCATCTCCTTGGCGCCGCCCTCGGCAAGCTTTGTCCCTTTATTTAAAAGCACCACGCGGTCGCAATATTTCCCGATGCTGCTCAGATCGTGGCTGACAAACAAGATGGTTCGTCCCTGCTCCTTAAATTCCTCGAATTTCCGGTAACACTTCGCCTGAAAAAACACATCGCCCACGGAAAGCGCCTCATCCACGATCAGGATTTCCGGGTCGATATTGATCGCAACGGCAAACGCCAGCCGTACAAACATACCGCTGGAATATGATTTCACCGGCTGATGGACAAAGTCGCCGATATCCGCAAATTCCAGAATATCCGAAAGCTTCGCGTCTATCTCTTCCTTTGAAAAGCCCATCATGGTGCCGTTCAGATAAATGTTTTCAATACCGGAATACTCCATATTGAACCCCGCTCCAAGCTCCAGAAGCGCGGAAATCCTGCCGTCCACCGCCACCTCACCCTGCGTGGAATTCAGCACGCCGGTAATAATTTTCAGTATCGTCGATTTCCCGGAACCGTTCGTCCCGATAATGCCCACAGTCTCGCCACGCTTCACATCAAAGGAGACGTCCCGCAGCGCATAGTGATCCTGTGCGTCAACCTTAAAGCCAAGCACTTCCTTCAGACGGTCGGAGGGCTTATTGTATAGTTTGTAAATCTTCGTCAGATTTTTCACCTGAATCGCAAATTCGCTCATTCGCCTTTCCCTTTCCGCGTTCTTCGCATCGCCGCAGAATTCATTTTCCTCACAGTCACGCTTCCCTGACATACTGCGCCTTTCCCGGTATCCGCCGTCTTTTTCCGGTGAAACGGGAGCTTTCTTTTTCCTGCATTTACAGCACATCTGCGAAATGCACCTGAAGTTTCCTGAACAGCTTTAACCCGAAATAAAATACCGCCAGCGTAAACAGCCAGAAATAAACCGTCAGCAGCGGATGCTGCCAGAAGCCGACATGATCGATCAGAGAATCCCGGAAGCCCTGTACGATATAGAAAAGCGGATTCAGCTTAAACAGCTTCACAATAATTCCGTCAAGCCCAAGGTCCTCAAACGCCCACATGATCGGCGTTGCCCAGATTCCGACCTGCAGCGCGATGTTGATGATCTGACCGAGGTCACGGAAAAACACCACCACCGAACTGGTAAAATAAGTGAGTCCGAGCACCAGCATAAACAGGCTGAAGCTGTAATATGCGATCTGCAAAGTGTACCATGTCGGCGGATAACCCATAAGGAGGTAAATGACAATTACCACCAGTATAAAAAATACATGCACAAACACTGCCGACAGCACCTTCACCAACGGCAGTATCCGAATGTTAAACACTACTTTTTTCACCAGATAATTATATTCCAGCAGTGCGTTCGTGCCGCCCATCAGCCCTTCCTGGAAAAAGAACCACGGCACCAGCCCCGCCATCAGCCAGAGTACAAACGGCACGCTGCGTTCCGCTCCGTTGCGAAGCGCCAGCCCAAACACAAACCAGTAGACGCAGACCGTGACAAGCGGCTGGATAAACGCCCAAATCGTGCCAAGATAGGAGCCTGCATACCGTTTCTTAAAGTCATTCTTCGCAAGAGAAGCAATCAGCCTGCGGCTCTGATAGATTTCCTTTATCAGCAATTCCTGTTTCTTCAATATATCACTCCCGTGCTTTGGTGTATTCCCGGATGCCGCCCCACTTCCAGTCTTTTTCCGAAATCGTCAGCTCCATCCCCTCCGGTATCGGCCAGGCAACGCCGATGTCGGGATCGTTCCACATAAGACCGCCCTCGTCGTTCGGGTGGTAAAAGTCTGTACATTTATAAGCAAACTCCGCATAATCCGAAAGCACCAGAAAGCCGTGCGCAAAATTTTTCGGTATGAAAAATTGCTTTTTATTTTCGGCGGAAAGAAGCTCGCCGTGCCATTTTCCATAGGTTGCAGACCCCGGACGCAGATCGACCGCCACGTCAAACACCTCGCCGGAAACCACCCGCACCAGCTTGTCCTGCGGAAAATTGATCTGAAAATGCAGTCCGCGCAGAACGCCCTTCTTCGAGGCGGACTGATTATCCTGCACAAATTCCATATCAATGCCGGCTGCCTTATAGTCGTTGTAATTATAGGTTTCCATAAAATAGCCGCGCTCATCCCCGAAAACCGTCGGTGTGATGACCTTTAAGCCTTCTATCTCACATGTTTCTACTGTTATCTTGCCCATTGTCCTATTCCTTAATCCTGTGTTTCTGCATATACATTCATACCGCCAGGCTTTCTGATTCCCAAAGCCCATCTCTTTCATCCCCAAAGGTGACATTCCGGCTACAGGCCCTGCGCCACTTCCATCAGATACTGTCCGTAAGGTGTTTTCAAAAGCGGCTCCGCCAGCTTTAAAAGCTGCTCTTTTGAGATAAAGCCCCTCTTGAAAGCAATCTCCTCAATGCAGGAAATGTATAACCCCTGCCGCTTCTGAAACGCCGCCACAAAATCCGCGGCATCAAGCAGAGAATCGTGGTTTCCGGTATCCAGCCACGCGAACCCCCGTCCGAGCGTCTCCACCTGCAAAGTACCGCGGCGAAGATATTCGTTGTTCACGCTGGTGATCTCGAGCTCTCCGCGCGCGCTCGGTTTTACATTCTTCGCGATCTCCACCACGTCATTATCATAGAAATAAAGCCCCGGAACCGCATAATTGCTCTTCGGATGCTCCGGCTTTTCCTCGATAGAAAGTGCTTTTCCGCTTTCATCAAACTCTACCACACCGTACGCCCGCGGATCGCGCACATAATAGCCGAAAATGGTCGCTCCCGTCTCGCGCGCCGCTACCGTCTGCAGCACACGCGAAAAGCTCTGACCATAGAAAATGTTATCGCCAAGAACGAGCGCCACCCGGTCATTTCCGATGAACTCTCTTCCTATTATAAAGGCGTCCGCCAGCCCGCGCGGCTCCTCCTGGATGGCGTAGCTGAACGAAAGTCCCAGCTGCTCGCCTGTCCCGAACAGCTCTTCAAACACTTTGATATCCCGCGGTGTGGAGATGATCAGAATCTCCCGGATGCCCGCAAGCATCAGCGTGGACAGCGGATAGTAAATCATCGGCTTATCGTAAACCGGCATGATCTGTTTTGAAATTGCTTTTGTGAGCGGATAAAGGCGCGTGCCGCTGCCGCCCGCAAGAATAATTCCCTTCATATTTTACTCCCTCCCGGTACTCCCCGAACGCCCTCTCACTTACGGATTTGCGTTCGAGTACATCTCGTCATAATATTTCTGGTAGTCTCCGCTGGTAACATTCTTCATCCACTCTTCGTTTTCAAAGAACCACTGGATCGTCCGGCGAATGCCATCCTCAAACATCGTCTCCGGTTCCCAGCCAAGCTCGCTGCGGATCTTGTCCGGCGCGATCGCATAGCGGCGGTCATGCCCCTTGCGGTCGGTGACATAAGTGATCAGATCCTCGCTCACAAGCGCTTTGCGCGGATCGCCCTCCGGCAGCATCTCCTGCAATGTATCCAAAATAATATGGATGATCTCGATATTCTGTTTTTCATTGTGACCGCCGATATTGTACGTCTCAAAAAGGCGCCCCTTCTCCTGCACCATGTCGATCCCCTTTGCGTGATCCTCCACGTACAGCCAGTCGCGCACATTTTTGCCGTCTCCATAAACAGGAAGCTTCTTTCCCTGCAGCGCATTGTTGATGATCAGCGGGATCAGCTTCTCCGGAAACTGATACGGTCCATAATTGTTGCTGCAATTTGTGATGTTTGCCGGGAATTTGTACGTATCCATGTAGGATTTCACCAGCATATCTGAAGATGCCTTGCTCGCAGAGTAGGGGCTGTGCGGATCGTAGGGCGTTGTCTCATAGAAATATTCCCCTTCGTTCTCCAGAGAACCGTACACCTCATCCGTGGAAACATGCAGGAACTTCTTGTCTGGCCTGAAGCTTCCGTCCGGCAGCTCCCATGCCGCCTTCGCCGCGTTCAGCATCACCAGCGTGCCGAGCACATTTGTGCGCACAAACACCTCCGGATTTTTAATGCTGCGGTCGACATGGCTCTCCGCCGCAAAATGTACCACGCGGTCGATATCATTTTCCTCGAAAATCTTTGTGATCGCCGCGCTGTCCGTGATATCCGCCTTTACAAACGTATAATTTTCACGCTTCTCCACATCACGCAGATTCTCCAGATTGCCCGCGTATGTCAGGCAGTCTACGTTGATAATGCGGATTTCGTTGTCATATTTCTTAAACATATAATGAATATAATTGGAACCGATAAAGCCTGCGCCCCCGGTAACAAGATACGTTCTCATGATTTTCCTCCGTTTTTAATGCTTCCTGTTCTTCTCTGCGTCCCCTGCGCCTTTTTCGTACTAACGCATTTCTCCCCGACTCATCATATCTCGATTGCCTGCAGATAGCGCTGCAGGGCGTCCTGCCAGGAAGGAAGCGGCGTAAAGCCATTTTCTTTTAGCTTGCTCTTATCCAGCCGGGAATTGAACGGGCGCTTCGCCTTTGACACGCCGTATTCCTCTGTCGTCACCGGGCACACCTTCACTCGCTCCTCGCTGTACTCATCGTGTCCCATCGCCTCCGCCTGGCGGAAAATTTCCTTCGTAAAATCATACCAGCTGATATAACCGCCCTCATTTGTCGCATGATAATAGCCGTATTTCTCCGTCTCGATCATATCCACCAGCAGCCTTGCAAGATCAAAGGTATAGGTCGGCGTGCCGATCTGGTCGTTCACCACACGGATCGTATCGCATTTTTTGCCGAGATTCAGCATCGTGCGGATAAAATTCTTTCCATTCACTCCAAATACCCAGGCGATGCGGACAATAAAATACTTCTGTAGCTGCTCCGCCACAGCAAGCTCGCCTTCAAGCTTCGTCTGCCCGTAAACATTCAGCGGCCTGTAATCCCTGCAGTCCGGCTCCCAGGGCTTTGTCCCCTGTCCGTCGAACACATAATCCGTGGAAAGATACAGCATTTTGCAGTCCAGCTTCCTGCACACGCGGGCAATATTTGCCGTCCCCGCCGCATTTACCAGCCGCACCTTCTCAACCTTGTCGTCGTCCTCCGCCAGATCGACCGCCGTCCATGCCGCGCAGTGCACCACCGCATCCGGTGCCGCCCCGGCAAGCGCCGTCTCCACTGCCGCCGCATCAGTAATATCAAGCTGCTCATACGGCATCTTCGTCACCGCGCTGCCATCTGCAATTCCGCTGTACTGCGGTGTGATATCGCTTCCGATACCTGCATGTCCGCGCTTCGCCAGCTCATTCATCACATCATGACCAAGCTGTCCGCCGACGCCTGTCACAAAAACTTTCATGTTTCTTCCTCCAAACATATCCGTCTTACTTTTCTATCCGGCTATCAATTTTCCTGGAAATCAAATAGCGCGGTCTGCCCTTTACTTCCTCATAAATCTTGGATATATAGTATCCAATAATACCAAGGCTTATCATAATAATGCTTCCTATAAATAAAATAAGAAGGATCACCGTCGTAAAGCCTTCCACTGCATGTCCCATGAAATACTTCACCAGGGTCTGTATCCCCAGTATGATACCGAGTAGAAATACCCCGATTCCGGCAAAGGTAACAAACTGCATGGGTGCGGAAGAAAATGCCACAATATTCGTAACAGCATACCTGATCAGCGCCCCGGTTGACCACTTTGACTCCCCTTCCGTGCGCTCCTGTACATCAAACTCCACCGAAGCCGAACGAAAACCAACCCAGGAGGACAATGCCCGGAAAAATGCATTGCGCTCCGGCATCTCCAGGATCGCGTCCACTGCCCGCCGGTCCATCAGCTTAAAATCTGACGCGCGTGACATATCGATCCCCACTGCCTTGGAGATAATCTTATAAAACATTCCCGCGCTCGCCCTGTGCAGCGCGCTCTCTTTTCCGCGTGTCCGCTTCACGCCCTCCACGACCTCGTAGCCCTGCTCCCAGAGACGGTACATCTCCACCAATGTTTCCGGCGGATGCTGAAGGTCGCAGTCCATCACAACGCAGCAGTCTCCCTTTGCGTTGGCAAGCCCGGCAAACATCGCCGCCTCTTTTCCAAAATTCCGCGAAAAATGAACCCCCGTGATATGCGGGTTTTCTTTCGCAGTCTCCTCGATCTGTCTCCAGGTCGCATCCTTCGAACCATCGTCCACAAATACCAGCTCATAAGAAATCCGGGCGTTCTCCAGCACCTTTCCTACCTCCTGCGCAGCCCGGACGATCATTTTTTCTTCGTTGTATGCCGGCAAAACAACAGACAGCATTTTCATAGCCAGCACTTCCCTTCTGTGTTTTCCATAAACTATTTCGAAAGCATTATACCACAGGATATGACGGTTTTCCACACAAAAAAATATTTTCACACAGCGTTATGTCGCCAGATATTATTTCAGCTTTGCAGGCTTGATATGAATCGTAACTTTTTGTTTTGAAATATTTTTATCAATTACTTGACATTTTAAATATCATATGATACTATTGTTTTAACGAATAAGAAATCTATTTAAAAGGTGAGCAGCGGAATTTGCGTAAAGAAAAGCGGCAAAATTGTATTTATCACCACAACTCTGCCGCTAGCTTCTTTTTCCCCGTATTGTCATTCTCCTGCTCAATCCGTTTTCGCCTCGTCTTCCAAAAGACGGACCATAATTCCGATAAATTCCTTCGGATACGGCTTTTGCTCTTCCCATGCAGCGCAGCCTGTCCATTCAATAAGCCGTTCTTTGCCTCCGTTTTCCCAGAAACGGTCGCGAAGCGTACGGATATTTTTATTTACATTTGAAACAGTCGTATGATTTTTCTCTGCAATGGGCGCGTAGATTTCCTTGCATACATCTGTCAGACGATCCGGCTCTTTCGCTGCCAGATCTACCGCCTGCACAAAATAAGAATATCCTTTATAATGCTGGAATGCTCCCACACTATAGAGCAGATCTTCGATCTTATCTTTCATAATGCACCTCTCCTTTGTAAAAATTTTCTTTTATCTTACGGATAATTGGCATATATTTCCATACTTTAGCCTTTATTAAACTTTTATAGACTTAAAATACTTTTATGCCGCTGCTACCTTATTTGGTAGGCATTTTGTAACAGTACGCTTTATAATAAATATAAAATGTAAAGAAATTCAATGCCCACAGTTAGTTTATACTAAAAACGTGTCAGAGGAAACAGATGGATTTTAATTACAATAATAAAGAAAATTTACGAGATCTTGCACAAAAAATTCGCAGGGAGCAGGTCATCCCTTTTTTCGGTGCCGGCATTTCTGCTGCCATATTTCCTACATGGCCAAAATATATTGAATGCCTGATTGAACCGGGCGACGAAAAGACTTGTGCTTATGTACAGGAGCAGCTCGGAAAGCCGGTCTGCAATTATGAGGCAGTTCTTCAATTTCTCCAGGAGGAATATGGAAGGGCTTTTTTTGATAAGACACAAACTATTTTTGACAGCCGGAAAATCTCTCCGGACAAATTAAATCCGGCAGTTTTTGAGTTACCGCGTCTTTTCCACGGTCCCATAATTACAACAAATCTGGATCAGGTACTGGAATGGCTATACCGAAGAAGCGGCACCGCGCTCACAGTAGGTCTGTCAAAAGAAGTCGGCTTTATCCAGGACCGCATGGTACAGTCAGCGCCATGTCTCTGGAAGATTCACGGTGATATAGATAAAAAAGATTCCTGGGTACTGACACAGGAGCAATATGATGCCCTGTACAGGGACACAGACGATTCTTTCATGGAATTATTTTCTGTTTTCCTTAAATATAAGATGCTGCTGTTTATTGGCGCAAGCCTGAGATCAGATAAAGTTGTTGGTCTTTTAGAAAATTTATTTAAACGTGAGCCTAACATCTGCCATTATGCCATACTGGAAGCCCCCACTGATGAAGCCCTGTTTATCGCTGAGCAGAAAAGGGTATGGAAGCTTGGCGTAAAACCAATCTGGTATACCGTAAAAGGCAATGACTATTCCGGGTTTTATCAGATCCTGCATGAGCTGGCAGAACTTGCCGGGGTCCGCTTTTGCCACTCTTATTTGCCGGAAGGAATTTTTACACAGCTCATCGGAACCATTGGACGCGATTCGGAATTACAGCAAATTACGGATGCATTTTCCAGATCTCCATTTGTCATACTCAGCGGAGCAAACGGGATCGGCAAGACTCACCTTGCTCTCCGTCATTGCCGCGAGGCTGCACAGGAGGATATCATTTTCCTGAACTGTACCACCGAAGAAAATTTTCAGCAGAGTCTCTATGATTTCCTAAAATGGAACGGCAGCCTGTTTTCTGATACCGTCCGAATTATACCAAGAGATTACCGTGCTCTGTTTTCTGAGGCACTCCGTCAAAGGAGCCATTATCTTGTCGTTTTCGATAATGCAGCAGATGATGAGATTTTTGATTACATTGCATCGCTTCCGGAATCGGGACGCTATCTGATCACCACCCGCCGCAGCAATCTGTTCAAAGCCGGTATGCATGTTATCAGTCTCCGCGGTCTCTCGGATACAGAAGCATATCATCTTTTTATAAACAGGAATCCTGATCTGCAGAGTAAATTGGATATAGATATTTTGTCTCAATTAAATCATTATTGCGGCGGGAATCCGCTGCAGCTGAATCAGGCTGTTTCTTATATCACGGAAACAGGCGAAGATATTGAGCACTATTTCCATGAAATTGTTCAGGCGGAAAAAAAAACGGAATATGGGACGTGTTTCAAAAAATCTATCTCCATCTGCAGGAACACGCCAAAGTAGATCAGCAATATAAAGATGCGCTTTGCCTGCTGTACTGGTGTTCTATCCTGAATCCCGACTATATCCAGGCGCCATATTTGATGCAGTTGACCGGATTTACACGCGAGCGCTTTAATGACGGAATGAGGATTATCCGCAGCTTTTCTCTGGTCGATAAAGAATATAGTTCCTCTATGTCAATAAACCAGATGACTCAGAGTAACATAAGCCGGGTATTTCCCCGGGATGCCAAACATACCTACCTGAAAAAACTGTCCAGGATGCTGCAGGATGAATTATTGTCCGTTGTTCCCGGCTCATATGCCCTTTTTCAGCACAGAGACGCCATTATGCATACTCACTGGCTTCTCTCAAATTTCAGTGATATTCGTTTTACCAACGCAGAGACCACAGGCTCTCTGTATGTCATATGCGGCGAATATCACCTTCGCATCGGTAATCTTAATACTGCGCAGCAATATCTGAAACAGGTTGCAGATAACAGCGCTTACAGTGAGGAGCTTCATCTATCCGCTTCTCTGGCTCTTGCATCTTTATACGAAACAAAAAGGGATTATCCGTATGTCCGGCAGATGTTGGACAGCATAAAACCTCCCGCCGCAATGCTAAAAGCTTGTTTTCCCATACGCTATTTCCATTTCCGGCTGACAGAAGCATACCTGTATGAAGATCTTGAAATTGCAGCCATGTGTGAGCAGGCAGCAAAAGAAGCAGCCGCACAGCTCGAAAATATGAAAAAGGAGGGGTTATCAGAAGAAGAAATACTTGAGTATCAGATGGAGCTTGGCAACATCAAAGGACATATCCTGTATCAAAAAGGAGATTATACTGCCGCAGAGAAGCAGTATCGAGATATTACGGAATCATCTCTGACAAAAGTACCTGCTTATGCACATGCAAAAGTCAATCTTGGACGCCTTCAGATCGAGCTGTCTGAGAGTAACGAAGATACTTTAAGATCGCTTGAAGAGGCAGCAGCTTTACTTACGGAATTATACGGCAAAACGCCTCATCCCGATATTGCCTTTGCGTCAAATGGTCTCGGTTGGTACTATAGCAGCTGTACCGGTCAGGAGTGCGCCAAAGAAGCCGCCCGGCAGCTTCACAAATCATTAGATATCGTTTTAAACCAGCTTAAACTGAAAAATCATGTACTGGTTTCCCTGAACTACACTTTGCTTGCAAAGCTGCACTGGCAAATGTCAGAAAATGCGGTGGAAAAAGGAGAAAAAACTGAGCACTACAAAAAGGTGGATCAATATTGCAATGAAGGTCTTAAAGCTATCGAGCATTCCATGATCCCATCGGAAAGAACAGTATTGGTTCCGCCTCTGTTGTACTATAAATTCACTGCTCTTTGCTACCTTAGAAGATTCAGCGAGATATCGCAGAGCTCCCGGGAAACAAAACAGCTTCTTTCCAAAATAGAAACACCAGGGAACCGCTCCCAGTGCCGGCTCATCCGTGTTTTGCTGCTGTATGCAAAATTAAAGTGTTTAATATCTAAAATAAAAAAATAATCGAGGAGGAAACATATGAATATTAATGACCTTAACCGTATAACAAACAGCCCGTCCTTTCGTGGTGGTATATCGAATCTTATCAAAAAAGCGGGGGAAGTGATTGTAAAAGAAGCGCCCAAAGTAATTGAGACTATTGCTAAAACAATTAAATAATTTTTTTAAATCTTATCAAAGCCAGAACATGGGAGCATATCCATTTAAACGGCTGGAATCAGCAATATAATATTGCTGATTCCAGCCGTTTCGACTATAACTTCAAAGTATTCCGACATCCGATATTTAACATCCCTTATTTTACCGATACCCTGATCACCGGGCAGATGTCAAACTTGTCCCAATCTACCGGACACCCATATTCCATTACCGCATGATCCGAGCTTACATAGGCAACCGTGTCCTTTGCATTGCCCGGCGTCCGCAGCAGCCAGTTCAGATTTATCGAAGCTATCTCCTCCGCGTATTTCTGCGCCTCTTCTGCACTCAAAAGATACACATAATCCTGCGTATCCGCCCCTCCGTCAATTCCGTATGGATTGCTTCCCTCATTCTTTACATCTGTCAGCAGGATCCTGGCCTTTTCTTCCTCCGTAAAGTCCTCCAGAAATGTGCCGTTCAGCCATGGCCGCAGCGAACAGTTCTCCCATGTCACATCTTCATCGTTTTCATGGTAGGCAACCTCTGTAAGCTCTTTGACCTTCCCGGAGTGAGCCGCGATCAGGATCATCGCCTCATCATCCTTCTCCAGGACCTTCCAGGTATATGGTCCAAAAACAGCCTCCGCACCAACCTTTGCCTTCGATAGATTCTTCAATCCCTCCGCCCGCTTACGCTCAGCTATTTTTTCTTTGCACAGCGAAACTTTTTCCTCACTGTCACGATATCCTTCCAGGCCATCCAATATCTCCTGCGCTGCGGAAAAGTCCTCCTGCTCCATCAGAGCAAGCGCCTGGTTATATTTTCGCTGCGGCGAAAAAAGAAATGCGGCAGCACAAATAATCAAAATCCCCAATCCGGCAATAACCAGCATATTTTTAATGCCGGATTTTTGACTGCTCTTCTTGTTCTTCTGCCGGCATTGCTCTGCAAGCGCGTCGGCATCCTTATATCCACTGATCCGCTCAAACAAATCGATCGCCAGCTTCCGGTCTATCGAGGAATGCGCCTGCTGCATCCGATCGCATGCCTTTACATATAACTGCTCTTTGCCATTTTGCTCCGTCTCTTCCGCTTTTCGCAGATATTCTTTTGCTAATGCCGGGGCATCCTTATAGTCCCCGGCCGCTTTCATCTCCGAAGCCGCAGTACGGTATGTCTCTGCAATATCCCGGTATTGAATCAGCACATCCAGGATTTCCAATTCATTTTTCGCATTTTCGTAATGCGTCTCTGGTGAAACTCCCATACTATCTCCTCACTTCTATCTGGTTTTCTTCTCGTAGATTTTTGACACCTTTGCCGTATCTCCGTAAGCGATCATCTGTCCATGCTCCAGTATCATCGCCTTATCACACAGGCGCTGAACCTGCTCCAGCGAATGCGATACAAACAGAACCGTTACGCCCTTATCAAACATTTCCATGACTCTTCTTTCACTCTTCTTACGGAATTTTGCATCTCCTACGGATAAAACCTCGTCCAGGATCAAAATATCCGGTTCTACAACTGTGGCAATCGAAAACCCGAGCCTTGCGCGCATACCGGAAGAATAGTTTTTCAGCGGAACATCAATAAATTTATTCAGCTCCGAAAATTCTACTATTTCATCATATTTCTCTTCCAGAAATTCACGCGAAAATCCCAGAACCGAACCATACAAAAATATATTCTCCGCCCCGGTATACTGCATATCAAATCCGGCGCCAAGCTCCAGCATCGGCGCAATCTTTCCATGCTTCTCCACGGTACCCACCGTCGGCTTATATACCCCGGCAATAATCTTCAGGAGCGTACTTTTTCCAGCACCGTTCAATCCCAGGATTCCAAGGCGCTCTCCCTTTTTCAGTTCAAACGAAATATCCCGCAGCGCCCAAAATTCATCATATTTAATCTCTTTTTTCAGAAGCTTGATCACATATTCCTTTAAGTTATCCGTTTTCTCACTGCTGAGATTAAAACGGATGCTGACATCATTAACCTTTATCGCAGTATTACTCATCTTTTCTCCTAGATATGCAGAACAAATCTGTCCTGTTTTTTATAAAATACCCCAAAGCCAATCACCAGAGCGGCAATAGCAAACCCAAAGGAATACAGCAAATATCCGGTATTCATCGGGGAACCAAATACAGCCGAACGGAAGTTATCAATAATACAGTACAGCGGATTATACTTCAATATGAAGCTGTATCCCGACTCAAGCAGTCTCTCCGGATAATAGAAAATCGCACACATATACATAATCAGCATAAGCGCAACATTCCAGATATACTCCAGATCCCGGAAGAACACAGAAAATGTGCCTAAAATCATGCCGATCCCCAGAGATAGCAGGAACAGGTTCAGCAGCGGCACTACCGCCTGAAGAAGGTACCATGTCGGATAAACTCCAACTACCAGCGCAACGATAAACAAAACTACCAGCGACAGCAGAAATATCACATAGTTGAAGATCACGCTGGAAAGCGGATACAGGTACTTTGGAACATAAACCTTTTTGATCATTGCACTGTTTGAACGTATCGAACGCATCGCCGCCTTCGTGGAATCCGAAAACATAGAATATAACAGCCTGCCGGTCAGAATATATACCGGAAACGTCTCCGACTTGTTTCCAAGCAGCGTACCAAATACAATCGTAAGCACGATCATCGTCAGAAGCGGCTCGATCAGCGTCCATATAATTCCAAGATAGGAACGCCTGTATTTTAATTTAATCCCCTTTTTTACTAATTCCATGAGCAGGAAACGGTATTTCAAAAATCCTGCAATTACTTTTTTCATAACCAGAGTTCCTCCGCCTATTCATCATATTCCGGGCGTTTGTCCCGGAAAACGGTCATACGCGTATTATAATATTAATCAAATAAGATGTCAACGTCTGGCAATTCCCAATTTCGGCCGTCTGGCAATTCCCAATTTCGGCCGCTTACAGGCACGCACTGTCCCCTATATCTTCATTTTTCATGTTCTCCCATGTTTCTATATATCTTATGATAATTATTTTTTATATATTGACTTTTTATTATTTTTATGATACTATTTTCGTACTAAGATTTTTAATACGCTTCAACCACAGTTTCCTGTTACTTTTCATCTGCATAAAGGAGTATCCCTATGACAAATAAATTCGACTATCTAAATCATGCATCCGGTCCGATCCGATACGGCCTGACCAACGATTATATGTTCCGCGCAGTGCTGCAGGAGAGTAATGAAACGCTCAAACTTCTGCTGTCCGCCCTGCTTCCGATTCCCTATGAAGAAATTATAGAATGTGTCATCACAAATCCGATCATACTCGGAGAATCCATTGACGATAAGACCTGTATCATGGATGTGCGTGTAAAACTGAACAACAACCGTTTGATCAACCTGGAGATGCAGATGGGGCATCTCGATAACTGGTGCAACCGCGCGCTTTTCTATCTCTGCCGCCTTTTCTGCAACATAAAGAGCGGACAGGATTACAGCCAGCTTCTTCCTGCCATCCATATCGGTATCCTGTCCGATCCGCCCTTCTCTGATATGGACGATTTTTACAGTGAATACCTGCTCACAAACACACGCCATCCCCATATTTTCAGTAGAAATTTTTCTCTGCGTATGTTAAACTTAAATCAGTTAGAAAACGCAACGGAAAATGAGCGTGTCTCAGAGCTTTATCACTGGGCATGCCTCTTCAGAGCAAAAACATGGGAGGATATCCGCATGATCGCTGAAAACAACAACGCTATCCGGGAAGCTGCCAGTCATCTTAAGATACTTTCCGAAAAAGAAAAAATCCAACAGCAGGCAGAAAGCAGAGAACGCTATTTTATGGATATGAGCTGCTCCAGAAATGAAGGTATTGCGGAGGGTTACAGCAAAGGCTCTGCTGAAGGCTATTCCAGAGGTTCTGCTGAAGGCTATTCCAAAGGTTCCGCTGAAGGCTATTCCAAAGGTTCCGCTGAAGGCTATTCCAAAGGCTCTGCAGATGCGCAAAAAGCTGCTACCCAGCTTGCTCTTCTCCTGGTGCAGGATAGACGTATCGCTGATCTGGAACGTATTGCCTCTGATCCAGTTTATTATCAGAGACTTTTGAAAGAATATGGGCTGGACTAACTATCAAATGTCATAATGCTGGAATTTCTTCCCTGATCCGCCAATTTGCCTGATGATTACCTACTTACCTCGCAAAGAATGCCGATTCGTGTGGATACTATCAAATAGTTAATGCTAACCTATGAACATAAAAATACCTCCTGTGGCCAAATCGTCAGTCTCTCAGTGATCCAAACCACAGGGGGCATCTACATTTCTACCATTTATTTCTTACCTTGCCGCAGACGGTTTCTCGGAGAGCCCTCTTCTCACCATCTCCGAAGCGCCTTTTACAACCTTTGCTATCTTTTCTACCGGAAAGTTCATGATAGCAAGCTTGTAGGCGGTTTCCTTCGCCTTTTTCATCTCGCCTCTTGCTTCTCCTACCACTTCTCCCTCTCTCTGTACTTCCATCATTTCATCTTTCATTAATGTTTTCATCGTTTCACACATCTCTGGAAACTCCTTTTCAATTCATTATACAGATCATAATTTACCGACACACTCACCTGCAGGATCGCATCCACATTAATAAAATCGCCCTGATCGGTAAGCTTACGGGCATCCTATATAAACACCCTGGCGTCTTCTTCCAGCGCATCCTCTGAAAGAACCCTTAAACTCCTGTGCCTTTTATGGTCAAGCTCCTTTGTCACAACGATCTGTGCCGGGAGATGAAGTCCATTCACATAATATACGCCTTCAAACCTCTTTTCAACCGTAAATAAATCCGTATTGCACCAGGCTCCGAAACAGTCCTTCCGGCTTTCCCTCCCGGACCACCGAAACCGTCAACAAGTCATCATTCAGCTTTTCAGCCAAAAGAAGATTAACTATTTAATTGAATTTTACTCATTGCAAGCGCAAGTGGATAGAATTTTCAGAAAATTATTTCGATGTCTATGTACCTTATCCGGCAATTCCTAATTTCGGCCGCTTACAGGCACGCACTGTCCCTATATCTTCATTTTTCATGTTCTCCCATATTTCTATATATCTTATGATAATTATTTTTTATATATTGACTTTTTATTATTTTTATGATACTATTTTCGTACTAAGATTTTTAATACGCTTCAACCACAGTTTCCTGTTACTTTTCATCTGCATAAAGGAGTATCCCTATGACAAATAAATTCGACTATCTAAATCATGCATCCGGTCCGATCCGATACGGCCTGACCAACGATTATATGTTCCGCGCAGTGCTGCAGGAGAGTAATGAAACGCTCAAACTTCTGCTGTCCGCCCTGCTTCCGATTCCCTATGAAGAAATTATAGAATGTGTCATCACAAATCCGATCATACTCGGAGAATCCATTGACGATAAGACCTGTATCATGGATGTGCGTGTAAAACTGAACAACAACCGTTTGATCAACCTGGAGATGCAGATGGGGCATCTCGATAACTGGTGCAACCGCGCGCTTTTCTATCTCTGCCGCCTTTTCTGCAACATAAAGAGCGGACAGGATTACAGCCAGCTTCTTCCTGCCATCCATATCGGTATCCTGTCCGATCCGCCCTTCTCTGATATGGACGATTTTTACAGTGAATACCTGCTCACAAACACACGCCATCCCCATATTTTCAGTAGAAATTTTTCTCTGCGTATGTTAAACTTAAATCAGTTAGAAAACGCAACGGAAAATGAGCGTGTCTCAGAGCTTTATCACTGGGCATGCCTCTTCAGAGCAAAAACATGGGAGGATATCCGCATGATCGCTGAAAACAACAACGCTATCCGGGAAGCTGCCAGTCATCTTAAGATACTTTCCGAAAAAGAAAAAATCCAACAGCAGGCAGAAAGCAGAGAACGCTATTTTATGGATATGAGCTGCTCCAGAAATGAAGGTATTGCGGAGGGTTACAGCAAAGGCTCTGCTGAAGGCTATTCCAAAGGCTCTGCAGATGCACAAAAAGCTGCCACCCAGCTTTCTCTGTGCCTGGTACAGGATGGACGTATCGCTGATCTGGAACGTATTGCCTCCGATCCAGTTTATTATCAGGAACTTTTGAAAGAATATGGGCTGGACTGAACATCACAACCACACGCCATCATCATATTTTCAGTAAATATTTTTTCTGCGCATGTTAAACTTAAATCAGTTAGAAAACGCAACGGAAAATGAGCGTGTCTCAGAGCTTTATCACTGGGCATGCCTCTTCAGAGCAAAAACATGGGAGGATATCCGCATGATCGCTGAAAACAACAACGCTATCCGGGAAGCTGCCAGTCATCTTAAGATACTTTCCGAAAAAGAAAAAATCCAACAGCAGGCAGAAAGCAGAGAACGCTATTTTATGGATATGAGCTGCTCCAGAAATGAAGGTATTGCGGAGGGTTACAGCAAAGGCTCTGCTGAAGGCTATTCCAGAGGTTCTGCTGAAGGCTATTCCAAAGGCTCCGCTGAAGGCTATTCCAAAGGCTCTGCTGATGCACAAAAAGTTGCTACCCAGCTTGCTCTTCTCCTGGTGCAGGATGGACGTATCGCTGATCTGGAACGTATTGCCTCCGATCCAGTTTATTATCAAGAACTTTTGAAAGAATACGGGCTGGACTGAACAAAGAAAGACGGAAGGATACTCTGAAATGCAAAAAAGAATTTACACTCGTAAGATTTTTACCTTTGTTTAAAATTGTATTTTTCTGCGCATTATGCTAGAATAAACTAAAGTTATTCACACAATACTTCAGGAGGGCTACTTATGAATATTGCCATCATATTTGCAGGCGGAAGCGGCATCCGTATGGGTACCGGTGTCCCGAAACAATTTTTGGAAATAAACGGAAAGCCTGTCATTATACACACACTACAGCTTTTCGAATATCATGAAGACATTGACCGAATTTATCTTGCCGTATTAGAGGACTATATCGATTATATGGAAGAGCTTGTTGAAGAATATCACATCAGCAAGGTACGTTGTATTCTTCCGGGCGGCGAAACCGCACAGGATACCATTTACAACGCGTTAAAAAAAGCCGAATCAGAAAATGCTCCCGACTCCATCGTACTAATTCACGATGGTGTGCGTCCTTTTGTCTCCTATGATACTATTTCTGCCAACATCAGCGGCGTGAAAGAATTTGGAAATGCAATTACTTCCACTCCCTGTTTTGAAACCATTTTAATCAGTGAAGACGGTACATCCGTTGATTCTGTACCCTACCGCAAAAGTACGTATGCAGCGCAGGCTCCGCAAAGCTTTTATTTAAAGGATATCATTGCAGCACATGACACTGTACGCGCACGACCGACACGCTATGAAAATATGGTAGACGCATGCACCATCATTAAAAGTCAGGGTATTGAGGCACATATGATTTCTGGAAATCGGGGAAATATTAAGGTTACTACTCCAGAAGATGTATATATGTTCCGTGCGCTTTTACAATACCAGGAAAATGAACAGGCTTTTGGACTCGGTCTGACCGGAAGAAACAAAGCCCGCATTAATGAAGCTCTGAAAAAACAGTCAAAATTAAAATAAGGAGATTATATCATGACTACTTCTGTCTTAGAAAGCCCGGTTGATTCTGTTTTGCAGCAGGATCTTGAAGAACTGGTTCGGATTCTGCCATTAGATGATTTGAAAAATTCCACTGTTTTTATCACAGGTTCTACAGGTCTGATAGGTTCGCAGATCGTTAAAATGCTTGCCTGTGCGAATCGGCTTGTCGGCACAAATATAACAATTTTAGCTTTCGCACGCGATATAAAAAAAGCAGAAAAGCTTTTTGGCAATTTACTTGAACATCGTAATTTCCAGTTAGTTATCGGCGACGTTAACGATACCATCCGCTATGACAAAGAAGTCGATTACATTATACACGGCGCCAGTGCTACCAGTTCTAAATTTTTTGTTGAAAGGCCCGTGGAAACCATTACAACAGCTATCGACGGTACCAAAAACATCCTCGACTTTGCAAGAAATAAACATGTAAAAGGTTTTCTTTATCTTTCCTCACTGGAGGTATATGGCATCCCTGACAAAGATGCCGGTTCCATTAAAGAAGATTCCTATGGGTATATTGATCCTCTTCAAGTAAGAAGCAGTTATTCCGAGGGAAAACGTATGGTGGAATGTCTTTGTGTTTCATACGCCTCTGAATATGACATTCCTGTTAAAATTGCACGGCTTTCTCAAACCTTTGGTGCAGGAGTCGACTACAACGACGGAAGAGTATTTGCGGAATTTGCACGCTGTGCGATAGAGCACAAAAATATCACGCTTCATACGGCAGGCAACACGGTACGTACCTATTGCTATACCAAAGACGCTATTGCTGCTCTGTTTTATATCCTTTTACGCGGAATTCCCGGACAGGCTTATAATGTGACAAACGAAAATACAAAGTGCTCCATTCGTGAAATGGCTCAGTTGGTATGTGATATTTTCCCAGACAGCGGAATTTCTGTGTGCTTTGATACTCCGAGCGAAATATCCTCATATGGCTACAATCCAGAAATGATCATCGCATTGGACAGTTCAAAACTCCGCAGTCTCGGCTGGAACGCGACTGTAGATTTGAGTGAAATGTTCAAACGTATGGTTGACAGTTTCCAACTTCGAAAGGTTTCATCATAATATACAGGGTAAGGTCTTCGAAAAGCCTTACCCTGTTTTTTATTTTTCTTTCTTCAAAATAGGAGCAATTTTTATTCCCATCACCCACTTAAACGGATATTCAAAGATTTTTAAAGACAGCAAAAATGTAAATGCAACGAGCAATATCACCAGCACAATTTTTCCTATATCAGAAGTAAACATTCTCCACCACTCATATTTCAGCCAGGCCAAATACCAGAAGCGATGCAGAATATATACCTGAAGTGTTCTGCTTCCAAATTTTGTAAAAAATGTTTGTTTTCTGGGCACCCATACAAGAAATGCTCCTCCAAGCAATATAGCAGACACGTAAAACAGCGCCCTTGCGATCCAGTATAAATAAACGGAAGAAATTCCAATGTTATCAATCGCAAAATAATTATAGCTGCATTCAAGAATCCTGCCCGGAATCATTTTTGCGTACTTGTACGCAATCATTGCGAATCCAATAAACACCAATGCTGCCGCAAGCTTGATTCCTTTTTTATTCAATAACTTTTCAATATTCTCTTTTGTGCTGTAATAACCCAATAGGAAAAACGGAAAATGAACCATTACACGCTGCAGCGCAAATGTCCCGTCTGCCGCTCTATCGTATCCCACCAACAGACCGCACAAAAATGCAAAAGGAATTACAAACCCTCTTTTCAATTTTGCATAATACGGCAACAAAATATGCCACGCTACAAGACCTTGTAAAAACCAAAGTGAACTTCTTGCTTTAAAAAAACTGTAGTCTATCTTCTCTTTCAATACCAGGACTTCAAAAGCCGTCACTGCTATCTGCGAAAAAACATATAACATCAAATACGTAAAAGGCTTTTGTATATTAAATCTGTCATCTTTCACGTAGCTTTTTGCAAAATACCCCGATATAAAAATAAAGGTTGGCATATGAAAGGTGTTTATTATATACCATAGCATAGTTGCTATTCTTGAGTAGCTTTTTAATTGAGAAATACCATGTGCCAGCACTACCAACATTATCAGCAAAAACTTGGCATTATCAAAAAAATAATCTCTTTTCTTAGCAGTATCCATTCATTTTTCCCCTTTTAGTTTCATCCATATAGTTTTCTACTGCCTCATATATTCTATGACAATTTTCAAAATCATCATATGCAAAAAAGTCGTCCGCACGTTTTACATACATTTCCTTCATCTTACATTGATTTTTCATGTATTCGCAAAGATTCTCCACGATTTCCTCATGATTTTGACATATAGGGCCAAACCCCATTGTCTCATAAATCAATCCCCCTGCTTCATAATGCGGCGGAAGCGTATCTGGATGATAATAAAGAATCGGCTTTCTCATATACGCAAAATCAAACTGTACACCCGAATAATCTGTAACCATGAGACTGGATTCTGTTAGTATTTTTTCATAGCTCATATTCCCGGTTGCCTCCACGATCTGAACATAATCATTTCGTTCATAATCTACCGATTGCGCGCTCATTGCCGGATGCAGAAGATAAATAATCCGATACCCACACTCTTTTGCGCAGGAAATCAGCTTTGCGTCATTAATTAAGCCATTGTAAATGCGATAATACTCGCTATCTTTAAAGTGCGTATTATGGGTCTTTTTTACATACGCAATTCCGCTGTTTACAACGTCTCGCCGCCACGTTGGTGTTATCAGAATCTGCTTCTGGTCATTATTTTTCAGACCGTCATACCTTGCCATTCCCACAAGCGAAATATCACTTTTGCGATAATCATATATCGGGTGCATAATATTCTGAACTTCATATTTTGAAGCGCAGCAATAAAAGTTTGTGTTGTCAAATGTTCTTCCCTGATATTGAGCAATCTTCTGAATAGTCAGTCCATGCTGAATACATACCAGCTCTGCATTGAAAAGATCTCTTATATAAGGCTGTATTTTCTTAGGCAGCCCACAATACGAAATAATAGTAGCATGCGTGGCCAAAACAGTTTCTGACAAAAGCGCCATTAATTGACACTTCAGTGATTCATGAATCAGTATATTTTCTCCGTTTGCTTTCATCCTTTCATAATCCGGGCTGTCTTTTTGAATAACATAAAAGATTTTGATGTTTTTCTGGTGTTCATGCAGATAATGGTACATATATTCTCCATTATCTCCTGCCTTATAAATCTTATCAAATGTCAGCCAAATTCTTTTGTTTTTATAAAATGGTTTTGCCAAATGGTACAAAACTCTCAGTTTTACCGCATCATGTGCTGTCTTCTTATCAACACATTTTTTCATAATTTCCCGGCAAAGCTTCAGCTCACGCACCAGCTTCCGTAACGCAGTGGTTTTCAAAGTCCATAAAGAGCCTTGATACCTGTATAAAATACAGTTTGGCGCATATTCCCAATAACCATGTCCCGGGATAGCGTTTGACAGTCTCCCTGCCGCCTTTGGAAAGGAAAGACCCAGTTTGCATTTTCTGCCATTTACTATCAGATAAAATGTAATCTGTTGTTTCCGCTTTTCCTTATCTAATGGTATGCTGATATGGAAAGGGAATTTACGTGCATATGTTACACCAAAGCATTTTAGCAGAGGGTAAGCCTGCGTCGGTGTAATGTCAATTCTTTGCCCATCAATTTCAGCAAAAATCTGAATCTGATCTGCATCTAAGAAATCAGAAAGCGTTGTTACCGCATCTATTTCTAAACAGGAGTTTCTCAGATTGATCGCATGTACTAAAACTGTCTCTCTACTAATCTTTTTTATCGTACTAAGTTTTTCAAACTCGTTTATAACCCCACCCAATTTTTCAGGTCTGTTGATTTTAACGGCAAAGTCCGACCCCATATCAATGATACGATATGGTACGCCAAGTTTTTCTGTTTTCAGCCTTATAAAGAAGAACTTTAGGGATCTTGGAATGTTATAGGTTCCAATTGTTATTTTCTGTAAAATAATGTCTTCATCAATATACATTAACAGCTCTTGACAGTTTTTTAAAAACTCTGAGAGCTGTTCCCGATCAAGCATATTCTTGTTTCTGTCGTTTGAATTGCAATGAAATTTTGCATACATCAAATACAACACACATGCCATCACAAAACGTCTCTGTTCATATGTTTCTCCACCGTAATCCCGCACAAAAGGAGTCAGCACATGTCTCACAGACCAGCTATACCATTCCATCTGATACTGATAAAGATTTGTTGAGAAGTCATCTTCCTCACCAATATAATATTTCAAACAATCATTTGCCAGGAAAAAATACTCTGGTTTTTTCAAAAACAGCTTCATCAAAAAAATATATGGAAATTCTATCCCCATATCCTCTTGAAACTGAATCGTCTGAAAGATATCCCTCTTAAAAAAATAACCCTTCAACTGAAACTGCATATTTTTCGTTTCATTAAAAACATTCATTCGTTTTGTTTTTTGCGGAGCAATCGCATAATTTATGGTATTGCCTTGCATATCGATAAAAACCGGACGCACGCTGACAACATCCACCTGTTTTTCTTCAAACATTTTTACTGCTTTTTGAACAGCCCCATCCGTATACATTTCTCCTGCACTAATAAACGCAATATTTTTTCCTTTCGCAGACAGTGCTTCCTCATTATAATGTACTGCCCGATGTCTATTTGCCTCCTTTAAAATAACTTCGCAATCTGAAAAGTTTTCTAAAGCTTTACGGCACTCACATCTGCTTTCTTCAGAATTAACAAAATCCAAGATTATCGCTTCTGTTTGACTGGCAATTTCCGGATTCTTCCGAAAAATGCTTTCCAACGTGTTCTGCAACGAACCTTCCGATATCAAGCTGATAACAACTGTTAATTTTTTGTCCAAACCCATATTCTTTCTCTCCATTTTTATTTTTGTATACTAACCGGAAGCTTCTTCCCATTTTCATCTATAGTAATTCCAAGATCCGCTCTGTCGCATGTCCGTCACACGCGCTCATAAATTTATTTTTAAAGTCAACCACTTTCTGCCTGTCAAATCTGGTATCCAGATTTTTTATATAGTCTATCATTTCTTCTGTCGTTTTGCAAGTCGGACCGGGCGTCATCTCTGCGTAATCGTAGTAGAACCCGCGCCAATCGTAATATTCCTCCAGATCATATGCGAAGAACAGCATCGGGCGCTCAAAAAGAGAGTACTCAAACACCAGCGAGGAATAGTCGGATATGCATACGTCGCTCACCATCAGCAGCTCCTCGATCGTCATATCCGCAGTCAGATCGATTGCAAAGTCCTTTAAGCTCTCCGGCACAACCGGACGGTTCTTCACAAATGGGTGATGCTTGAATACCAGCACATATTCCTCCCCAAGTGCCTCATGCATCTGCTCCAGATCCATTTCTTCCGGGGAATACGCCTTTGCCACACGCCCGCGGTAGGTCGGCGCATAGAGAATGACTTTTTTATCCCTGCTCGCAGGAACCAGACGATGAATTTTTTCGTAAGCCGCTGCGATCGCCGCCTGATCGTAAAACACATCGGTGCGGCTAATACCTGTCGCCACAATATCCTCCTTGCGGTCTTCCATGTGAAAGGCCTCGGCATACGCCCAGATCACCTCCGGGCTGCTGACCGTCACCAGCGAAAAATTTTTGTGAAGAGGGAAGCGCATCAGCTGCTTATAGGAGCCGCCGAACTGCTTCTGCGCCGTGCTGAATCCAAAGCGTTTGAATGCCCCGCAGGCATGCCAGGTCTGGATGACCTTTGTCTCCGGCCGCAGCGGAATGCAGCTGATCAGAGAGGATGAGTCATTAATGAATACATATCTGGCGGTGGCGATCTCCTTCAGCGCTGCAAGACTGTTTTTACATTGCTGGCCGCGGGACGCCAGCTCACTGCCTATGCAGCACACCGTAAACCGATACTTTCCCTCTCTCTGGAGCGCGTCGTAAATACGCTGAAAATTGTCTGTCAGCTCCATCATACGGATTTCCAGGAACACGATCTTATCTTTCTGCACCGCTTCCCTGCTGTACTTCCGGTAACTGAGCGGGTACAATATCTTCTGTGTCGCAGTATTATAGCAACGCGCCAGCAATCTTCTGAAAAACACAGCCACCCGCCAGCTAATGCCATGCACAACCTTCTTTACCAACTTCATAACGATTCCTCTACTTATTTCTGCCTAGTTTCTTTAAAATCCATTTCACATACGTATCCATCCGCCGGAGCTTCAGCAGCATTTCCAGTGATTTCACCTCTTCATACTGCTTTCTTAGCATTTCTCTGTCCTGCCACGCCTCCGAAAGCCTGCGCGCCTGCTCCTGTGCAGGGACAGAGAAAAAGGGCTGCAGCGCCGGCTGCAGAGACAGCTCCTGCAACTTTCTGTCGTAGGGGCGTGTCTCGTCCGCTCCCATGTCAAACGTATGTGCAAGTCCGTTTTCCTCCAAAAAGCCCCTGTAATTCTCAAAACGCTCCCTGTGACCGTCATACAGGCGCGTATAATCCGCTTTGTCATAAAGCGTAAATATATTGTCCTCTTCTTTTAAATCCTGATAATTGATATGCGGGATATTGTGATAGCGCACCAGCTCCGAGATACGGTAATCCGACACGATCACATAAGCCGGCGTTCCGGCAAGCAGCGCCGCAATGTTTCCGTGAATACGGCTGCCGAACGAAAAATCCTTTTCGCGCAGATATCCGACCCACGACTGGACGTTCACAAAGGCGCGCGCCTTGTCCTGCATGTACCAGGGATGACACGACTGCGCCGGGTACCCTTCAGTGATCTTTTTATATTTTCCTTCCGGGAACGGCGTTCCGTAATACATCAGTCTGATCTCGTCCGTGATCTGAGGCACATAAGTGAAATCCTCAAACTGCTTTACATTGCTGCGCATAAATGCGTGAATCGGCTCCGGAAGGTCGATCTTCCAGTTTACGCTCACCGACGATTTTCCGTTAAGCTCCTTCTTCCTGATTTCCGGCAGCTTATCACCGTTCCAGAACATCGACGGACAGCCGATCACCCGGTGATGCTTCCCCTCCCGAAAACCAAGACGTGTCAGATATGCCGAGGTTTCCTCCCCGCGCGTTCCAACCACCGCCGATTTATCGAGAATCGCTTTGACAAATTCCTTCACCGTCTCATCAAAGGAATTTTTTTCTTTTAACGGATTTGCAAAGGTCGCCGAAATGCCCACGCCGATCACAATACAGGGAACCTTCAGTTTTTTGATAAACTTCGTGATGGTCTGGAGCTCCCACTGAAAGGAAGGCCGAAAGGCATTTGCAAACGGAAATATTACACAGCTGTACTCCGCATTGATGCGCCTGACATTTTCATCCGTCAGATCGCGTCTGGTATTAAAAACGTCGATCTGCACATCCTCCGTCATCAGTGCACGCATAATACTGTTAATAAAAATCATATTACCGGCATTTGTGCCGATCTTATCATCCCGCAGCACGCTTTGCGCGTCCCAGTTATCAAAGGGCGACATATGCGCCCGGATCAGTATTTTCTTCATAGAAAGTCCTCTATTCGTTCCAGATCATAATCGTTTTTCCGATCATCTTGTGGATGTCCGCCTCAAATGCTTTCACAATATCCTGAATGCTGTTCACCTTCATCTGTGTGCCGACGATGTTCTCCAGATAAAACGGAATGTCCGGATTCTCTTCATAGAGCTTCATCAGCCCCTCATAATCCGCTCTGCCGCTGCGGCTGTTCCCAAAGAAACGCAGCCCCTTCTCCAGAACCATTCTGGTGTTAATCGGCACCGGATCCTCGCTGACTCCCAGCAGGCTGACCGTCCCCTCCGGACGGATGCGGTCGATGATCTGGTCGATCGCCTTCGCGGAGGCGCTGCTTCCCACACACTCAAATGCATGATCTACCTGCAGTCCTTCCGGTATCTGTGAGACAAGAAAGGTGTCGTCCGCAAAGGAAAAATCGCTCAGTTTATTGCGATTGACGCCGAAAATATACACCTTTGATCCCGGCAGCATTTTTTTCAGCAGAAGTGATGTGATGTAGCCAAGATTGCCATCCCCCCAGACGCCGATCGTATCGCGTCTCTCATGCGAAAAGCGCAGAAAGCGCCGGACGGCATGATAGCTCACCGTCACGATCTCCGTGAATGCCGCGGTGATCTTGTCGATCCCCTCCGGGAGCAATACCACTCGGTCCGGCAGCAGAGAGACATACTCCTGCATAAAGCCGTCCTTACTGCTTCCGCAGAATTTCGTCGACCGCAGATAATTCTCCGCGATCACCGGATCTGTCTCACACGGATGGTTCGGGATCATGACCACCTCATCCCCGATCCGAAAGCTGCCGGTCGGGTCGTAGACCACCCTTCCGATCCCCTCGTGGATCAGCGCCATCGGCAGCTTTGCGCGCAGCACCGCCTCCGGGCGCGTTCCCTGATAGTAGCGCTGGTCGGCGTGACAGATGGACAGATGCGTCGGGCGCACCAGCACATGCCGGTCGTCCAGCTCAATATTTTTAAATACGACCTCAAACTGTCTGGCAGCCTTTAGCTGATAAACAGTATTTAGCATATCAGTTTCCTCCTAACAAAGACTCCGCCACGCGCAGATCATGCGGATACGTGATCTTGATGTTGAATACTTCCCCCTCTACCAGGTACACCGGCTCTCCCTTCAGGACCAGGATCTTGCAGGCGTCCGTAAGAATTGCCTTTTCCTCCTCCGTCAGCGCCATATAAACATCCCGCAGCTTTTTCGCGCGAAAGCTCTGCGGCGTCTGCCCCTGATACATTTTCGAGCGGTTCGGGATACTGGTGATCTGTTTATTATCCGCACTTTCCACGATCGTATCCGTCGCCGGGATCACTGTATCGCAGGCGCCCATCTCCTTTGCATAGCGGATATTATCTTCCAGGATCCGGTGCGTGACAAACGGCCGCACGGAATCGTGCGTAACGATCACCGTATCCTCATCCAGCCCATAATTTTTCTCAATATGACGGATAGAGTTCATGATCGTCTCATTGCGCGTCTCCCCGCCCTGGATCACATCTATCCGGCTGCTCATCGGGATATACCTGCGAATGACGTCCTGCGTGTAATTCATCCACTGCCGCGGTGAAAGCACAATAATCCGCTCAAAGGTAGGATTTACCACAAATTTCTCGATCGTATGAACGATAATCGGCTTTCCGCCGATCTCCATAAACTGCTTCGGCTTTTCAATATTGCCCATGCGGCTGCCGATCCCGCCCGCAAGCACTACGCCATATACATTGCTTCCCATCGTCCGTTTTGTCTCCTTTTTCATTTACATACTTCCAGTATGCGCTCCGTCACACACTCACATGCATGTCCGCTCTCGCAGCTTCCCATCTCGCGGTGATGCCGCCGGATATCTTCTCTGGCGGCCTCCGCATCATAATTTATAATCTCGCTCTCCAGTTCCTTCTGATTCTTCGCCCTCGCGAACGGCCACTGATGAATATCCGTATAGAATCCCGTTTTTTCCAGATACTCTTTCAGATCCGGCACAAACAAAAAACAGGGCCGGTATAGGAAAGAATAATCCCATACGGCTGAAGAGTAATCTGTGATCATCATATCCGACGCACACAAAAGTTCCTGCATATCCGGGTAATCGCCCGCCTGCAGAATGCCGCTTCCTGTCACGCAGATGGACGCCCCGCCGTTCTGATAGCGATGAGCGCGGAACAATATGTGCCATTTCGTGCCG
This sequence comes from Marvinbryantia sp., assembly GCF_047017445.1. Classification (NCBI taxonomy): domain Bacteria; kingdom Bacillati; phylum Bacillota; class Clostridia; order Lachnospirales; family Lachnospiraceae; genus Marvinbryantia; species Marvinbryantia sp. The sequence goes on along the minus strand of NZ_JBKXTT010000012.1, from coordinate 72,949 downwards.
TCCCGCTCCAGTGTTTTCAGAAGAGCGTCTCCGTCCAGCACGATCCTCTGCGAGGGCGTGCGGTAGGTAGGCGCATAGAGCACCAGCTTATCTTCCTGCGGAATACCGTAATATGCCCGCACCCTTGCTGCAGGCCCTTCTGTATCTCCCGTCACCAGACTATCGTTGCGCGGCATCCCGCACTCCAGGATCTCGCCCTGGTAATGAAACGCCCCGCGAAAAAGATAGTCCGTCGCCCGTTTGCAGGTGGACAGAAACAAACTGATATTCTCCGCGCAGAATGCCAGCTTTTTACGCTGCAGCCTGTTTGCATCCTCGTAGTTATCCTTCAGACGCTTATAAGCGCCGCCGCCGTGCCAGGTGTTGATCAGATACTGCTGTTTCCGAAACGGAAACCACGGCGCGTAGGATCCGCTCGTCACGATCACCTTCGCCGTCATTAAATAATAGAAGGAACGCAGACTGTAATGCTTCAGAAATGTGATGTCCGCACCCTCTTTTCCCTGATAGCGCTTCGGATCCGCCACAACCCAGTAAAGCGCAAACCTTCCCGGGTATTCCCTGCGGATGTGCTCGCAGATATACTTCGGATTGCAGCTATATTCGTAAGCATCCCCGCCGGTCAGCCCCGCAAACACAAGCCTGTCTTTTTTCACAGGAAACAGCCGCAGCGGAAAAAGAAACACCATCAGCGCATAAGAATAGACAATTTTCAAAAAATCCTTCATCCGATTTTCTCCTGGTATCATATTATCACATCCGCCGCAAAGAATCTACCCAGAAACCCGCATATTTCAAAATCCCGTGCAGCGCGTAGCTGACAAAGCACGCTGCGGATTTTAAAAATCCGAACCCCAGAAGGCGGTACACCTGGAAGGTCATCCTTGCCGATTTCGCCTTGCTGCCGGATTTTCCTGTATTACTGAGACGGTATTTCAGCAGCGGCTCGTTTACCGCGCACGCCGTCTGATACTTCTGCAGGATGCGCAGCCATGTCAGATAATCCTCATGCGCTTCCTCATGCTCCATCGGAAATTCGCGCAGGACCTCCGTAAGCGCCAGCACGGAGGAGCAGTTAATACTGTTTTGCCCAAGAAGATTCCGGTAGCTGATGCGCTCTTTTACCGGGATCACCTTTCCGGTCCGCGTGCCGTCCGGACGCACAAGCTCCCGTGCTGTCCCGCACAGCACGCAGCCGCTCTCCTGCATTCTGGCGAGCTGCTTTTTCAGTTTGCCCGCTTCCCACCAGTCATCCGCGTCCAGAAACGCCGTATATTTCCCGCGCGCAAGCGAAACGCCGCGGTTTCTGCTCCCCGCTGCCCCGCAGTTTTTTTCATTCTTCACATAAAAAACCACAGGACTTTGCGCGTAGTCGGCCATCACACGCGCCAGTCCGTCCTTTGAGCAATCATCGATCACTATGATTTCCAAATCAACGTCCTGTGCGAGCGCCGATTCCACTGCCTGCCGGATCGTACCGGCACAATTGTATGCCGGTATCACGACAGAAACAAGCGGTCCGTCCATAATACGCCTCCATTGTCCTGCTGGTAATTAAAATTTTTCGTTATCGTTTTCCTTTTCATTTTCCTTCGTCGCTGCCGTCACCTGCCACGGCTCTACCCCCTCCGTGTTTTCCTTCTGAAAAAGGATCTTGAAGGTAAGCATCAGAAGCTTGATATCCTGCAGTACTGAGTACGTCTCAATATAGGTGAGGTCAAGCTTCAGCTTGTCATACGGCGTCGTATTGTATTTTCCATAGACCTGCGCATAACCGGTAAGACCAGCCTTCACCTTCAGACGATAATCAAATTCCGGTATCTCCCTCCGGTACTGCTCCGCGATCTCCGGGCGCTCCGGGCGCGGTCCCACAAGCGACATATCACCCTTTAATATATTGAAGATCTGCGGAAGCTCATCAAAATGAATGTTGCGGATGACTCTTCCCACCGGCGTGATACGATCGTCTTCCTTGCAGGCGAGCCGGGCGCCGGATACCTCCGACTCCACCTTCATGCTGCGGAATTTCAGAATATAAAACACCTTTTTATCTCTGGTCAGCCGCGGCTGCTTATAGAACACCGGACCGCCGTCATAAGCCTTGATAAGCGCCGCAATGATCAGCATAACCGGTGACGCCAGAACCAGTCCGATCAGTGAAAATACAATATCCATGGCGCGCTTTACAAAAAGCTGCTCCGCCGTCAGTCTGCGGTTGCGGGACAGCAGCAGGGTAGTGTCAAACAGATGGATATCGTCTGAATTTCTCAGCAGGATATCTGACAGCTTCGGAATGCTGTAGCAGCGAATGTCCTTCTCAAAGCAATATTTGAGCAGCACGTTTCGTTCATGAGAAGGCATATCCGCCAGGATCACCGCCGGGTATTCATCAATCTTCTTTTTTATATATTCTTCTCCGCGGGACAGGTGAACCTGCTCGCAGATATTATATTTATCCTCGCGCGAGGAGATCTTCTTTACCAGATCGCACGGATTTCGCTTGCCGTATACCAGCAGCATCCTGCGCGGCGGATAGATCCGTGCGTACACCCAGCGCATTCCAACCACCCATATGACGACGATCACCAGATCGATCGCGGTCATATAGAAGAACGGAACCACATTTGTTCCAAATTTCCAGCGTCCGATCAGCGCCATCTGCAGGTATGTGATGATGTTTACGCACACAATCGACAGGATCTGTGAAAACAAAACCTCAAACACACGCAGATATCCGACCTTAAAGCCTCCGTAAATACGGAAAAACAGATACAGCATCAGCGCATACTGTCCGATGATAACATAATTGCCGCGCACAAACCCCCTGCCGATCGTCTCCGTTCTCGCGAAGCATTTAAACCAGACAACCGCAAAAATCGCGGTTTCCAGCGCAAGTATCAATACGGAGGCTAAAAACATAATGATTCTCTTATAATGTTCTCTTTTTCCCATATCGACTCCCTCTATTTTCCTTTTTCGTCTGCTTATTTTTACATCAAGTCACATTCTACAACATTTTTCTGCAAAATACAACTTCAAACAGCTGGCAATCGTTACTGTTCAGGTCAGGACTTTGCATTCACTGCGACGCGCAGCTAGTCCTGTGGGCAAAGTCCGTAAGAAAGTGATACAGGTGTGAGCAAATCCCATTCGCGGAGCGAATTTTAAATGGATTTGCGAATGTTACTGTGAACAACGTGAACAGTAACTGGCAATCACTTCACTCTGTAAACCGTGAAAGAATCCGTCCGTCCGACTATCCAGCAGCCTGCTGCCAGGAGCCGCTCATCCGTATTATATTCTGTTTTAATAACGAGATAATCCGCTTTTGACCGCGCAAGCGTCCTCTGCAGGATGTGTGTGGAGATTTTCAGCTTTCCGCCCTCCACCAGGGTCAGCATACGATGCTGTACGATACGCGAATTCGTGTTCAGCTCCAGCTCGCCGTCAAACCGATAAGTCGTACGCGAAATTACATTACAGATGGTCGGATCCTGCAGACGCAGGGAGCGGACCAGATCGGAATCACACGCTACCTTCGGCCGCTTTTTCTCTTTATCTTCACTGATAATCTCACAGATATCCGCCGATTCCCTGTTTATATAGCTCACCTGTCCGAGTTTTACAAAGCTGCCGCTTCCTATATAGGGGACTCCCGCCAGCGCGATCACCGCCATCACAACTGCTGCCGCCGCAATTTTGCGGATCATGTTTTTCTGCATGATAATAATATCTACGGCCGCATAGCCCAGCATTGGTATCACTGGTATCATCCACAGAAAACGGTAATAGGTTTCCGTTCCTATCGCCTTTCCCGCCAGCAAAAAGACTGCCTGATTAAAGACAAACAGGCATGCCGCCGCGATCGTCAGCAGCGCACTGCGCCGGTTTCTTTTGTCCGCCCGCACAAGCAGCCATGCGATTACCGCAAGAAATAACGGGAAAAACCATGTTTCACCGTTGTACCTGCGAAATACCTCAATAACATTTGTCACTCCGTCCATATATTATATTCCTATTCTGATTATTTTCATATTATATAACAGATAAACCACAAGGTAAACCGCATTCGGGATCATGCAGGACAGATAAAAGCCCGCCTGCCGCCATTTTTTTTCGCGTATCAGCACCGGAACCATCATTACCGTGATCAGAGCCGGCGCCGTCACCAGCGCACTCATGGATACGGGAACACTCCCAAGCGCCGTGATAAACAACATCAGCTTCGTCTCCTTTTTGCCGCTGTCCCGCCAGAGCATCAGACAGAGCAGAAACAGGAACGGCAGGAGAAGATTCGCGCAGTACGCCTTCGCCTCCAGTGCGCGGTTTAGCAAAAATTCCGACGTCGTAAAAATGCTCTGATAAAAAAAGTTTAAGATCACCGCCGCGATCACCATTCCTGCCGCACAGGCAGGCACCTGTCTTTCGGTCAGGCGCTGCCGGTAGCGCTCTCCCGAAAACAAGAAACGCCCGATCTCAAAAATTACCATATTAGCCAGCACTGCCAGCAGTCCGCCCTGGACGATCTTTGCATAATAGATCACGCGCACCTGCAGAAGCCTGCACCATACCGCTGCATGCATATAAAAAGACGACAGCGCATATCGGAAATCCAGAAAATACGCCTTTTTCCCGTTTTCCCCAACGTATCTGTACATAGTATCCGTGGTGACACTGTTTCCGATCGTCCCCACATAAGCAGCCGTATCCCAGCCCAGATAATCATTTGTTATAATGTAATACATCTGCACGGCAACTGCCAGGATCATCGCGGCGTATATCAGAAAATATATACCCCTCCTGCCCGCACATTCACGCCTCTGATATGCCGCGCCCGGCCGGCCATCTCCGTGTGCAAATCTTCCCCTCTTTCGTTCCAGGAGAAGCCAGCACACAAGCACTGCCCCCGTTGTAATGCCCCAGAGCAGGGAAAGCAGCGACAAATGCTGCTTGCAAAGGATCAGCGGCAGCGCCTCCAGCTGAAAGAGACTGTGATAAACAAAAACCCCCGCCAGCAGGGTCATTCCCGCATTTGCCTCTCCCTTCACGGCAAGAAATAAGACTCTTCCGAAACACCAGTACAGAAAAAGCAGCAGCAGAATTGCCAGCAGGCAGACACCGATTTCTATCTTCATATTCATAGTTTCCTTTACCTGTTTATTGTTCCTATTGTACAGGAAATGTCCCATTTTATCAAGCACAAGAATTTTACAGGAGTTTATCTAAAGATTTTTTTAAGAATTGTTCCTGTTTTTCCGCTTGCTAACAACACTTGAATATGTTAAAATTTAGTTAACACAAATGTTACAATTATTTATGAGGGAGTGAATACAACATGAAAAAGAAACAGTTCTTTGTATCCCTGTTTCTGCTGTTTTGTATGGTGTTCGCCCTGTCGGCGGCGGCTTCGGCTGCGACCCCCAAAAACAAATGGGTAACTACCGGCGGATACACCTATTATTACAACAGCAAGGGAGTAAAGGTAACGGGCGGTCCACGCTCTTTGAAAAAGGACGGTAAGACCGGTCTGTTCCTGTTTGACTCCAAAGGACGGCTGGTAAAGAATCGGCTCACCTATGTGAAAAGCACGAAGAAGCTTTATCTCAGTCAGGCGGACGGTCGTCTCCTCACCGGTTTCGGCACCTGGAAGGGGCAGACCTATTACGGCACCAGCAAAGGTTATCTGCGGACCGGACTGCAGCAGTACAACAAAAAATACTATTATTTTACCCCTGTCAAGGTAAATGCCAAAGGTCAGGTCAGTACCGCGAGCGGCCGTGCCGTCAAGCGCACCTGGAAACACATTGGCAAATATTACTACTATTTTAATGGAAGAGGCAGAGCGTATCACGGCGCTGCATACACCATCGACGGCGCCACCTACTATTTCGATAAAAACGCGCACCGCGTCTCCGGCATACAGAAGATCGGCGATTATTACTACTGCTTCCATATCAAGACCGCCAAAATGGTATACGGCTGGAGAACGTACAAGGGGCAGCGCTACTATTTCAATCAGAAAAATAAAGGGCGCGCCTGCACGAACGGCAGATATAAGATCGACGGAAAATATTATTATTTCAACTATTCCGGCGTGCAGCAGACCGGCTGGGTCGTTGTCGGCACAAAGCGCTACTACTACGATCCGAAAAACAAGGGAGCGCAGGTTTTCGGCAAGAAGACTATCAACGGCAAGTCCTACAACTTCGGCACAAAAGGCTATGTCACCTACACGCCAAGCGGAAATATGACGATCCGTGTAAACAGGAAAAATAATGTAGTCACCATCTACGACGGCAATACCCCGGTAAAGGCTATGGCATGCTCTGTTGGTCTGAACAACGCCACCCCGACCGGTACCTTCTATATCCGGACGCACTACAAATGGTGGACGCTGAACGGACCGTCAATGGGACAGTATTGCAGCCACATTTGCCCGCCGGGGACGTACTTCAGCGACTACCTCTTCCACTCGGTACCAATGAACGGAACGTCCCGCAACCAGTACAACGTAGCGGCAAGCGATTTCAACAAGCTCGGTCAGGCAGCCTCCCACGGATGCATCCGGCTTTGCGTTGCCGATGCAAGGTGGATCTACTATAATTGTCCAATCGGCACAAAGGTAGTTATTTCCGACAAGGAAGCAATGCCGCTCGGAAAACCCACTGTCCAGAAAATGAAAGCAGGAACAGTCGGAAAGGATCCGACCGATATCTGGGTAAATCCATAATAAATACGAATAAATATGAAGCAAGGAGGAAGAGCATCCGCTCTTCCTCCCGTTTTTTATTTCCCATCTTTAGCTGTAGAAGCTCTTCTTCTATTCTCCCAAACCATCCATGATCAGCCTGCCAAGGTTCTCCAGAGCCTCGCCCTCGTCCGGTCCGTCGCAGGAGATCGTAATGCTGTCGTTGCACTTCACGCACGCGCTGAGCACACTGAGCACGCTCTTGGCATTGACCTGCGTGTCTGCAAAGGACAGTGTGATGGCCGATTTATATCGGATCGCCTCCGTACACAGCATTGCCGCCGGCTTCAGATGCAGTCCTGCATGATTTCTGATCACAAACGTCTGGCTTACCATAAGCTATTCCTCCGTCTGAAGCTCTACTTCCGCTTCCTGTTCTTCCTCTTCTACATTTACCACAATAGATACCTCGGCGCCCAGCTCACAGCCCTCCGGCACCTCCACCGTTACCGGCAGAGTATAGCTGCCATTCGCCTGACATCCCGAAAGATCGATCTCGGCCTTAATATCCTCCACATCAATCTCGCCCAGATGCTCCTCCGTAGAGCGGATATTGATCGCAAGCTTATCTGTCGGAGAAAAGATCAGTCTCTTTCCGGCAGGCGCATTGTTCAGCGTCAGCTCAGATACCGGAAATTCGATCGTTTTGCTCCCCACCTCGTCAATCGTCACCGTTACCGTCACAGCCGGGGAAGCATCCGCCTCCAGCCGCACATCCTCATACTGGCTCAGCGTGTTGCTCAGATCTGCCGTAAACTCTATATTTTCTGACACGCCGGAAATGTCAAAGGTATCCTGCAACGTCAGACTGTTTCCCAGCTTTTCAATCGCAGCCGCCGACGCTGTCAGATTTACTGTACGCGGAGAAATCGTAACGTCCGTCACCTCATAACCTGACGCCGGTTCCCCGGTCAGCTCCGCCTGCAGTGCAATCTCCCCGTAAATCCGCCAGATCTCGACACCCACCTCCGCAAGATTATCCTTCAGAACAATGCCGTCCATATTTTTCAGCTCCAGGTTACTCCACTGACTGTCTGTCAGCTCCGCGCCATTTTTATCCTCAATGCGGATGGGGAGCTGCTGAACACTGTCCTCCGACATGTAAGTGACATCCACCGGAACCGTCACCTTTCCGATAATGCTGATCAGAGACTCCGGTCCGGCAATTTTGATGGTATCTCCTGTCAGCACCGTTGTGCTGCCCACCTCAAAGCCTTTCGCCGCATTGCCCGAAGTTGTCGCTACGATTCCAAAGGTTTCTTCTATCTTATCCTCCATCTTAATCTTCATGGAAGCCGGCTGGATACGCATATCCTCCTGTGATACCGACGGATCAGAGCATGTGACCTCCAGCGGAACCGAACCGATTGCTTCATTATAGTTCTCAAGATCCGCACGAACGGTAAAGCTTGAAGCGCTCAGCCTTGTGCGCACCGACCGCCGTGCCGTCACATAAACACTCACTTTATCTGCACCGCCAACCACCGTGTAGGTTTTATTTGCGTTTGTAATCGTGTCCTGGTTTTTGATCGTTACCGGGACATTCCGGTACACCTGCTGCTTTTCCGGATCGTTGCTGTCCATGACGACCAGCCAGATGAGACAGGCAGCCAGGACCGAAAGCAGCTTCAGCCCCAGATTATGCGTCAGTTTATATCTCATGCTATTTGCTTCCTTTCTCCGCTTCCGTCTTTTCTCTGCGCCCGAAAATAAACTTTCCACCGCTGATCAGCTTCCGGGAATTTACCGATTTATTCTGCAGCGTAATGAGCTGCGCACGCAGAATCTCTTCGGTCACGTTTCTGGTAAGCACACCCTTCTTTGCGATGGAGATTTTACCGGTCTCCTCTGATACGATAATCGTGAGGGAATCCGTCACTTCGCTGACGCCAACGCCGGCGCGGTGCCGCGTTCCCAGCTCCTTACCAAGATTCTGGCTGTCCGACAGCGGCAGATAACAGGTCGCGGAAACGATCTTATCGCCTTTTATGATAACTGCTCCGTCGTGCAGCGGCGTATTATGTTCAAAAATATTAATCAGAAGCTGGCTGGACACTACAGCGTCGATCGCAATGCCCGTGCGCTCATACTCTGCAAGCGTTTCGTTCTCCTCGATCACCATCAGCGCGCCGGTTTTCACCTTCGCCATCTCCAGCGACGCCCGCACAATTTCATTGACCGTGCGGTCACTGCAGCGCTGTACCACTTCCTTCACTGTGCCCGCCGGAATAATATTGGAAAAAAATTCCTTTTCCCCCAGCTGTTCCAGCACCCTGCGCAGCTCCGGCTGAAAAATGACAAGCGCCGCCATGAAGATAATGTTCAGTCCTTTCTCAATGATAAATGTGAGCGTATCCATATTGAACAGATACGCCAGCGCAATAAAGAAACCGACCAGAAGCATTCCCTTCAGAAGCGTCCATGCTCTGCTCCGCTTAATCCATACCAGCACGCTGTATACTAAAAAGGAAAGGATGATGATCTCTATAATATCAATGATCCCTATTGTAATAGCAGGCGCCTTCAGCCATGGGAAATGATTGCTGATCCACACCTTGATCGTATCCACCGTTTATCTCCCTTCTGCCCTGCGTTTTCTCTTCTTTCTGTGAAGCTTCTTTTTCGGCACGGCTTTTACATAGTAATAATATTCATCGTCCTCAAAACGAACGGTCTGTGTCTTTTTGTAATCCAGATGAAACAGCATTATCTGCGCCATCCATCCGGCGAACAGCGATACCAGGATCTCCGCAAATATCTGCAGCGCGTCCAGCGGCACGCCAAAAACCGCCGCCCCAACGGCACGCACTGCCAGATATGCCGCACATCCTGCCGCTGACGCCACCATCCATGCATATTTTATTGCCTGGATACGGATAAGATATACCACCAGGAGCGCCACCGCCAGAGCCGCCGCCATCACCAGCATCTCTCGCTCATTGATCACTGCCTGAATCAACTGCGCCGCCTTCTGTACCATTGCCTCCGCCGCCTCAGCAGCAGTTGACTGCAGATTTGCCCCGTTTTTTTCCACGATCTGTATCAGGTAATAAGAGAGCGCCCCAAATGCTGCGCCAACCGCGCCAAGCGATCCGCCGAGCAGCCCGAACAGCACTGCCGGCACGCAGCCCATTTTCAGCCCAAGCGCAAGCCCCGTCAGAAGAAGCGGCCATGCCGACTGCGGCGCCAGGCTGAAATAAACAAGCAGCCCAATGATCAGGATACCTCCTCCGACAAGCGCTGCCTCCAGGGAAATCCCGTAAAAATGTACCAGAATCAGTCCCGCAGCCACCAGAATGATGGTATTTGACGGCAATAGCATACAGCCTGCCGCCAGGATCAGCAGGATCAGCGGATGATTGATCGCCGCCGTCTGTCCGAGCACATTGCGGATCGACAGAAAAATCAGAAAGGCTGCTGCAAATTTAAAAAGCAGCCGGATCGCCGTATCGTATTTTCCATAAAACCTGCCGAGCGCCTCCCGCACGGTAAGCAAAAATCTCATACTGTTCTCCTCCTGCGCGCATCGCTCTTCGCCTCATCATCCTCACGGTACGCTTTTTCAAGCTGCTTCAGAAGCTCCCGATACTGATAAAGATCCTGTTTGGCCCGCGCATAGCGCAGCGTCTGGATCGCATAGGTGAGCACCAGAAAAACGCTCAGCACTACGGCATAAAGGAATAAGATCCGCGCACCGAGCGCCTTCACATCGATCTGTGTGATATCTACGATCAAAGTCTCCGCATTATATAATCCCCATCCCGCCAGTCCAAGCAGGAATGCCAGCGTAATACGCAGCCCGTTCTTTATCATATGGCGCCCGATATAATCTCCCCGAAAATACCCCTGCACGCCTTCCAGCTGTTCTTTATGCTGCTCCTCAAAGAGCGCGAGCTTTGTCATTAAATAAATCCGTTTTTCATCCGGCATATCATACCAGCCCCTCATTTTTGCGTGTGTTTCTAGTATAACATGAAAAACCTTCTTTGCAAACACCCTAACGCAACCTGTTTTCAGGAATTTTCCGGGACTGCACAGATTGTCACAAAATATACACATTTTATACCGGCATTCTTCAGCACTACAGCCGCCTCATGCACCGTGCTGCCTGTTGTGTAGATGTCATCCACAAGAAGGACTCGCTCCCAGGGAAGGCAACGCTCCGACCCGCGCGGGATTTCCTGCAGGCCGCCCTCCCGCCTGCTGCTGTGCATATATTTCTCCGCTACTGCAAACGCTCCCTTCAGATTACTTTGCCTCGCACGGTAATCCAGTTCCTTCTGGCTGGCGGTTTTCCGCACCTTTTTCAGCACGTCGCACCGCACCGGAATCCCCAGAATTCTGCCAAGCTCCTTTGCCAGGATCTCCGCCTGATTGTAGCCGCGCTTTCTGCACGCAGACGGATGCATGGGAATCGGGATCATCACCTGAGGCTGCCATGTTTTCCATGCTTCCGCCAGATGTTCCGCCATTTCCCGGGCGTAATATTCCAGATATTCCCGCTTGTTATGATATTTCACCGCATGAAGCGATTCTCTCACCGCATCGGTATAAAGATAAAGCGCACGCCCCTGCGTATAAGCATGCTTCTTGGCGCGGCACGCCGGACAATATTCCGCATCCGGATCCGCCAGCGGCCGCCCGCAGCAGAAGCAGACGTCTCCCCGGATATAGGGCAGCTTTTTTCTGCACTCCCCGCAGATGCCTGCTGACAGCGTCCCGCAGATGGCGCATCGGCGCGGCAGGAGCAGATCGAGTGCCGCAGCTCCGGCACGCCTGCCAGCCCGTTTCCACGTCTCGAAAAATTCCCGGTCATCTATCCGGCACAGCAACATGTCTGTCGTTTTCCGTATTTTCATTTATCATCCTGTTTACAGATCCTCTCCCGGCAGGAAAATAATCTGTATAGCGTTCAGGCGCTACATTTCGTTCCACTCGCAGATGCGCTCCTTAAGCGTCGAATAGCGCTTCTGTTCGAAACGGTTGTCGATCATCTGATAGAACACATCGGCAGAGCCGACCAGCGTCACGCATTTGCGCGCCCTTGTCACCGCCGTATACAGAAGGTTGCGGTTCATCAGCATCCGCGGTCCGGCGAGCAGCGGGATCACAACCGCAGGATACTCGCTTCCCTGCGACTTGTGGATGGTGATAGCATACGCAAGCTCCAGCTCCTCTAACTGCTTAAAGGAGTAATCCACAAAACGTCCCTCATCGAACTCCACCGTCAGCTGCTCCGCGTATGTATTGATCTCCCGGACAATGCCCATGTCGCCGTTAAAAATGCCGACACCCTTTTCTACCGCGATGCCGTATTTTCCGCGAACCTCCCACTCCGCCTGGTAATTGTTTTTGATCTGCATCACCTTGTCGCCCTCGCGGAAAATGCCGCCGGCGTGCTCCCGCTCCCGCTTATCGGGCGCGGGCGGATTGAGGTACTGCTGCAGGATCGTGTTCAGCCGTTCCACGCCGAGCAGCCCCTTGCGCATCGGCGTGAGCACCTGGATATCATAAGGCTTCGCCTCCACGTATTTCGGAAGCTTCTGCTGCACAAGCGCCAGTACCACACGGATAATGATATTCGCCTCATCGCGCTTTAAGAAGAAAAAATCCCGGCTTTTATTGTCAAGCACAACATGCTCTCCGCTGTTGATCTTGTGCGCGTTCACTACGATATCGCTCTCGCTCGCCTGGCGGAAGATTTTCGTCAGCCGCACGACCGGAAAGCGCTCCGATTCGATAATATCCTTCAGAACACAACCTGGTCCCACCGAAGGAAGCTGATTGACGTCACCCACCATGATCAGCCGCGTACCCGGCGTGACTGCACTAAGCAGCGCGTGCATCAGAAAAATATCCACCATCGACATCTCGTCGATGATGATGACATCCGCCTCCAGCGGATTCTGCATATTCCGCTCAAAATGAATAGGAGCCGAGGACTCTTCCATCGCGCCCGAAACCTCCAGCAGCCGGTGGATCGTCTGCGCTTCGCAGCCGGTCGCTTCCGTCATGCGCTTTGCCGCTCTTCCGGTCGGCGCTGCCAGCAGGATCTGCAGTCCCTCGGAGGCAAAATAGTGAATCAATGCGTTGATCGTCGTCGTTTTTCCGGTACCCGGTCCACCCGTGATCACGAGCAGCCCGTGGCTCACTGCAGCTGCCGCCGCTTCCTTTTGCAGCTCCTCCAGCCTCGTTCCGGTTTCCTGCTCGATCTGCGCCAGACGCCGCTGGACAGCTTCCTCGGAAATTTCCGCAGAAATATTCAGGTCATGCAGCATCTTCGCTGTATTCAGCTCCAGATAATAATTAGAAGCGCTGTAGATTCCCGGAACCCGTTCCTCTTCCCCGCTTCTGTCCGTATTTCCGGTCAGTACCTCTTTTATAATGATCTTCCGCTCGATCGCAAGGTCGGGCAGAAAGTGCTCCATCGTCTCCAGGGAGACGCCAAGAAGCTCCGAAGCGCGGCGCATCAGCTCCGGCTGCGGCAGATAAACGTGACCCTCCGTCATCGCCTGCGCCAGCACATACAAAATCCCGCTTTTTATACGAAAATCAGAGTCGGTATGAATACCCACTCTGGATGCGATTTCATCGGCAACCCGAAAGCCGACGCCGTTTATGTCATCCGCCAGCTTATAGGGGTTTTCCCGCACGATCTGATAAAGCGACGCCCCGTACTGATTGTAGATTTTCATGGCAAGCGTCGTGGAAATACCGTACTGCTGCAGAAAAAGCATCGCCTTACGCATATCGCGCTTTTCCTCCATCTGCTGTGCGATTTCCCGCGCCTTGCGCTCGCTGATGCCCTTGATCTCCGCGAGCCGCTCCGGTTCCTCCTCAATGATGCGGAAGGTATCGCCCTTAAAACGGCGCACGATCCGCGCGGCGAGTGCCATCCCGACACCCTTCACCGCTCCCGAGCCAAGGTAACGCTCAATGGAAAGCTCGTCCTCCGGCGTTTTATATTCATAAGAGGCTATCTGAAACTGCCTGCCATAGGTACTGTGCTCCGTATAGCTGCCTTCCGCCTCGATCAGCTCCCCCTCGCTGGCAAACTGCAGCGTCCCGACACAGGTTATCTCCTCTCCCTCGCAGATCAGGACCAGCACCGTATAGCCATTGTCCTCATTGCGGTATATGATATGATCCACATATCCTGAAACCTTTTCCATTCCTTTGTTCCATTCACTTCCTCTGTTTTTTCCGGCGCACCTGCTGTCCAGTGTCTGAGGAGCGCTCCCCGGCATGTCCTGTCCGTCATTCTGAATGCCGCCTTCCGGCGTTCCTCAATCCTCTCTGCGCGCGCGTCCGGAGATGATCTCCGGATAGCGTCCAACCCCGATCGCCACCGCCGAGATCGGATCTTCCGCTGTGACGGTATTGATGCCGGTCTTTTCCTCGATCAGCTCCTCCATGCCATCCAGCAGACAGCCGCCGCCTGTCAGCACAATACCGCGCTCCACAATGTCCGCCGCAAGCTCCGGCGGCGTTTTCTCCAGCACGCTGTGTACCGCCTCTGTGATCTGCGCAAGCGGCTCCTGCAGTGCCAGGCGGATATCCTCCGAACTGACGCGTACGGTCTTGGGAAGACCGGTTGTCAGATCACGTCCTTTTACTTCCATTATTTTCTGCTGCGCACGCTCTACTGCCGTACCCACATGGATCTTAATGTCTTCTGCAAGCCGCTCTCCGATGATCAGATTATGCGCTGTGCGCGCATAGTGAACAATCGCATTGTCAAAATCGTCTCCTGCCACCTTCAGCGTAGTATCTACCACGATTCCGTCCAGTGAGAGAACTGCTGCATCACAGGTACCGGCGCCGATATCCACAACCATTTTTCCGCACGGTCTGGAAATATCGATCTCCGCACCGATCGCAGCCGCGATCGGCTCCGGCACAAGCGCAACCTCCCGCGCGCCCGCCTGATAGGTGGCGTCCTCAATTGCTTTGCGCTCGACCTCAGTAACGGTGCCCGGCAAATTGATGCTGATGCGCGGCTTTTTAAAAGAAAGCTTTCCGCTCGCCTTCTGGATAAAATATTTCAGCACCTGCTCCGTCACAGCATAATCCGAGATGATGCCGTTTTTCAGCGGACGGATCGCTACAATATTTCCGGTGCTCCTGCTCAGCATCATACGCGCTTCCTCACCGATCGCTTTTATTTTATTCATATCTCTGTCAAAAGCAACCACAGACGGTTCTTTTAAAACAACGCCTTTTCCCCTTACATAAACCAGAATACTGGCCGTTCCAAGATCTATTCCGATATCTGAAATGTTCATCTTTTATCCCCCTTTATCCTGTCTGAAGTAAGTATAAAACACCCTTAAAATTTTTTAAAGCCCTTTTTAGGAATTTCACATTTTCTTTAGATGGAGAACATATTTTGAACACATTTATTAGATATACTATCAGCATATTAGCAAACAGCTAATATATTTCATAACTCACACTTCGCAGCCCCCACACGCTGCGAAGTACTCCCTCAAAATATTTAATTTTTTCTCTTTCCTGAAAAGGCTGTGCCGAGAGGCACAGCCTTTTCACTGCGCGCGAAACGCGCAGTGTGATGATGCCCGCGGATCATTCTGTGCTGCGCATCTGCGCGCTGCTCCGGTCAATGCCGGACGCGTATCGCTGACATATAAATAGCTGACATCATAAATATTTCTTCACATACTGCCCGGTATAGGACTCAGCGACCTGCGCCACCTCCTCCGGCGTGCCGCGCGCGATGACGGTGCCGCCGCCGTCGCCGCCCTCCGGTCCCATATCGATGATATAATCAGCAGTCTTGATAACATCCAGGTTGTGCTCAATCACAACCACAGTATTGCCGCCGTCCGCCAAGCGCTGCAGAATCTCGATCAGCTTGTGTACATCGGCAAAGTGCAGTCCGGTAGTCGGTTCGTCAAGAATGTAGATCGTCCTTCCCGTACTGCGTCTGCTAAGCTCAGTAGCAAGCTTGATGCGCTGTGCCTCGCCGCCTGACAGCGTCGTGGATGGCTGCCCGAGCCGGATATAAGAGAGTCCGACGTCGTAGAGCGTCTCGATCTTTCTGCGGATAGACGGAAGATGCTCGAAAAATTTCAGCGCCTCCTCCACCGTCATATTCAATACATCGTAAATGCTCTTTCCCTTATATTTCACCTCCAGCGTTTCCCGGTTGTAACGCCTGCCCTGGCAGACCTCGCACGGCACATAGACGTCCGGCAGGAAATTCATCTCGATCTTCAGAATACCGTCGCCGCTGCACGCCTCACAGCGCCCGCCCTTCACATTGAAGCTGAATCGTCCTTTTTTGTAGCCGCGCGCCTTGGCATCCGCCGTCGATGCAAACAGGTCGCGGATCTGATCGAACACCCCGGTATAGGTGGCAGGATTGGAACGCGGCGTTCTGCCGATCGGCGACTGGTCAATATTGATCACCTTATCAAGCTGCCCGATGCCCTCGATACGGTCATGAGCCCCGGCAATCGTCCGCGCACGGTTCAGTTTCTTTGCCAGGCTCTTGTAAAGGATTTCGTTGACCAGCGAGCTTTTGCCGGAGCCGGACACGCCTGTCACACATGTCATGACACCAAGCGGGATCTCCACGTTAATATTCTTCAGATTGTTCTGCCTTGCGCCAACTATGCGCAGAAATCCGGTCGGTGTTTTGCGCTCCGCAGGTACCGGAATCTTCTTTCTTCCGCTCAGATAATCTCCTGTGATGGAATCTTTACAATTTATGATATCCTCGACGGTACCCGCGGCAATAATTTCGCCGCCGTGCTCTCCCGCCCCCGGTCCGACATCTACTATAAAATCCGCCGCCCGCATGGTATCCTCATCATGCTCGACCACAATCAGTGTGTTTCCAAGATCCCGCAGATGATTCAGCGTGTTCAGCAGCTTGTCGTTGTCGCTCTGATGAAGCCCGATGCTCGGCTCATCCAAAATATAAGCCACGCCGACCAGCCCGGAACCGATCTGGGTAGCAAGCCGGATACGCTGCGCCTCGCCGCCGGAAAGACTTCCGGTCGCCCGCGCGAGCGTCAGATAATGAAGCCCGACATCCACGAGGAACTGTACGCGCGCCCGGATTTCCTTTAATATCTGGTGCCCGATCAGCTCCTGCTGCTTCGTGAGCGTAAGCTCCTGCAGAAATACCTGCAGCTTATTGATCGGCATGGAAGTTACCTCATAAATATTTTTCCCCTGGATCGTGACAGCGAGCGCCTCTTTTTTCAGACGCTGCCCCTTACAGCTCTTACAGGGTGTGATGCGCATAAATGTCTCATATTCCTGTTTGGAGCTTTCCGAACCGGTCTCCCGGTAGCGCCGCTCCACATTCCGGATCAGGCCCTCAAATGCCACATCATATACGCCGGTTCCGCGCATTCCGGTATAATGCACCTTTACCTTTTTGCCGCCGGTTCCGTGGATCAGCATATGCTGAATGTCCGCCGGAAGCTGCTCATACGGCGTCTCCAGGCTAAAGTGATATTCCTCCGCAAGCGCGTCAAGGATCGCCCTGGTAAAGCTGCCCTTCGTCGTGCACGACTGCCAGCCCAGCACCGTGATCGCGCCTTCCGCAATACTTAACGATTTGTCCGGAATCATCAGATCCTCGTCAAACTCCATTTTGTAGCCAAGTCCAAAGCAGTCCGGGCACGCCCCGAACGGATTGTTGAAGGAAAAGCTGCGCGGCTCGATCTCCTCCACGCTGATGCCGCAGTCCGGGCAGGAAAAGCTCTGGCTGAAGCGCATCGGCTCCCGCCCGTCCACGTCCACGATCACCAGCCCGTCCGACAGCTCCATGACATTCTCGATGGAATCCGTCAGACGTTTTTCGATCCCCGGCTTGATCATCAGTCGATCGACCACAATTTCTATATTATGTTTTTTATTTTTATCCAGCTTGATCTCCTCGGAGAGATCGTACATATTTCCATCGACGATCACGCGCACGTAACCGCTGCGCTTCGCCTTTTCAAACAGCTTGACGTGCTCGCCCTTTCTGCCGCGTACTGTCGGCGCAAGAAGCTGGATCTTCGTGCGCTCCGGCAATTCCATAAGCTGATCCACCATCTGGTCGACCGTCTGTTTTTTGATCTCCTGTCCGCATTTCGGGCAGTGCGGCGTACCGATCCTGGCATACAGCAGACGAAAATAGTCGTAGATTTCCGTCACCGTGCCGACCGTGGAACGCGGATTGCGGTTCGTCGATTTCTGGTCGATGGAGATTGCCGGCGGAAGCCCCTCGATGCTCTCCACATCCGGCTTTTCCATCTGCCCAAGGAACTGGCGCGCGTAGGACGACAGAGACTCCATATAGCGCCTCTGTCCTTCCGCATAAATGGTGTCAAATGCAAGCGACGACTTTCCCGAACCGCTCAGACCGGTCAGCACCACCAGCTGATTGCGCGGAATATCGAGATCTACATTCTTCAGGTTATGTTCGTTTGCTCCGCGTATGCGGATATACTGCATCTTATTTGAATTCACTGCCATGATTTTCTCCTGTTTTTCTATCATTCCGGGCGAAGCTGTCTCGCAGGCATGCCCGATTTCTTTGCTTTATGCCTCCCGCCAGTCTGCTGCGGTTTATACATTCTGTAAATGCCGCTGCGGTTTATGCACTCTGTAAATGATGCTGCGATTTATGCGTCCTGCAGGTGCTGCTTCAGATTTATCATCTGATCACGCAGCTCTGCCGCCGCCTCGAAATTCAGCTCCGCGGCTGCCTTCTTCATCTTCTTCTGCACCTCTGCGATCAGCTTCTCCAGTTCCTTTTTGCTCATAGATTCCGGATCGACCGCCAGCTTCTTCTCCTCCTTCGCCACTTCCTTCGAAATGCTGATGAGGTCGCGCACAGACTTCTGGATCGTCTGCGGCGTGATGCCGTGCTTCTGATTGTAAGCGTCCTGCACCCGGCGGCGGCGCTCCGTCTCTTCAATCGCAATTTTCATGGAATCCGTCATCACATCGGCGTACATGATCACGTGTCCTTCCGCGTTTCGCGCGGCGCGCCCGATCGTCTGTATCAGAGAAGTTGCAGAACGAAGAAAGCCCTCTTTATCTGCATCCAGGATCGCTACCAGCGTGATTTCCGGAATGTCGAGGCCTTCTCGCAGCAGATTAATGCCCACCAGCACATCAAACACATCCAGACGCATATCGCGGATGATCTCCGTGCGCTCCAATGTATCGATATCAGAATGCAGATACCGCACACGGATGCCGATGTCCCGCATATATTCCGTGAGATCCTCCGCCATCCGCTTCGTAAGTGTAGTGATCAGCACTTTATTTTTCTTTGCGACCTCTTTGTTTACCTCACCTACAAGGTCATCGATCTGCCCCTCCACCGGGCGGACATCCACCCTCGGATCAAGCAGCCCGGTCGGACGGATGATCTGCTCGGCGCGCAGCTGCTCGTGTGCTTCCTCATATTCTCCCGGTGTCGCCGAGACAAACATAATCTGATCTATTTTACTTTCAAATTCCTCAAAATTCAAGGGGCGGTTGTCCTTCGCGGACGGCAGGCGGAAGCCGTAGTCCACCAGCGTCGTCTTGCGCGACTGATCCCCGGAATACATCGCCCGGATCTGCGGAATCGTTTTATGTGACTCGTCAATGATCATCAGAAAATCATCCGGGAAGTAATCAAGCAGCGTGTGCGGCGGCGCTCCCGGCTTCAGTCCCGCCAGATGCCGCGAATAATTCTCTATACCGGAGCAAAAGCCCGTCTCCTTCATCATCTCAATGTCAAAATTTGTCCGCTCCGCAATGCGCTGCGCCTCAAGCAGCTTGTCCTCGCTCTTAAAGTACGCCACGCGCTCCGCCAGCTCTTCCTCGATATCCGCCGCTGCCTGTCGTATCCGATCCGGCGGCACCACATAATGCGACGCCGGGAAAACGGCAATATGTTCCATTCTGCTCTTTATCTCACCCGTCAGCACATCAATCTGTGTAATCCGGTCGATCTCATCTCCAAAAAACTCCACACGAAAAGCGTAATCTCCGGCGCTCGCCGGAAAAATCTCCAGCACATCGCCATGCACCCGGAAGGTGCCGCGGTGGAAATCCATCTCACTGCGGTCATACTGGATGTCGATCAGCTGCCGGATCACCTCGTCGCGATCCTTCTCCATACCCGGACGCAGCGATACCATCATCTTTTCAAAATTCTCCGGTTCTCCCAGACCATAGATGCAGGATACGCTGGAAATGATCACCACATCCCGCCGCTCCACCAGCGAAGCCGTGGCAGACAGACGCAGCTTATCGATCTCATCATTTACCGCCGAATCCTTCGCGATATACGTGTCAGACGAGGGCACATAGGCCTCCGGCTGGTAATAATCGTAGTAGGAGACAAAATACTCCACCGCATTATTCGGAAAGTACTCTTTAAACTCCCCATAGAGCTGTGCCGCCAACGTCTTATTATGCGCCAAAATCAAGGTTGGCTTGTTTAACTGGGCGATAACATTCGCCATCGTGAAGGTCTTGCCGGAACCCGTAACCCCCAGTAAAGTCTGGCATTGGTTGCCTTCCTGGAAGCCTTTTACAAGGGCTTCTATCGCCTGCGGCTGGTCGCCGGTGGGGGCGTATTCTGATACTAATTCAAATCTGTCCATAGCAAAATCTCTCCTTACTATGATTACTATCAACCAGTAAA
Source organism: Marvinbryantia sp. (assembly GCF_047017445.1). Taxonomy (NCBI): domain Bacteria; kingdom Bacillati; phylum Bacillota; class Clostridia; order Lachnospirales; family Lachnospiraceae; genus Marvinbryantia; species Marvinbryantia sp. The sequence goes on along the minus strand of NZ_JBKXTT010000012.1, from coordinate 52,529 downwards.
TTCGTGCAATTTCCAATCGTTTTTCCCGATCATATGTTTGCTTTTAGGCTTATTTTGCCCTATTGCACGAATTAGGTCACCTAAACGCATTTTTCTGACACCGCAGCACGAAACAGCACTGCCCATCCCTAAATGCATAAAACGGTATAATTATGCTTTCCATATGTCTCTGTTTTTACTATATCATGCTACCATAAATCCTCCTATAAATCAATATCATTTTGAACATATGTTCTATTTTCTGTCCGTCCGAGACTGTAGCATGAAAAGGCTCAGGCATTGCTGCCTGAGCTTTCCTCATTTTTCACTTTTGATCCTCGACAATAGCATTTGAAGATACCTCTCTCCAATATGCCGTCCGGAGTTCCTTAGAATTTCAACACATTTCCGTATCTCATCCGCCTCTATTGTACCGCTTTGGTAGGACGCCATCAGTAAACCTATCGTTCCCATGATTTTTATTCCCATCTGTTCAGCTACTTGTCTGCCTTTTGCCTCATCCATCAGCAGTAGATCCGCCTGCAAGTCATCTGTTAAAACAATCGCTTCGCTTTCTCCTAAATCCAGTCCTGTCGCGCGCCGCAGTAAACTTACGGTCTTCCTATCATCTACCTTCACAATATGGATGAACGGGCAGTCTCTAACCTGTTCCGCCTCCTCCAGAAACCTGGGATTCGATGTTAATTCATCGAAAACAGCCCTTGGAATCTGTACTGCTCCAAAATATTTTTCCAACAGATCCAAGTGTCCCACCTTCAGCAAAGAAATGATCGGCGTAGTATCTGCAACAACAATCATATGGTTCCTCCGCTCAGTCCGAGTTCCTGAAATGTTTGTAGATCTTTATCCAGTTCTTCTTCCGTCTGGTCAAAATAACAGAACCCCATCTGTCCATATAAGTCTATCAAATCCAGTTTATGGATTCCTAAGATTTCAGCGGCTCTGCCATGAGAAATTGTCCTTTTCAATATATACGGATATAACAGCAACGCATTTCTTTCCAATGTAGCCTCTTCCGTTCTATCCGCCACATACGGCTTCATTGCTTCCGGGACTTGGATTTCTACTGTCGTATATGCCATTCAACGCAGCCTCCTTTCAAAACATCTATAACCAGATTTCTACTATCTCCCTCATTTTCATTACCTAATTCTATTTTATCACAAGACCCACAAAGTACAACCCAATTTTACAAATTCACATCGCATTCTCATCGCACATCCGTTTACACACAGAAAAAGCGGAAAATGTATCTCTCTTACACACATTTCCCGCTCTGTTAGATTATTTTGTTTCTTCGCTCCTGCCGGATGCTGTCTTTAGTGAAATATCCATCCCGAACATTTTCTTCAGCAGCCCAACATCCTGTTCATCATATGGATGCACCTCATCAATAAACGGCTGCATTCCTTCCAACCACCCCTCAATGATTGCTTTTTTGTCCGTATAGACATCCACTGTAATAATGGAATTTGCATGACCCATGACCTCTGCGACTGCTTTCTGATTGACACTATTTTTCATCAACAAGGTAGCATATGTCCCTCTCAGATCATGGAATCGTATATCCGGCAACCCCAATTCTTTCAGCAATTTTTTATAATGCACAAAATGGTAATGTTTACTTCGGGGTCTTCCATAACTGGAACAGCAGATATAATCAAGATCCTGGAATATCCATTTTCCATGCTGCCTGCGGCTTCGGTTCTTCTCATATATCTTCCGTTCTTCCAGTATTTCATGATATACATAGTCCGGAATCGGGATCTCTCGGTAACTGGATTGTGTTTTCGGCGGTACTTCCTGCTTGGTGATCGTATGGACTGGCAGTTTCTCTTTGTCAGCATGCAGATCTTCCCCGAGCTGCCTTTCAATCCTCAATGTATGCTTTTCAAAATCAACATCTGAATATTTCAATCCATTAATTTCTCCACGTCTTAGCCCCATAAGTAAGGCAAATACCAGCTGCATATGTATTTTGGATTCTTTGGAAGCAACCAGAAGTGTTTTCACCTGCTCCAACGTCAATGTCTTGCTTTCTTTTATAACAAGAGTATGATATCCTGCTTTTTCTTTCTCAGCAGGAAGTTTTATTTCCGCACACGGATTTAATACCATCAGTTTCTTGGATACCGCATATTCTAAAGAAGTGTTTAAAACAGGTTTTGCTATTCTTGGCATTGACGGATATTTTACAGCCAAACCTTTCAAGAATTTCAAAATATGCCCCTGGTTTAGTGTTACCAGCTTCAGGTTCCCGATCTGCGGAATAATATGGTTATAAATGCAATTCTTGTAGGTCGTATAACTGTTTGCCCGGAAATCAGGCTTTACTTTCATCACATTTTCCAGCCAATATTCCAACAATTCATAAAGCTTTATATCTTTATAAACTACATAGGTCCCTTCATGAAGCTGTGCGATCACTGCGTCTCGCGCCCTGTCCGCCTCGGCTTTCTTTTCATACCCTGAGTGCTGGCACTCCTTTTCCGATAGATCCTCGTAAATCACAGTTACCCTAAAACCGTATTTTTTCTTTATTGGCATAATGTTTTCCACTCTATAATCAACATACGGTCTCAGATCAAGTTTCGATAAATCCACCTTCAATCCTCCTACTCTGCATTTACCTCCGGTAAGAATTCCGCATTTACCAAATCTACAATTTTCTGCCCCTCTTCCATAACGTCCGCATAAAAGTCAAACGTTGTATTAATAGAACTGTGCCCTAACAGGGAAGAAATTTTCGCTAATGTAATTCCTCTTTCTAATAAAATCGTGGCATACATATGGCGCAAACTATGTACTGTGATATGCGGCAGTTTCATAATCCGGCATACATAATTCAGTTCATTGTTTAATGCGCTAAGATAATGCGGCTTTCCATTTTTCTGGCAGCTGATCAGGTCATGATCCTCATACTGTTCTTTATATTTCTGCTTATTTTTTTCTACCCTCTCCTTTCTTTTTTCAAGTTCGACAAAAATAATTGGCGGAATCTCCAACGTTCGGTTACCAGCCTCACTTTTAGGTTCCCTCAGCAAAAGGCTATACTCTTTCGTTTTCTGTCCCTTTTCATCAAACACTACTTCTGACACTAATTGCCGTTCTATTGTTACCGTTTTTCTTTCCATATCAAAATCGCAGAATTTTAATCCAAGAATTTCACCTTTTCTAAGTCCGCAATACAATCCCAGTATAATCTCTAAAAACCAGTTCCTGTTTTTTTCAACCTCCAGAACCGTTTTTATCTGTGACTTACTTGGCAGTCTTATTTTTGACTTCTTTCTCGGATATTTCTGTGTTCCCTTCACCGGATTGCTTTTCAATAATTGAACAGCAACTGCGTCTTTCATCGCAGTGTACAACAGTTCTCTGCTCTTATTCCCGGCAGATTCACAATAACGAGATGCCTGCATCAGCAATCGGTCTAAGTAATCGGTACTGACAAATTTCAAGGCTATTTTTTCATCTATATTTGGCATCAAGAATGTATCCAGAACATAAGATGATAAATACCTCGTTGTTCCCTTAATCCGCACTGAATAAATACTCTCAAACCAATAAAGCAGGTAGCTTTTTAAAGTGATCTCTTTATCCTGGCTTAGCATACGCATCTCTTTTGCCCGCTCAAATTCTTCCATATGTGCCCTGTATGCCTGCTCCGCTTCCTCAGCCGTCTGGAACCCTCCGACCTTTCCATACTTGACACTGTAATCCTCCTGCAGGACTTTCGTCCTGTAATGCCAGGAATTTCTTTCAAAAAAAGCGTGCGGGTATTTCTTTGATTTCGTAGCCATAGTCCTCTTATTCCTCCGCTTCTCCATCCAGCCATTTGTCAAATGATTCCTTCGGAACCCGGTAAATCTTACCGATCTTAATTACTCTGAATGGGCTCTTTTTTCTGTACACTTCATCCAGGAACATATAGGTTTTACTTCGCCCGATCCCCAGAATCTGTTTGATCTCATCCGCCCCGTATACCTTCTTTTCCATCTCTTTTTCCGTTACAATCCCTCCTCTCTTTTGCAAGTTTCCAATAAATCCATATACAGCACAGTCCCTCTCGGATCGAGATGCACCGTAGAAAATTTTTGAATTTCCTCCCGCAGCTCCTCTTCGCCAAATGCATCCTGTCCCCCGGTATGTTCCATGATGCGTTCCACTGCCGAGGGTTTCTGAAATTCCCTCAGCACCGATAATGGCACGATCTGATCGCATCCCATTGCATCATATGGAAGTTCCCCTTTTAACCGGTCAAGCTGAAATAAATAGTATTTTACAACTGCCTCTGCCAGCAGGTTTTTCCCCGGCATATGTTTCTGATTCTTTATCAGTTCCGTATAGGTACGCTTGGCCTCATCCATTTCCCTGCATACACTCCGGGCTTGCCAGCCTTCATAGCCATGTTCTTTGAAATACATTAAAATTTCTTCTATGCTGTTTTTCCCCAGGCTTATGCCGTCCCTATTTTCCCGAGTTACTTTTTCCGTTCCGACACTTCTTTCATATTTTGTCGTTGTCTTGTCCATCCTTCTCCTTTCCCACGCAGCCAACTAAAAGTACCCGGGCCATGCGTTTTCCTTTTAATGCCTACATAAAGAAAAACGGTGAAAAATCTTTTCTCTGTAATAATTCCTGAAAGTTTCAAAAAATATGGCGTTAAGGGGCTAACGCCCCTGTGTCCGCCAGATACATCTTAGGAAGTTATATACTACATCTCGTCATAGTTCAGTTCCAGAAACCTCACATACTTTCCAGCAATATACGCCGCATAGCCTTCGTCGTTCTGGATTTTGAAAAAACATTTTCCTTTCTGATACAAACCTTCAAAAGCATCATTGAACGCATCCTTCGTATCGTAAATATCAATGCAGGCCTCTGCATGTTTCCGTTCTTCCGGGGTATCCAGCAACAGGTCAATTTCAAAAACCGCATTTACATCCGATAAATGTTTCTCCAGCCATCGCCAATGATCTCTCCTCATATCACTCACCCTTCCTTAATCGCGCACGTTTTTTCAATTCATAATCCTCCTTTTCGTACTTTTTCTACGCAGCCAGAACTTCTTCCGCCGCAACCTCCATCAAATCTTCAGCCAGCAGATCCGCAAGCAGCTTTCCTCCAAAGTTTCCATGTACGCGCACCTCATTTTTCCGCAGGTCTTCCATTTCCTGGTTGCGAAGCTCCCTGCTCCGTTTTGCCAGCTCAAAGTCCTCTATGCGAAGTTTTTTCTGGAGCTGCTTCTGCCACTTTTTCAGAAATCCTTCTGCTTTTTCTATATCCTCCAACTGGCGGTTATACCGCGTCCTTTTCTGCCGTATCGTTCCGTTTGGTTCCACCTCCAGAGTATAAAAAGGTTCCTTCTCGTTATCCGTTTTCCGCAAAAACAGAATGTAGGATTCCCTGCTGTTCATGCGCTCAAAATAGCGATCCTGCCTGTTGATACAGTGCTGTAGCTTCTCTCCCTCTATCAGAATATCTTCCACTCTCTGCGGTGCGATAATTTTATACTTTCCGCTGGAATACTCATACTTTTTCAGCTGGATACAGATTTCCGGAAGCTTTGGATATGTCTTTTCCAGTTCTTCTGCCCGGTGTACCATCCCTGCGCTTCCAAGACGCTGAACCAGTTCATCATGCCTGCGCACAAGCTGCCTTGCCCGGTATATGATAGGATCTGTTACGTCAAGTCCAAGTCGTTTTGCCATGACCAGATAATCGGTCCATGTCGCAATCAGATCCTTCACCTTTTCTCCCGTTTCCGCAGACTGCCTCTCCAGATAATTTTTTATCTGTACCGGACTCATACGGTCACTGATAAAAGTAAGTTCTGTCGGATGGAGTTCCTTTTCCTGCATCCATCGAATCACCCCTTCCTCTATCACCCGGCCCTGCTTCTTTTCCTGGCACAGCCATTCCAGATATAACATTCCACCGTCTGCATCCCGGAGCCTTTTTAATCTGGCATTATCAATCAAAAGTGCTTTACTAAGCTCCTTTGCTGGGACATAGGTCAATTTTTCATTTTTATCGACCATCTCTTTTGCGACACGCATCAAACCGGCTTTTACCACCTGTTCCAAAAACGGCTGCTTCCGAAGCCGCGCCAGATACTCACAGGGATCTGTAAAAACCGCCTGTTTCGCATACTCCGGGAAACCGCTCCTGCCCAGGATTGTCTTTTTTAAATGCATGAGGTTTCCAGTAAAAACACGACCACGCTCATTCGGGACATATACGACATAGCCAGGACCCCATATGGTTTTCAACTCTCCCTGCTGCCAGCGCTCTTTCTGCTCTGTCCGGTCATATTGATAGGAATACTCGGTACAATTCCATTCAGAATCATATATAAACCGCCGCCTTTCACGCCACAATACCATCGGTTTCCGGTAAGACGACATTCTTACCATCATCCGTACCATAAACTCCCGCACCACAATCCCATCCCCGCATCTCTGGATGAGATAACCTGTTTCCTCCTTCGTGGTGACACTCTGCGTCTTTTTTACCGCTTTATACTGGATTTTATGCCCACAGCAGCTGCATTTTCCCCATTGGTTATGCTTCGGCTTCCTTATCGGGACATCCTTTTCACACCATGTACAGTACCCCTGCGTGGCTCCTTTCCTGGTATACTCATAAAAAATGAAATTCTGCGTAAGTGCTTTCTTTTTTATCCAGTAATCCCAGCGTTTTGGCAATTTGGGAACCTTTTTCATCACTGCATCCCACAGGTTCGTTTTCTTTTTATATCTCTGGAGAACATGGCGCCTGCGGAGATCCGTCTGGAAGGTCAGAATCGCATCATAAGCTGTCTGATCCACTCCCAGATAGGTTTGTATGCATTTGGTAGTGGCTTCATCGCAATATACCCCGGAGCAATACGCTGTCTGCAGGAATTTAAGCCGATCAATCATTGCGCTTGTCCAGCATTTTTTTAAATGGTTATAACCAATAAACTCATCCGCCTTCCGGTCTATGAATAAGCTGTATACCGGCTTCCTGCCATCCAGCATCAGGTAATCTGCAAGGAAAAGAGAAACTTTCAATATCCCATTCTCTTCCTCTGCGGCAAGATACCTTCCATACTGGTAGACATAAAACAAATGACCGTAGTTCTGTTTCTCAACCGGCTGATCTTCTTTTGCCGTCCGGACCATTGCATCTGTTGCTTCCGGCATTTTCATGTCCAGCAATCCTTTTTTCCTCATATTATCCTTTCCTGGCAGAAAAAGGCACAGGCGAAAAATTTCCATTTTTACCACCCATGCCCTTTTTGTGCCATACTTTTATTTTGTCCTCATACCATTTCCAATTTCCGATCAGACATATCCCGGAAGCCGCAGCGAATCAGGGTCTCCGAAAACTCTTCCGGCGTAAAGTATTCCTTTTTCTGCCTCATAATCTGCTGCATTACCTTTCTGTGCATCGGACTTGTCAGAATCACAAAGCTTTCTGAAAAAGAGCTGATAAGGGGAACACTTATATTGTCAATCTTTTCCCATACCATCATCATTTCGCAGAAGCATCCTCCGTCCTTATCCTCAAGTCCGTAGCAGACGTCGTCCACATAGGGAATCTGCACCCTTTTTGCATAATTCTGTCTGGCAAAATGCCGGAATGCCCAGAAAGTATTTGCATAATCTATGTCACGCCCCAGCCATCTGGAAAAGTGACGAATATCTGCCGCTGATAATTCTCCTGCTGCCATTTTACTATTTCTCCTTCCTGCTGCCATTAAGCCGCTTCCTCTCTCTTTTTGCCGGCAAGCTGATACCCCGGCCCATATTTGGTAGAAACCGGCATCAGACATCCCTGTACCTCATACCGGTCCAACAGGTTCGTCAGAACGCCTTTTAAAATCACCTGATCCTTATCATCCACCGGCAGCTCACAGCGGAATTTTTTCTCTACCAACTCCAAGATTTCCGTCTCAGACAACCGATGCCCCTTTGCATTCTCAACACACTCCAGAATGTAGTGTTCCATCTGCTCCTGGTGCGCTCTTAAATAAAGAAGATACTCTTTTCCCGTCATTGCAATATCCATTTCATGCACATCCGAATTTTTCAATTCCTTTTCCATCCTTTCTTAAAATAAAAGAAGACCTGTTTCTACAGATCCTCCGATTTTTATTCCCCATCCTGAATTTTCTCCCAGATTTCCAACGCACGCTTCAATCCTGGCTGTTTATCGCTTTCTGTTTCCATCTCCTTTCTCAGCTCATCCTCATACCTTCTTTCATCTGTTTCCATGCTCCGTACCACGCTTCTCAGCCTCCGGATTTCCTGCTGGCAGATGTGTGTCCGTTCTTCTTCCTCCATACTGTTTCGCCTCCCTTCTCACGCCCTGCTCCACTTTGTACAACGCAAAAAGGCACCAAAAACCATACCAACATGATTTTTGATGCCTTTCTATTTTAAATTCAGTTCATACTGAATCAAATTCATCTCCCGGTCTTTACCGGAACAAAACATTGTACTCCATGGGTTTTCCATGCAAAATTATTACATTTAAACAGTATCACAAGATTTCCCGTCCGTCAAACGATTTTTCATGACGATGCAGGATTTTCTTCTTTCTCTTCCGCAAAATAACGGTCTGCGATATATCCAGCAGATTCTGCCCACAGGGTATTCTCCGTATTCTGCAATGCCTTGTATGTTTTGGAATGGTAAAATGCAACCATTGCGTCCGGAAAATTCATTCCTGTCTGCTCCTGGATAATATCGACCACATCCCGGATCTGGATACATATGTTCATTGTAATATCTTTTCCATTAAAAAAATATTTTCCTTCAGACATAAGGAACCTCCTTCCGGAACCCAAAACTTTATCAAAACAGATGATACCGCCTATACAGGAGTTATTTGTTTATCTGCCTGAGTATTTCATCCATGTTGCGCCTGCCATAAACAATCCGCAGGACAAAAATCATTCTTTCCGTAGAATCTGGCAGGTAGTACATGATATAATTCCCTACCACTTTTTTCCTCACTTCTGTTTCTGGCAAGTATTCATTAACTACGGGAGAGCCGCTTTCCGGGAAAGACCTTGCCTCCTCAATCGTCGCCTGCAATTTATCCACAAAATCTGACGCCGCTTTTGGATTTGCCAGTTCCACAGCGATATAACCCACAATCTCATCCAGATCGGCATCTGCTTTTCGTGTCAGCTGATAGTCCCATTTAGATTCCATACTTTCTCCTTATATCGCTGACCGCCTTCTCTCCGTCTACCGTCCGTCCGGCTTTCACATCCTCCAGACCTTCCATGAGCGTCTTCGCTTCCGCCATTTTCTGCATGGTCCGCTCATAATATTCAATGTCCATAACCACCAGACGTCCATAACCATTTTTTGTCACATAAACCGGTCCGTTTTCTTCTGCACAGCGGCGTTCTACTTCCACTGTATTTTTCAATTCACGCATTGGGATAATCTGCATAAAATCGCCCCTTTCTATGTGCCTATATTTTACCCTAAATTAAGCCACAAGTCAAGAAAGCCGAGAAAGCAGCAAAAATTTCTTCCTTTTACAATTCCATCCACATGGATAAGGACAACTGTTCTTCCTTCTTCTCCTGCCTCCTTTCCTGCTCCAGCGCTTTGATTTCTTCTGCCCCTATTCTTTTATCTGCCAGGCGGCGCTCCGCATCATTTAAACCCGCATAGCCTTTCTTCCTGATTTTCCGCTTCAGGGCCTCCAGCCGCTTTTGCTTCCGTTCCTGCTTTCGTTCTTTCTGCGCTTTTATCTGATCTGATTCGTGCACGATTGCGATTCCATTTTTGATGTCTTCCAGATCCTGCTCCAGATCTCGTCCTTCCTTTCGTCCCGCCCGGATGTTAATGATCGCAATCTCCAGATCCGGATCATATAGCTTCCGCATGGAATATCCATTCCACCATTCCCTCTTGAAAATTTCTTCTCCGCATTTAGGAACCGCCGCACAGCAGACATCCATAGAAACCGGACGCTTCAGAAATTTTTTACCCTTGATCACGCCCACAATAGGCTCTCCATCAAACAAAGTGCCGTCTTTTCTCTTTGTGGATACCCGGACATCATAAAAGATATTCCCTTTTTCACTTGCCAGCATCCGAGAACGTACCGGACAGAATCCTCCAATACAAACCTTTGCGCATTTTACCGGATCATAACGAAACTCCCATTTCTTTTTGGCATCATCATAATACATATGATGCTCGCAGATCCTGCCCTGCCGTTCTGCCGCAAATGCTTCATAGGCTTGTCCCTTTTTCTGCTCCTGTTCTTTTATGATCCGTTCCACGCTGTTTTCATATTCATAATGGTCCGTCATGTGGCAGGCGCAAAAGTAAAACGCCGGTTCCATGCCTGCTAAAGCAGGATGGTTCTTTTCACACCCTGTTTTGCGGTAAGGGCATTTAAGGACTGCGTTATCATTCTCAAAGCACCAGTCAATCCCCATATACCCCATAGCACTGATACAGCTCTCTGCCCTCGCAAAAAGCCCGCATCCGGTCTGGTAACTGTTCCTGTCCAGATAATCACGCCGGAATTCAAAACCGCCGTACAGATTTTCCAATACGTCCGTTCCGAAAGAACCCGAAGGTATCTGTACATACGCCGGATAATTTTCCGCTGAATAGCCAGCCAGAAGCAATTCCTCCGTCAATAAATTCTTTTCTTTCTCCATCCTATATTCCCTGGCATGGACGCATGTCAAAGAAACGCTCCATCCGCTCACGCAGCTCCTCTCTCTCCATATCGTACTCTGCCGCAATACACGCCTCACATACAGGAAATTTATAAGCGAATACCTTTGAAAGACGTTTATCCCAGCTATTCAGTTTTTTATTGCACTTATTACATTCCGCTGCCTGCATCTTCTTTTCCCTCCAATCAGTTTTGCGGCAGGAAACGTTCCCTGCCGCATTGCCTTTTCAATTCCTTATTACCTTTTCAATTCCTTTATGCCGCTTCCTGTATCTCCATCAGGTCCGCTTCCAGAAGGTCAACAAGCAGTTGTCCCCCATACGTTCCCTGTCCGACCCGTACCTGGTCTTTCCGCAGCTTTCTATACTCCTCCTTTCGAAGCTGCCGGCTCTTTTTTGCAAGAGCCATATCTTCTTTGGACATTCTCTTTCGGATTACCTTCTGCCACTTTTTCAAGAATGTGGAAGCTTCCTCAATATCCTTATTCTGACGGTTATATTTCGTCCGCTTCTGACGTATCGTTCCGCCCGGCTCTACCTCCAGCGTATAATACGGGATTTCCAGCGCATCGGCGCGTCTGAGAAACAGAAGAAAGCACTCTTTTTTTGAGATCCGTTCATAATAATGCTCTGTATTGTTAATACAATGCTGAAGCGTGTCTCCCTCATAAAGCAGCTCTGCCAGATTTTTGGGAACCACCACGGCATAAGCACCATCCTGGTAATCATACTTGCCCCTTAAAGAGTCCAGTACCTCATTCACATTCGGATATTTGAGAAGTATCTTCTGTGCCCGCACATTGATTTTCTCCATCGCCATCCTCCGGACCATTTCATCATGCCGTTTCTGCAGTTCCGGTGTTCGGTAAATGATGGCATCCTTTATATCCGCCCCATTCTTCTCTGCCATACTCAGATAGTCTTTCCAGATTCGCAGGATCGAAGCATGTGATTCCTCCGGCATCTTCTCTTTCTGTCTGGACAGATAATTCATGATCTGCCGCGGGCTCATGCGGTCTTCAATAAAAGTAATGTCTTGCGTTTCAATTTCCTCCCGCAGAAACCAGCGGATCACTTCATCTTCGAGCGTTTTGCCATATACCCGCTCAAAATTCATCCATTCCAGGTAATGATAGCCTCCGTTCTCCCGTCTAAGCCTCTTTAATTGGCTCCTGCTGATGCCAAGACACTTATGCAGCTCCCCATCATGCGGAAAATCTACCCATCCCCTGCTTTCTACCATGTCACAGGCAAATTCCGTCAACCCTGCTTTTGCCAGCTTTTCAATAATGGGATGCTCCTTTTCCCGCATAAGGTACTGCTCCGGTGAAAAAATTTTCCCAGACCGCGCCAACTCCATAAAACCCGTCTTTTTCAGTTCTCTCTTGGACAAGTCTGATAAAGTTCGTCTGTAAATCACACCTTTTGCCACATAATAACAGGGATTGTAACGGTAAATAAGGGAAGCTGTGTCACCGTATTCCGTTTCGATCCAATGCATCTTTCCGTCTTTATACTCTCCGAAGTAAAACGCCCTCCCATTTCCGGACCTATCATAAAGAGCGCGCCGTTCTTCTGCGAAGTGAATCCTCATTGCATCTGTCTGCCCGCCCCCACAGGATGAATGGACTGTAAACTGTCGGAACACGATACCGCCTTCTATCCGCTGCGGCAGATGGGCCGTATACTCCTTCGACAATAACCGTCCGCATTTTCCAGTGGATTTAAAGGTAACAGCGCAACCGCATTTTTTGCAGACGCCTTTCTGGTTATATCTGGGGCGCTCTAATACCTGCTCCTTCCCACAGCGGGTACATCGTCCAATCATGGGACCCTTCTTACGGTATTCATAAAACATATAGTGTTCCTGGATCACATGCTTTCTAAGCCAGGTTTCCCAGTCTTTTGGAAGGGGTCTGATCTTCCGGAACAGCGCTTCCCATCGCTCTGCTCTGCGGGTAAACGGCTCCCGCCGCTGCGTATCACGGACCTTCCACTGCCAGTATTCCATCTCTGAAAGTGATGTAATCCCCAGATAATCCATGAGACTTTTCTTCTCGTCACTTTCCATCTTCATTTTTTCATCCCATCTACAGCGGACTCCTGCCAGATTGTCTATCCTTGCCTGTGTCCATTTCTGATTTTTCGTACAAAATGTGGTAAAATCGTTTTTTTCATTATCAAAAAAGAGACGGTACGCAGGCTTCCTAAGTCCTTTCTGCAGCTGTCCTGTAAAATAGATCTCTACTTTCAGTATTTTTTGTTCTATTGCCGCACGGAAATAATACGCTACTTTAAATGCGACTTCTTCCGGCCAGCCATATCCCTTTACCCGTTCTTCCTTTAACGCCTGATTCAGCATCGCCTCTGTCAGCCCCATCACCGGCAATTCCAATAATTGTTTTTTCTTCATGCTGATTTTCTCCCTGTATCCTTCCCATTTACGTCATACCATACATTTGAAAAGTAGTTTTTTTCATCCACCACAAACAGCCCGACCTCCTGTATCTGGCTGCTGTCCGCGTTTTCTTTTGCCATGGCAAGAATATCTCCCGTGCTTCCGGAAGCGATTGGATGCTTCCCTCTTACAACAATAAAACCATTCTCGCCTATGCCCTCTTCCTTTCTGACGTAGCTATTCCATGAACGCTCCGGATGCCGGACCATATAGCCTAATCCATGAAGCAGCAGATCCTGCATATTCAGTTCCTTGCACAGCCGGATATGCGTACACGAGATTCTACTGTCGCATCCATCTTCATCCAGATCCCCTTCTGCCTTCACGACAAAATATGCGGAGTTTCGCCAATCACTATAATAGTTCAGGCAATCCAGGGGATTTTCCGCACAATGAAACCCGTTCTGCTTACAGTTTGCTTTTTCGGTCACATTTACCCTGTCCCGGGCAAACTGGTATCCTCTGCAGGTTAAATCTTTTCTAAAGCCTTTGTACGCAAGCACACCGTTCCTCCTTCCGCTTTACTGTGGCAGATCAAATAATGACATCTGGCCGTATTCTTTCTTTTCCTCTTTTTTCTTTTCTTCTTTTTTCTTTTCCGTTTTTACGGAAGCTTCCTGTTCTTTCTGTGCGGAAGAAGTCTCCGTTTCTTTCTCTGCTTTTTTTGTTTTTCTATTCCCCGATTTTTTCTTTTTGGTTTCCGCTTTCTTTTCACTTACAGCCGGCCGTTCTCTTCGCTCCCATTCCGCCAGGATCTTCTTCTTTTCCTCCTCTTCCTTTTTCTTTATATCCTCTTCATCCTCCTTCCGGTAATACTCTTCCGCCCACGGAAACACTTCTTTTTCCGTCAGCGCAAGCCCCGTATTTGCCTGGATGCGCTCCATTCCCTTTTCCCTTGCCTGCCCCAGTGCCACTTCGTATGCCTTTTCTGTGATGAAATCCATACAGTGCTGAAGGGACTTGTGGCTTTTTAACACCTGCACCGCAAGTTCCTCGTCATCACGGCATAATCTGGTAATATGCCATCCGATCACGTCTGCAAAATACTTATCGTCCAACGCAAGCATTTCCTCCCGCAGTTTTTCAGAAGGAAATTTAAAATCCCCTTTTGCAACAGGCACGTCCGCAAGCCGGTACCGTTTTCCCTCGATATAATCCTGCGTATGCTGGTAAGGAACTGCCCAAGCCCTCGCAAGCGCCTTGATGCCTTCCATGTCTTTTTCCATGCGCAGATGCTGCGCCGCCGCATTTAATTCTGCCACATTACTCACAATCTTTTCTAACATAGATCAATCCTCCTATTATAATACGCAAGGAGGGGCTACCCCCTCCTGCCATACAGATTTACGCCGCTTCCATTTCCTTTGCGGCCGCCTCCATCTCTTTTTCCACTTCCTTTGCGATCCTGTGCCTCTCCTGGGCATCGCTGTCCAAAAGATTCACCATCTCTAACGTCACCCTTGTGTACCACGCGTTACTTTCCCGCTTTTTTACCATCTGCCTGGTTCTGTCCACGATTTCTTCCCAGTCCGCATCCTCTAAATCCCGTCCGCGGTACTCCTTATAAATATCGTAGATCTCCTTCATGGCCTGCGGCACATTGAGTTTCACCGCGTCCTCCATACCGAAGAAAAGACCCATCAGCATCGGGTGGTTTTCATATTTCCTGCACAGTTCCAGGATCCCCATATCTGATTTTCCAATATACAGGTTCCGGAAATCGGTAAAAATACCTGAGATTATCTTTTGATCTACCATTCGTTTTCTCCTTTCCATCAGGCAACCAGATCGTAAATGCTCATCTGGCCGTCTAACTGCCAATCCTCTGTGTTTTCCTTTGTTTCTTTTTCTTTGCATTCCAGGAGATACTGCCTTATTTGCTCTGCGGCTTCTGTCAGGGTTCTTTGAAACTTTCCTGCTTCTCCCATTTCCCGCATAATAACCAAATCGTCTTTTTTAACCGCCAGTTCCAGGCTGCGGATGGTTCCAAGAGCAACAGTAATCCCTGTCCTTTTCCGCTGTGCGTCCGTTAAACCGTTTTCCATCTTACACAGATAGCGGTAATCTTCGGATTCCATGTATGACTTTAAGCTGGCTGACGCATCTTTACGGATGCGTTCCGCCCCGGCCATATAGCCCTCCGGCATCTCCTTTGGTACTTCTGCATTTTCGCCATATGAGAGCAGAACCGTTTGTATCTCCAGAAGCTCCTGGCGAAGCATGTTTAGTGATACGCCATCTGCCCACATCTGTTCCCATGCGCCATAGTCATGGATGTGCTGCCATAAAGCCATGCGCCTTTGATACAAATCCTGCCATTCCTTCTTGTTCTTTCCTTTTACCTTCGTCTCTCCATTCACCTTTCCCCTTTCCGGCTGCAGGTTCAATAAATATTGACCTGGCACCTGTTCTTCCTTTTTTTCATTCCCATACATCCACCATGCGTAGACATCCTCTGCCGTTTCCCAGCGGTTGTCCGCCACACGGGTCCGTTCTTTTGCTTCCAGCATCCTCTCAAATGTTCTCAGATACGCCGCCCGAAAATGCGGATACCGCTCCAGCTCCTTCTCCCGCTTCTTAACCGAAGCAAGCGGACAGCCAACACATCCAAGCCTTGTAAACCCCTGGTCATACAGTTCACAATAAGTATGGACATACTGGTGTATAAAGCTCCATACTTCCTCTTCGCTCCAGTCAATGATCGGATTTAACACCCGTTTTCCCTGGATCTGGCAGTTTTCTATGAGCCGCCGTTTTTCATCATTATCATTATTCAGCAGTATGACCTCTGCGCTCTTTTTCCCCGACAGTTCCGCAAGTCCTCTGCTCTTTCGCTTCCGGCTCTCCGACCATCGGACACCGGTAATTACAAAACATCCCTCGCCGCCCCGTTCTTTTAATTCCGAACAGCAATAGCGTACCTTTCTTGTAGGCGGGAACCCTTTTTGGACAATCAGTTTCCACATAGTCGTTTCCGGCCGTTCTATACGCACCTCGGGATATTCCCGGCGGATAAATCGCACCAGTTCCGGCGGATCTACCGTTGTGACATGGTAATGAGCTGTAAACTTTACCCCCGCCATTTTTGCAAGCTGATAGATCACCTGGCTGTCTTTGCCGCCGCTGAACGCCAGATAATATCCGTCCGGATGCATCCTGAGCGCCGTAGCTTCAAACATTTTTAAATTCTGCACTGCACGTTCCACTTTTTCCTCGATTGGAAATAAACTAAGCTGCTCCATTCCTTCCCCGTCCTCTGCCTGTGATTTTGCTTTTGGACGGAAAAGCCATGCTTTCCGGTGTGTCTTTTTACACCGCCTGACCGATTCCTTTTATCAAAAGACTCACGCGCAATCGCGGCCTTTCTAAGCGGCAACCCAGGCTGTCCCCTAGGAAGCGAAGAAACAAAGCGTTTTTAGAAACCAATCCGAAGTCCTGCATAGGCCACCAGACGGATTTCCAGAATTTCTGCATTGGAAATCCCACGGTAAGGTTTCTGTTTGTTTAGATCCGTCACCCAATCCCGAAACGCCATCTCTATTTCCATGTCCAGTTCCTCGTGTTCCAATTGTACGAACATATATTTATACGCTACACGGTAATTCCCTCGCTTCGTATAATAGGAATACTTCACTTCATAAACCGGGATCCGGATGATCGAATTTAAAAACTGGGCCGGGTGCAGCTTCTTAAAAAAAATGCGGTATTCCTCCGTCGCCGGAAGTGTGCCGCATGATGCGGCTTCAGCAAAAGAAACCATGTCCGCAAATTTATGAAGGTGCATCACTTTCCTCCTCTCCTTTGGTCCGAAATTCCCTTACCCGCCGCCGGACTGTCGATGGGAAGCAGAAAAAAGCCTCTGCCACTGCATCCACGCTGTACCCCTGGCTTAATAATTCTGCCATCACTTCACCGGATTGTTTCCGGTCAAGTTTTTCCAGTCCTGCCCTGCTTACTTTCCTCTGCCGAATTTTCCGGCAGAGCGGGTGATCCGGCCCGTACTGGTACATTTTTCTGGCTTCATCTGCATTCAGATCGCATAAAATAGCAATCACCAGGCAGCAATAGCCAGCATATTCTTCATCTCTCATGCCATACACCGCCTTTGCTTATCCAAGACAGTTTTTACCCGTTCCCTGTCCTCTCCTTTCCCGCATAATCTTGACTTCCATGTTTCTGCTTTCCGGGCTTACCTTAACCGCCACTCCGCTGAAGGAATTGCTAAGATTTTTCAAATGACGCCTTCTTCCGTGCAAAAGCTTTTTCGCAACCCCAAAAGCCTTTCCTTCACAGGAAGCAATGTACAGACTGCTTTTCTCATCCAACGCAAAATCAATCCGCTTTCCCCGTGCAATCCCTTCCTTTACCGCCATCAATACCTGTATTTTCATCTCTTCCCTCTTTCTTAAAACATGGGATAACTGGTAAGTATCCGAAATCCCCAGTCTGCATCCTGGTCTTTTACCAGAACCAGGCAGGCTTTTTTCAGATTTTCCCGTAAGATGTTCTCACCTCTCCGAAAACCGTAGCCTACCGTTTTTTCAAACCGTTTTACCAGGGGCAGGCAGTCGCTATAGCTGCTCCGCAGCCAGAATGTAATCTCTTCATCAAAAAACATCCGCATCATTTCCTGTGCAACAGCTACCGCCACTTCCATATCCCAAAAAGATGTCGCATACCGGATGTCTTCCTGGGTTAAGCGGAACTGCAGCGCCTGTACCTGAATATCCGCATGTTTGCGCAGCGTATGTCCCCCATACAGATTTACCTTGTCCAAATTGTCCCGGATCACCTGAAGCGTATTCTCAATAATCTCCTCCGGGATATCCGCAAATAGATCAACCATGTCTTCTCCTTTCCGCCGATAACAAATGCCGGTATCCCGTCTGCGGATACCAGATTCTTTCCATAAAGAAAAGAAGGGCATGCGCTCCCTTCTCCTTCAAAAATCCATATTTCCATCTGTTATCCGCAAATATGTTTTATCTTCTTTTGGTTTTATTCGGATGATTGCTTCCCTCCTTCTTTTTCCATTCGCATAAATGCTTCCTTACAAACCCTTTTTCCATATACAGGCATAAAAAAAGACACCAAAAACCCATTTTCAGATTTTTGATGTCATTCTTGCATGATAAAGGATTCCCTGAAATTATTCTCCCGGCCTCACCGCCGGAACCAAATTTTCTGCACAAAAGCTCTATGCACAATTTATCATCCATCTACAATCTACCACAATATATTGTGTTTGTCAACTTTTCCAATTCTATATTTTGTTTTATCTTTTATTTTATCACTGCCTGCGGTTCCCGTTTTGGCATATACGCCAGGAAAATATCAATTTCTCCTTCCCCGTCCTGTGCTTCCTGTTCAATGTCGTAAGTAACATAATAATCTCTAATAAAATATCCGCGATATGGATCTGACAGGGTATACAATTTCCTTGTCGTAAAATCCACCAGACAATATCCTGTTGTCGCAAGCCTGCTATCGTCCCCATAATTCTTCTGGTCTGTATAGAATTCTACTACCTGATCCAGACAGCGCTGGCACAAAATCTTGCTTGCCGCGCTTAAATCTATTTCATCCTCTTTCTTGCAATGGATTTTTATGTCTGTATAACCTCTGTCCGGGGTTCCGCTTACCCAGATACTTCCATACCCTTCCCCAAAACTGTCGATACTCATACGCGTACCATCCTGTCCAAACACCTCCTGTCCATCATCATCATAAGCCCGCACTTCCGAATCTGTAACTGCCGGCTGGTTCCAATGGACAATGCCAATGGAATCACGCTTTGCATAATAGGGCATTAAACTATCTTCCCGCTCCCCGCAAATATAGCACTCCCCCTGCTCTACAGATGAGGATATTTCCAGTTGGAATTCCTCTGTCTCCATTTCTTCCTTTATCTTTGGCATATTTGTGTGTACTTTGCCACATCCTAAAAAAGCTCCGAATAAAAGCACCGTAAGACACAATCCCCCTCGTTTTCCCACTTTTTCATTCCTCCTGCGTTTTTCTTTATGGTGCGTATACGCACCATATCATTATAAAGAGACGCTATTTAAAATGCAAGAGAAGGGAGGCGATCAAATGATCCGATATGACCGTTTATGGAAGACCATGAAAGAAAAAGGAATCAGCCAATATGACCTCATCTACAAATACGGGGTTGATAAAGCCCAGCTTCAAAGGCTGAGAAAAAACATGGTTCTTAAAACCATCACCCTGGACCGGCTATGTGAGATTCTGGACTGCCGTATTGAGGATATTATGGAATACATTCCAAATGATACCGTCCAATAAGAACGTTGTAAAAAACGCCGTTTTTGCAATGTTCTTTTTTCTCCGGTTCTATGGTGCGGATACGCACCATATTCTTAACCGGGACACACCGTTAAAATAAAAAGAGAGGTGAAAACGAATGATTAAATATGACCGTCTGTGGCTCACATTAAAAGAAAAAGACATCAGCCAGTATGTGCTGATTGAAAAATATGGCATTGATAAAGCGCAGCTCCACCGGCTGCGCCACAATATGGTTATCAAGACCAGCACGGTAGACACCCTCTGCAAGATTCTTCACTGCAAGGTAGAAGACATCATGGAATATGTTCCGGATGAAGACGAAGAGAAACAGGAGACAACACCCTAAGCCGGATGCGTCTCCTGTTTTTACATTTCTTCTATAATCCGTATTTCTCTTTTATATCACGAGAAACCTTCTCAGCATCCCTAAACATTCCCTGCGCTGCGTGTTCGCGTGATTTTTCTAACTTTTCTAATAATTCAGACTCCGTTAATGCCTTGTGCGAATCTGTACTTGCCATCTCAGTCACCTCTTTATCTATTATCAGCATAGCAAAACATCATACTAAGTCAACAACTGGACATTCCTTTTCCTTATAAGTTTCTCCCATCATGTTTATTTTTCTCCCAAATACGAGTGGATTTTGGGAGATACTAACCCTTATTGGGGGATTTTGCGTAAAATGTATTACGACCACTACTAAACTTTTCGCTCTTCACAGCTTCCTCAAACCTCTTCCTGGAGTTTCTCTCGGTATTCCATATCCAGAACTATCCTATGGAAATCAGCTATTCTCTTTTCTTTCATTAACTTCTCGCCCAGCTTCACCAGCGGCATCCGTTTCCATTTCCTACCCACATCCTGAACTACAAAATACGCATAGGAAAATCCTTCTTCCACAGCCTCGGTTCCTTCAAAAAGAGAAACCACCGCTTCTGCCAGCTTCACAGCAGTAGAATCCGCAAACAATTCTTTCAAGCAGTCCGCCGGAGCATCCTCATACCGGTTATCAAACGACAAAGCAAAGTCATATTTTCCCCGTTGTTCACCACCATAAGTAAGTATTCCAGAAATATTCCCTTTCTTAGAAGGAAAATCAATCTCCTCCATAAGTTCCAGGCTGTACCTGCGCCCGTTAAAAGCTCCCTCCATCTCAAAACTCTGGCTGATAAAAGCCTCCACTTTTTCCGTTCCAGCCAGTTCCCCATAATTATCCGGCTCTTCAATAAAAGAAATCGGAATATAATCCAGTTTCTCCCACTGCTGTTTCCCGGACAAAGTGAGCTCCGCCAGTGTATCCAACAGCATTTCCTTTGTCTCTTTATCCATCTCTTCGTACATGTTCATAGCATTTTTCTGCCCTTCCATCAGTATTCTGTAAACGGGAAGTTACTTGTATAAAAATTATTTTAAGATAGTAACGCCATTCTTTTTGAAATTTTCTCTTTTACTACGGAAACAGTATCTTGGATTGAAAGTGTTGTCGTATCTATAACATTCGATTCATATAGCCCAAGACTGCAAAATCGCTCGCACATTGATTCTTCTCTTGAACAATGTTTAGCCATGGCTTCAAGAACCACGGCCCTATGATACCATCTACAACCACGTCATATCCCCCACGAACATATCTTTTTGCAGCTTCTAATTTTCCAAAGACACTGCCAACCTTTTCCTGCCACAAATATAACATAGAAAGGCTACCATATCAATCCGAATCCTCTCAAATATGAATTCTCCCAAATAACAAATTATAATTTACAAAATCCACATCTTTTCAAAAATGCCCTGTTTTCAAGTCATTTTCAGTACCAAAAGATGTGGATTTGTTTATTTTTTCAACTTGCGTAACCCGCGAATTTCAAAAAGTGTATCTTCTAAATACCCCATTTTGCCGACATGTTCTAATTTTTTCACTGTTCTGGGTGATACCCAGATAAGCCATAGTGATTTCTACAGAAGAATGTCAAACTCATGCCGCACATTCCCCTCTCTTGTCCTCCATCATCAAAAACCAGTTTCTCCCATAGGAGCCAGATCTGCTTACGGACGCCTCTCCATGCAGGCTGTCCAGATACTGTTTCCCGTTTTTCGATGCAGAAATGTAAACATAATACTCCGCACTCCGAAATGCTTTTGATGATTCATATTTTTCATAGCTTGTGCTGATCACAATACGGGCATTCAGTTTTTTTGCTTTTTCCTGTACGACCTGATAAGCCAGGGCCACCGCACTTTCTTCCTCTTCCCCGCTGATTTTGGAAAAATACGGTCTCTCCAGAAACAGGATCAATTCCTCCTTTCCCTCCTCTTCCTTTTTCTGCGCCTCTTTGACCAGATCCACAAATTCAATTTTCTGCGTTTTCACAGGCTTTGGTGTATCGGAACCCTTTGTCAGCCGCAGAAGTGCCCGGAATACGATCTTTCCTTCTTTTGCCAGGTACAGCACCTTTTTGTTTGCATCAAAGCAGGACAGCAGGCAATCTTTATAAATACCATTCACATAAGACAAGCAGGTAGACATCGGAACTTCTCCGATCTGAAGCATCGGGATAAAACGGTCCTCCTCCCATATTTCATATTTATTATCTTTCCTTTTCAGATTTTCACGCCATATTTTTTCCATGCTGGAATCTACCGGATAGGCGATCTCCCTTTCCAGGTCCGCTTCATGGTATTTCAGTTTTTCAAATTCACCCATTAGCTCGGCTGTCACCAGACGCCTCACCGTTTCCAACCGGTTTTCTTCTCCCTGACAGAACTGATAGACGATCTCAGCCTCGCCTTCATACACAAATTCGCGGATCCTCTGCTCAAACCGCTCCACAAATTCATCGGAGATCGGAAGCATCTCCTTTAGCCACAGCCAAGCCGCATCCTCCTGCAGCATTTTTTTCTGGAACTGTCCGAAGGAATCATAGTTTCTTACCGTTTTCCGGTTGCGGATCAGGTAGAGCACCTGCCGTTCATTCTCCACTTCCGGAATATAATTCTGGTAATCCTCCCAGTCCGCGAGCAGTTTTACGGACACCTTTGCTTTCAGGTCCCGAATATGCCCCAGTTCTTCCTGCATCCATGACGATAACGGCTTTTCTGACAGACGCCCGGCGAGCTTTTGCAAAGCCGTCTCTTCCATAGCATCAGAAAGGCATCCCCGTTTTACCAGTTCCCGCAGCACACGCATCCGGTCATCGCTCCTTTCCAATTCCAGGAAACCATATAATTGAAGATAAGATACCTGCAAAGGAGCCAGCGTTTTCAGTTCCTCAAACGTATAGATTTCCCGGTTCAGATATTTTTTCGCATCTTTTCTCCCGAAGATCAGAGCGTAACCATCCCGCAGATTCTTCTCATTCAAGGTATTCAGGTTCAGATAATTCCGGTAAATATCTTCGTCCAGCAGCAAAGACCATGAAGACAGTGCGAGAAATTCCTCACTGTGTTCCTTTACAAGCGCAAGGAAGTGTCTCTTCCCTGTTACGATCGCATACAGAAGAATTTTCACATGCCTGTCTGAAAGCGCATCAATCGGTACCCCATCCAAATCCGCCCGGTATGTCATTGCTGCATAAGAAATCCTGTTTTCCAGCATTTTTTCTTTCTGTCCTGCATCCAGGTCCGGCAGCACCCTTATCAGGTGCTTTAAATCAGTGAGGAACGAAGCATTGTTCAACCACATTCGCATAAAATCCTGTCGCTGCTCCTCTTCCCAAAATGCCAGCACCTTCTCCAGTAATTCTTTGATTTCTTCCGCATTTCCTGCCATCTGTAAAAACTGCGCTTCTTTTAACATACAGGTATTATTTGTAAGCACATGGATCATCTGCATCAGCGGAAGAACCCCTGGCTGCTGCAGATAGCTCCAGGTATCCCGTATATCCCATAAAGAATCCAGCAGCTGTGAAGAAAACAGCGGCAGAAACAACAGCCCCCGTTCGTCCTCCGTAAGCTGCCCCATGTCAATTTTGACATAAAATCGGTATTTCTCCAGATTTTTCAGCAGCAGGCTGCGCATTCCTTCCGGCAGTTCCCTTCTTTTATAATACTTCAGGAAATTGTACTGGATGGCTTCCGGGATTTCCTCATCCATCAGTACTTCCTGAATATCCATGTATGAAAGCTCGGAAAGCCTCTTATCTCCTGCCTGTAAAAACAGGCTCTCCAGACGTTTTAACGGAAGCTCCATATCCGATCCGTCCATCTGCCTGATTGCATCAATGACAGCTCCATCTTTCATCAGATATTTTTTACTGTTCTCTGACATCTTTTCTACAACATGGCTGACCCCGGATTCCACGATCTTCGTACTGACTTCTGCGCAGCCCTTCTCGCCAAATTTCTTCACAAACTCATACGGGAGTCTGGCTTCCTTCATGCTGTTGACCGTCTGTAGGTGCCTTAATATCTGTTCCTTCATTCTGCATTTCCTCCACTTCATTCACAAACTTCTTTTCCTCTTTCAGTTCCAGTTTTCCGCATGCATAAAGTTTGGACAGAAGCCCAGTTAATTCTCCCATATCTTCTGCGTTATAAAGATACACCTGTCCTCTTCTGAAAAGAGAACGGAGATAGGAAACCGCGCTGTCCTCTGCCTCTTCCAGATCGCTGTAATTCACGAAAGCAAGGATTTTTAGAAATTGCCCGGCCTTCTTCCTGCTTCCCGCAATCATTTTGGAAAAAGCAGCTTTCATATCCCGGATCTTGTCCAGTTGCTTTTTCAGCGCCCTTCTCTCTTCCAAAAGCTCTTCCATGTCTTTTAGTTTCTGCTGTTCCTCTTCCGTCATATAAATCTTACGGAGGATGCTCGGCATCTTCTGATCGCCAAGTTTTTCCCGAAGGCCGGAATATACCGCCTGTGCCTCCTCTTTGGGAAACCATAGCAGGTTTTCCTCCCTGGAAAGGATATGGAACACAAAACTCTGGTAATACTCCGTATAATTCTGGAAGACGTAATCATCCAGCCACGTAAAAAAATGCCGGTGTTCTTCCGGTTCCAGAAACGGTCGGAACAAATCCAGTTCCCAGTAACGGCTGTAATTGCTGTAAATATTCTTAAAACAGCCCTCCAACAATTCTGTCACGGAAAATGCATTTGCTATGTCCCTGATGCCCATTTCCTTCACATAACATTCCAGCATAGCATAGGATTCCTGAGACTGGATACCTTTCATATAGCTGTGAAGATAATAGAGCATATTCTTCCATTTATCCACAGCCGTTTTTTCATCCATTTGATACTCTGCCAGAAACTGTTCCATAAGCCCTGTCACCGGGATCAATCCAGGTTCCGCAAGATGGCGGAACACTGTGAGCTGTTTCCAGTGTTCTTGTTCCCAGAACCGCTTCCGGTAATCCGTTCCCGTCAGTTCCCGGTAATGTGTCAGGCTCTCTGCAAGCTTTTTCCCATCCGTTTCCCACTCCAGGGTTTCCAGCACACATTCATCATATTTTTTCTTCTCCAGCACCGAATAGAGCACGTCCCATTTGGAGTCTGTCAGACGGAGCCGTTTCCAGTGTTCTTTCCCTGATTTGTCCGAATACGGATACAGAACCTGGAATGCCTTCACATTTTTAACCTCTATCTCTTCTGCAAGTACATCTGTAATCCCCGCAAATCCCTGTACCTTCACCTCAAACGAATGGTAAGCTGCACAAAGCTGGCTGCACAGTTCATATGCCAGATCCGGATATTCCCGTTCGGCACTCAGAAATTGACGGCATACCTCGATCGCCAGTTTTTCCGCCGTTATACTGTCTGTATCGATTCTTCCGGGAAGGTTTGTTTCCCTGATCAGAAAATAATTCAGATACGCAGCTTCTTCGCTGGCATACCCATTTTCCATCAGTTTTTCTCCTGCAAGCCTCCCGCTTCCGCAGATGCTTCCAAAGGGCAGGCGCATCAGATATTTCAGCACATCCAGGTCTTTTTTCCGGTAGCCTTTCATACGGAACTGGAAATTTTGTACCAGATACTGATATACGCCGGAATTTTCATATACGGAAATTTCCCTATCTGTCCCCAGTTTCGCATTCAGCTTCTTTTTTACGGTTTCCCAAAAGTCGTCATCCTCCGGCAAAATCGACAGCACAAACAGGATCTCCGCGATTTCTTCGTAGGGATAAGAGAAAAGCGCTTCGTAAAACTGTTTTTTCTCCCTTTCCTCCAATAGATACCGGATTCCCAAAAGAAACGCATCCTCCGGAAGCGCATACAGCTTTTTTAAGAATACGGGCAACTGGTTTCCGATGAACAGCCCCTCTTCCTGAAGGTTTTTCGTTTTTGCCAACGCAAACCCTAAAGCCTTAAGTTCCTTTGCCGTAACTTCCCGACGCTCCCACAGACGCTCCAGCACTTCACCCGGATAATGAAGCCCATACGCTTCCTCCATCGTCTTTTCTGTACTTTCCCCAAAGAGCGCATATCTTTCATTTTCCTGTCTTCGCTGGTATTTATCTTCCTTTGTACTTGTCAGATAGACCAGCTCTTCCATCTGCCGATAAAGAGGAATATCCAGCCGCTCTTCAAAAATCTTCCATTCCATAAAATTCCTCCATTCAAAAAGGGGCTGTCTCCAGCCCCTAAAATCGCGCTTTACGCCGCCAGGGAAACATCCTTTTCCCGGAACGTATAACGCTCGATCATTGTTGTTCTCCAAAGGGAGTTCTCCCGCTGATAGTTTTTTGCCTCCTCATAGGTGGAAAATCTTACCGCGTCTCCCTTTTCCTTAATAAGCCGCCAGCTGTCCTCCAACGATTCTGTTTCTACCAGCGTCCAGCATACCCGGCAGATATGTATGCGAAGTCCGATAAATCCCAACTTCTGTCTCGCATACCGTTCCGCCTGTCCCATCTTTGAAAAATACCTGGCGCGTTCCACTATTCCTGTACAGATCCGTTTTGCCCTCCAACCGGAAAAATATCTTTTTTCATCCAGTTCGATCACATAGCCTGTCCGCAGCATCCGGGATACCTCCGGCATTTCCTTCATTTTAAAATCCTCTGTTCCCATGCCTGCTCCTTTCCATACCTGCTAGGCAGCCCGGTCCATGGGCATCTCCGCCGACTTTTCAAGGATCAGTTTTTCCAGCATCTTGTACAGCTTCTGGAAGTTTCCTGCGTTCCGCTTACGGAATGGGGAATCCTGTTCAAATGCACGGATCACTGCTTCCGCCCGCGCAAACAAGGCAAAGATGTCCTCGTCCCGCAGGCTGATGCATACATCCTTCTCGACCTGATAGCTGCCCTTTTCGCAGAACTGTCCTCCATTTTTGTTATGTGCGATCCTGCCATATCCATTCTGAATCCGTACTGTCCATGGCATCCTCCGTTCATTCCCCTGGGCGTCACGAACACTCCGGTTGATCGAGAACCAGGTAACGATGCCATCTTTTGGTCCCGCACCCTCTTCATGAAAGATTTTTTGCTGGGAATAAGAAAAATTTGACAATCCCCAAGCGATCTGCGTATAAAGATACTTCACCAGCTCCGGACTCAGGTTTGCGTAAACGCTTTTCGTATTCTCCCGGTCCGAATAGTCCACCATCACCACGCGGATCAAAGAATAGCCTTCCTCATCTTCCCTTCCTTCCGCATGGATATGCCAGGGTACCAACGGGGATGCCGGGCGCATACAGTTATTCAGCTCCAGAAGCGCATTCTGCGTTTTATATACACCAATCTGCTTTGACACTTCCTGGCTCCAGTCCTTTTCTCCATTATTTCTTCCTTTCGCTTTCATTTAAACCCTCCTCACGTAGTTCACGACCTTTTTTACCAGAGCATCCGGGATTTTTTCCACATCGGAAATGTCCAGAAACGCTTTCTGGTAAATTTCCCGGATCTGCATCTTGTCCGCACCGATCGCAGCCGCCACAAACGCAATCCCGCTGCCTGTCAGTTTCTTTTTTACCTCCATTAGATCCTGTTTTGCCATCTTGCCCCGGTACTGGTTCGAGTTCGGCATCCCATCGCTGATCAGCACCAGAAGCTTGTGCCGTTCCGGCCGTCTGGAGAGCTTTTCCCCAATGAAACGCAGTGCTACGCCATCCCGGTTCGCTCCATGCGGCTGCAGGGCAGCGATCCGGTAGCAGTCATTCTTATCCGGCTCAAATTCCGCACAGCAATGGAGGTATACGGTTTCCTCCTCCAACCGCCTGTGGGAATAACCGTCCGTATGATGTCCGTAAACCATGATCGGAATCCCTGCTTTCTGGCAGAACAGATACAGGCAGAGCGCCGCCAGCTTCGACTGTTCCAGCCTTCCGTACATCATGGATTCCGACATGTCGATCAGTACCGCCATCGCCAGATCCAGATGCTTTCCGGGATATTCCTTCTTAAAGATCGCGCCCTGCGGGTTTGCGATATTCTGCATATCCACACGCCGTCCCATGAAAAGCCGCCGTTCAGACCTTGCTCCCTGGTTCTGGAAAACCGGCAGTAAAAACCTCCGAAGACGTTTCTGCGCTGCTTTTGCCTTTTCCTCATAAAACCCATACTGCCATTTCTGTCTGTCCGTAATCTCGTACATCCGGCAGACCTGCTTTTTCACCTTTTCATGCCCTTTGTCAAACTCCATACCGTCTATCTCATTCTGCAGCCGACGGTTTATTTCCGCATTGATCTGTGCATCCACGCGCCGGCTGGCGAGCAGGAACAGGATCTCCCACAGCTTTCCTTCCGCGTCGGGCAGCCTGGCATGGTTGGTTTTCTGCTCTTCCCTGCCTGCGGCGGCAGATGGTTCTTCCGATTCCTCTGCCTCCAGCTCCCAGCTCCCGCTCCATACTGTATCCTCCGGAAAACCGTAAAAAAGGGATTCCCCTTCCGGCTCCTGGATAAACTGCGGGATACGCCCTGCCAGATGCTTTAAATATTCCTCCATAGCAGAGCTGACGGACTGGCCGGATCCATCCTGCGGGATTTCTCCGCCGCCGTTTTCCGGCTGTTTGCCGCCTCCTTTCTGGTTATTGGGACACGCTCCATTTTCCGTTTCCTGGTCTGCGCCTTTTTCGCCGTCTTTTTCTTCATCCTTTCCATTACCTTCCTGTCCATTTCCTTCTGCTCCATCCTGCTGCCCATTCTCCTGCGGATCCTGTTCTCTTTTCTTCTTCTCTTCTTCCAATTTCCGGATGATCTCATAAAGATAGCTCCAGATTTTCAAAAGAATTCGGTTCACAGCGAGAAAACGGGTGCTTTTCTGCTCTCCTGTAATGCCTTTTTGGATCACCGGCATCAGCTCTTTTAACGTATCCAGAAGCACGCTTTCCTCATTATCCCAGTTATTGATCCGCCCGGACAGGGTGTACTGGGCGCACAGGTTCATCAAAATAGAAACGGGATCCTCTCCTTCCTCCAAAAGCTGACGCAGGGTGGGGATCCACTCCACGTTTCTTTCCCGGTTAAGGAGGATCCCCCTGCGCACACTTCCCGGAAACAGGGCACACATCTTTTCTTCTACATAAATATCTTCCAAAAGGTTGTCCAGATACCCCGCCACCTGCACCAGAAGCGCCATCACGTCCGGATCTTTTTGGAGGAAATAGCCCTTCATCTGTTCCAGGCTTTCCTCTTCCTGAGCCGTCTCCGCCTTTGGTGGATGCGGATACCAGATTCCCTCCAGCATCCCTTCCAGGTACTTTTTCCGCAGGGCAAAATCGGAATACCGTTTGTGCCCGCATTCATGTCCCAACGTCCCGATCAGGCTGAGATTCTTCTGCGGCAGTGTATGGAAGCTTTCCAGCACTGCATTTCCATAATTAATCGCAATCGTCCTTCCGTCACACCAGCCCATCCGGTTTTCGTATGGGTTCTGATATAACCGTACATTGTCCAGACGGCCGCCGGTCAGTTCCCTCGCCAGAATCCTCAGCAGGTTCTTATAATCCGGTGTATCAAACACCTCCCCAGGCTGGATCTTTTCGGTTTCCGCCCGGATTCTTGCCCGGTAGCTGCCTCTATCCTGTCCTTCCATTCGTTTCCTCCTTCCTCATTATGGTATCCCTTCTACGCATTGATCTACGGTGCTGGATTATACGGCTCAATAAACGTCTCCATCAGGATCTTCCGGTCCTCCGGCAAAAGCGCCGCCTTACTGATGACCGTATTTTTCACCGATTTTGACAGATTTCCCGTTGCCATATAGCTCCAGATCCAGCTTTCCAGCTCACGGTAACCGCAGATGCCGTCCGTGATCTCCTCCTTCTCCAAATGCGCTTGAATATTCTTTACCGTGGACGCCATATGGTGAAGGATCTCCTCATCCGCAAACCCGGTCCGCTCCATAGCGCGCCGCATCATATCTTCCACCGACAGATCTTCCCTGTGCTGTACCAGCGCCATCCGCGACACTACGGATGCGTTGAACGTCTGGCATCCGGCATAATTCAGGTTCGTCGTCATAATGACAATGGTATTTGGATTGCGCCGGAGCATCTCTCCATTTAGCAGGTCTGTGCAGGCGCCGTCGTCAAACAGGGAATTCAAACGCACCAGCGTTCCCGGTTTTTCAATGGCAGACGGCTCCTGGATTTCCAGCACGCTGGGTTCCCTGCAAGCCTTTACGATCTCTGATTCCTTTAACAGGAAATCCTTTTCCTTCTTTGCCTGCTCATATCCCTTCTGGTATGCCGCCTCCAAAAGATGTCCAAATGCCTCCTCCTGGCTGATCCCTTCCTGGTAATCGCCGCTCATCATGGAAAGAGCGGTCGCCGGATCCATCATCAGGTCCTCAAGCAAGGGAAAAGCCTGTGTTTCTTCCGCCTTCCTGCCCATATTTGGTACGGTGCTGGCAAGAAGTGTCAGCTCATCCGTATCCGGGCCGCAGGTAAACACATAATAAGGAAGCCCCAGAACCTGGGCTATGATCTTTGCATCTGTGGTCTTTCCGCCGCCCGCACTCCCGGTCAGCATGAACATCCTTGCAGGCGTGTCCACGATCCGCTGCAGGATCTCTTCCACATCCCCGCTCACCTGATAGGTTTCCGGGAGAGACGGTATCTTTCCTTTTGACGCTTCAGATACTTCCCATCCGCATCCATAGATCTTTTTCATATCCGCAATGGTGCTGTTTGCATATGTCCGTTCCTTTGCCATCAGATGCTCAAACGTCCCCCAGATATGGTCGTTTGGTTCATACACACCGAGAACCATCTTATAATTTGACAGAAAATCCAGTTTTCCTTCCTCATAAAGCTGTGTCTGCTCCAGCGGGATCGCTTCTTCCGGGGAGGCAGTAAGCCTGCGGTAAAGGTTGTCGCAGCAAAGAAACGCTGCCCGCATTGCCGCTTTCGGCTCCGTCCATCCACACCGGTACTGCTCCTTCAAACAGAAATACTGTTCAGAAAACTCCGCGTCATATAGAGGACTTACCGCCAGAAGGCTTGCATACGCCAGCACTGCCAGATATTCTTCCCCGCTGCTCTTCTCCGGCGCCACGCAGAGCAGCTTCTCTTTCTGCTCTCCTGCGATCCGCTGTCCGGCAAAGCGCCCGTTCCTGTAGTTATATACCAGGACACATTTTTCCTTTGGCTTTACATATTCCATCAGGAAGTAATCCACGTCCTTCCTTTTCCGGATGCCGCAGGCGCCGTCAGACGAACCTTCCTCGATCTGGATCAGGCTCAGGATTGCCGATAAGGTAGGCGGATGGAGTTTTGCGGAACGTCCTTTCTGCCGTTTATTGTGGCTTGAACACTCCGTCCCCTCATAGCTGACCCGCTTTTTCTTTGTCTTCTCTGCCAGTTTTTCAAACGGTTCCGGCAGGGGCAGTTTCATTGTCCATGCGTTATAAAGACTGATCTCAGGCATCCTTCTCCCCCTTTCCTGCATCAAAAACTGAAAACGCGTCCTGCACGCCTTTGATATACATTTCCCGCAATGCATACGCCTCACAGCAGTTCTGGGCGGTCAGCACCCGGTCAAGCTTCTGCCATGCCTCGTGCCCGAATCCCTTTAAAAGCGTCTCCAGTTCTGCCACAGCCTTCTTCAATTCCTGCTCCCGCTCCTGATAACCGGGATCATTCATTAAACACACATCCTCCAGTTCGGATTCGTGCTGTACATAATAACTTCTCACCACTTCTTTTTCCAAAACACGGCCTCCTTTTTGAAATGCAAAAAGGCAGGGTATGAAATCCATTCGTTCATATCCTGCCTGTGCAATTATAGAAATCTCTATTTTCTTACATTATGTTTCTGTCCCGGTCAAACGGGAAAACATCCCTACGCGCACAATTCCATGCTTTTCTGATAACACTCCATACAGGTATCAAACGCCGGCGCGATTCCAAGCACCTGCCGGAGCGCCATATAGCGGAGCGCTTCCAGTTCATCGTCAAAATACCTTGCCTGAAGGGCATTTCCGCACTGGAGGCAATAGCACTCCACAACACCCCATTTTCCACTGCCCTTGTCCAAAAACAGGTTATCGAGGCGCACAGAACGCTTTAAATCCTCCATTCCCATAGCATACAACGGTCTGATCCGGTTCCAGTACTCGTATTTCAGCACATCCCGGATGTGCTTCTCCCGGTACTGGTAGTTCCGGATTTCTCCTTCCGCCCTCCACAGACGGATTTCCAATTCCTGCCGCTCACTGCTTTCCTCCAGGCTTTTTTTCCGTTCCTGTTCCAAAAGTTTTCTTTCGTTCAGCAGTTCTTTCTTCAGTTTTTTTGTTCCAATGAACACTTTAAATCGTTTCCTCCTTTCACGCTGATTTTTGGTTCTGCCTCAGCATTTCCTCTTTAATCCTACGCATCTGGACCGCCAATCTGGTATTCCGTCTCGTGGTTACATCGGTACGGATTGCCTGCGCGATTGCCCTTTTGCTGCCCACGATGATCACTTTTTCCTGCGCCCTGGAAACCGCTGTGTAAAAAAGGTTTCTGCGCAGCATCCTGCGGAAACAGGAGAGCATCGGAAGGATCACCACCGGATATTCACTGCCCTGGGATTTGTGCACCGTAATGGCATAAGCATGGGTCAGCGGCCAGTAGTCCTCCTCATCATAGGTCATAATCCGCTCGTCCCCGAAATCTACGCGCATCTTTGTTTTTCCGCTCTCATGGTAGATGTTCAGTACCTCCCCCACATCCCCATTGGAGATCTCATCATTGTTCTTGATCTGCATCACCTTGTCAGTTTCCCGGAA
Source organism: Marvinbryantia sp. (assembly GCF_047017445.1). Taxonomy (NCBI): domain Bacteria; kingdom Bacillati; phylum Bacillota; class Clostridia; order Lachnospirales; family Lachnospiraceae; genus Marvinbryantia; species Marvinbryantia sp. The sequence continues at coordinate 19,911 of NZ_JBKXTT010000012.1, read as the reverse complement.
CGTCAGTTTTCCGTTTACCACCTCCGGATACCCTTTCTGTTTCGGATTTACAATGTCACGGAGGACGGCATTCAATGCGTCAGACCCGGCCTCAGTATCTTTTCTAAGGGGAGATAAAACCTGTACCTCTTCCAGTTTTCTCTCACCTTTCGTCAGTTCTTCCCGGTAAAGCTTCTGAATCAGTTCAGACGCCTCTTTTGCATTCGATGCGGGAAGGAACTGGAAGGATTCATCATACTTTAGATCCAGACGGTTTTCGTTAATCTTATCTCCATTTTGAAGGATCGTAGAATTTTTCCCCTGCCGGAAACATTCATCCAGAACCGTCACCGGGATTACGCCGGAATCGATCAGCTCCTTAAACACATTTCCGGGGCCTACCGACTCGATCTGGTCTTTGTCTCCCACCAGGATCAGCCGGGCGCCCATTTTCACACAGGAAAACAGCTTATCTGCCAGAAACATGTCCACCATGCTGAACTCATCCGCAATGATCAGGTCATCCGGCATCGGTTCCATCTCGTTCCATTCTTCTTCTCCATCCTCTCCGGTTAACCCGATTGCTTTATGGATCGTCATGGCCGGATAACCCGTACTCTCATACATCCTGCGCCTCGCCTTTCCGGTTGGTGCGCAGAGCAGGATCATAGCGTCCTTTTTTAACGTCTCCTGGATTGCTATGAGAAAACGGATGATGGTGGTTTTCCCCCGCCCCGGACCGCCAGTGATGATAGATACCGGGTGTGCGAACGCCATACGGATCGCCTCCTGCTGTTTCTTATTTAAGACGATCTGCTCCTTTTCCTGCACCTTTCTCAGGATGTGATCCACCTTTACCTTCATTCCCTGCTGCATACTGAGCCGCACCAGGGCGGCCGCCGCTCCGAACTCTGCCAGAAAGCATTTCGGGGTATAGAACGCGCCGCCGTTTACTACCAGGCTTCTTTCCTCATGGATCATGTCATTTCCCACATCCCGGATGGCACGCTCCGATACCGGCTCCAGCTCCTTGTTATGGTTCAACAGATGTTCCGACCGGTTTACGATCTCCTGGCTGGTAAGGAACAGATGCCCTTCTCCTTCCGCTTCTGCCATCACATGGCTGATTGCCGCCTTAATACGCAGCGGATCATCCGCCTTAAAATTTTTTGCCTTTACCGCAATAGGGTCTACGGTAAGGAAACCAAAGCCTTTGATCTCGCACAAACGGAACGGGGTTTCCTGCACAATGCTGGCTGCCGCCGGTCCAAAATGCTCCTGGATCATTTCCAGCTTTCTCTGCGTGACCCCCAGAGGCGCCAGATATACCATCAGTTCCCGGACAGAATTGCTGGCCCGGTAGCCTTTTAAGATCTCTTCCAGCCTTGATTCCGTGATTCCTCTTACCTGCAGAAGCTTCTCCGGCGTATGTTCCAGCACATAAAAGGTCTGTTTTCCAAATTTCCTTACAATGTTCTCCGCCATGACTGGCCCGATCCCTTTGATCAGGTTTGAGGAGAGATACGCCCGTATCCCTTCTTCTGTGGTAGGCGTGTCCACATGAAACCAGGAAACCTCATATTGAAGGCCGTATTTCCCATTCTTCCACTCCCCCGTCAGTTCCAGTTCTAATCCCTCTTTAGTGGGGAGTTCCTCGCCAACCGCCTGGAAGATCCCATAGTTTCCCTTGTTCTGCAGCATGACCTGCTGCGGAAGTTCTTCCTCTGTCATATAGGAGGCCACCGTATATCCGTTTCCCGGATTGTAATAGATCTGCTGCATCGCTTTACAATGCATCTATCATTCCCCCTTTTTCCACGAAACCCAGACATAATCTCCGGATTCCTTCAGCAAGAAACCATCCTTTTTGATCTCTTTTGCCACCTTTAATATCCGTTTTCCCGGATAGCCCCGAAGGACGCCGATCCGCTGGAACCCACGTTTCCCTCGGACACTGCAGATTCCCTCCTTACCGATGGAAAACGCCTGCCTTCCTTCTTTTTTTGCACTCTCTTTCAAGCAGAAAAAACGTTCACGTCCTTCCCTCTGATACCACAAAAGCGCAAGACAGGTTTCCCCGTCCGGTGGCTCTGCTTTCTTTTTATCCGCCTGTTCGCTTAACGGATCCTGTCCCGCTTCCGCCCGATCCTTCGGCATATCATCGGGCGATGCGCCATCCGGATGTATTTCTGAGGTATCTGTACTTTTACCATACTGCTCTCTTTGAAAACTCTCTTCATTCTGCTTCTCCTTATCTTTCCAGGGCTGCCTGATAAGCAGCCACGCCAATATGATCGGTACCGCCAGTGACAGCGACTGAAAGATCACTGCCAGAAAAAACGGCCACAAAAACGGGGACACCAAAAGCCCGAAAATCCCCGTCACAACGCAAAGTTTCCGGTTATTTTTCATCCAGTGTTCTAAATCATCCACTTCATTTCCTCCTTCTGGTTTTTCTTAGACCTCATCAATCAAAATCCAGCTCTTCGCCTGCCTCATCCATCTCCATGTATTCATCGTCTACATTACGTCCCCTTCCACTGTTTCTCTCGGACGCCGCGCTTCTTGCAGAACTCCTTCCATTGCCCCTTTCAGACGCTGTGCTTCTCGCAGAACTTCTGCCGCCGGAATTTCTGCTCCCGGAGCTTCTTCTGCCAGAATCCCTGTCCGCGTCTCGCTCATCCTCGTATTCATCGCTCCGTTTAGAGCCGCCGGAACGTCTGCCCCCGTTCTCATTACGTTCTCTGGAAGAAGTGCTCCGGCCGGAAGACTGCCGTCCCCGATCGTCCTGTGCTTCTGCATTCATGCGCTCTTCAAATGCCCGTTTGCTTTCCGCAAAGTCGATGTCATCCGCCAGAAAACGCACACCGTAAACCTGCTCGCCTTCCCGGTTCTTATAAGACTCTGTTTCTATTGTTCCGGAAATAATCACCTTGACTCCTTGGAGCAGAAACTTTTCGACAAATTCTGCCAATCTGCCAAATGCAGAACAGGAAAAAAAGTCTGTATCTACGCCATCTTCTTTCACAAATCTACGGTTTACTGCAATCCGAAAATTTGCGATCGGCATTTCCCCTTTCTTTGTATTAACATACCGTACTTCCGGATCTTTGACTAATCTACCCATCATAACTGCTTTGTTCATATACATTCCTCCTGATCGTCTTACTTTTGATTGCTTTTATTTCCCATCGTTTCCTGAAAAATGGCAATAAAAAAGGTATCTGGAATCTTCATCCAAATACCGTTTACATACCATCTTCCCTTTTCTGTCTGCGTTCTCCCGCGCTTCCTCCTTTCCGCCGTAAAATGCTTCCTTCACCTGCCTTTCTCATAAGATCATCTGCGTTTGCACCAAATATCTGCTGGAAAACAAAAAAAGCCATTTAGAACGAATCATTCTAAACGGCCGCATAATCTCCAGAAGCCAGGAATCCAAGATCCCTCATAATTTTCTCCCGGACAAACCGGGACAAAAACTTCTTATCCATCCTCCTGATGGATACAAACACAAATTTCATTATCATACTAACACAAGATATAGTGTTCGTCAACAAAACTTTTCCATATCTTGTTTTTATTTCATGTTTTTCCATTGACAAACCTGTTTCCCACAGGTATATTGAAGATGGTAGTTTCAGTTTTATGATCGCACATAAAACTCTTAAAGTTTCGTTCTAAAACCTGCTTAGAACCTAAAATTTCACATTCTGTCAGAATGGCATTGATTATTTTCTATGAAATAGTCAGTGCCTTTTTTCTTTATTTTTTGCCAGAAGGAGGTGACAAACCCCGTTGGAAGCACAGGAAAGAATGGACTGGAAGAGATTTTATGAGCAGAAAATCCGGAGTACTCTCACGATCCGGAAACACAACGCAGAAAGGAGACAGATATACAATCATGGGACAATTCAGCTGGAAATACGCAGATACTAATAACAGAAGTGCTTTAAAGCTGTATGGCACGGCTTATGTACCCTGCCCGGACGGCACTGTAATTTACGAGCCTTGTTACTACTGCTATGGGATCTTTGGCGGGCACGATATTTACGATCTGGTCGCGGATTGGAACAGGGAATCCATCTCTGCTGACAATATCAAACGCCCGAAACCGACAGTTCCTAAAAATACTCAGCAGGAAGAAGAATGGTATCAAAGAGCAATGGAGCGGTATCATTTCCAATGCAGCCGCCTTTTGGATTTTGTCGATGGAAAACCAGACGATTACATGAAGGAAATTTACGGCAACGACTGGAAACGGAACATTGGGATTGACATTGCCTGTGAGGACGAAAGCAATGCCGCCCTGAAATTCCCGATCAAAATCTGCAAAGAAAAACCCGGCAGTTATGAGCAGCTCCGCCCTTCAAAGAGAGACCCTTATCAAGGCAGGTAACCCTGAACCGATACCGCATATTCCTTATAAAAAATCCCTCTGAGCAGTCCTAAAAGCGGACTGTCCAAAGGGATTTTTTAATTACGTTCTTATCTTCCAGCCTTTACTGATGATTTACATCGCCAGTAAACATCACGCGGCATCGTTTCTTATAAAAGGCAATCCCATATTTTAAAATATGGTCAATTCCTTCATCAAGAAGGGCCTCTTCATACCGTTTCCGCTCAATCTGATCCAATGCCTCCTGGCAGGCTGCATCCAGGTTTCCATCCTGTGCATATTTCAGCTCCAGTATAATGCCGGTTTCCCCATCGTCTGTTTCCACTAAAATATCGCTGTAACCATCTCCTGATTCCTTATTGGACGAAACACTCCAGGAATCCTCAAACCCTAAGATTCCCAGCAGAATGCCGTGATAAAAGTTTTCCTTCATCTGCTTCTTTACGAAAGTATCCCGGATACTGATCGTCCGTTTCAGATATTCGCCAAGTCTCTTTTCCACGCCTTCCGCATTCCCATTTATCAGCGCATCACAAAATTCCTTCAGGGCTTCCCCGTTCTTCGGTACATTCTCCTTAAAAAATTCCATGATCTGGGTAGTAAAGATCTTTCGGATTTCCATGTTCGGGATCGCCAGCTGGAAACGGTCTCCCTCCGGCTTTCCTCTCTGGGTAAGGTAGCCCGTAGTGAACAGGACGCTCCACAGATTGTCGATGGAATCATACATGTCTTTGTAGGTCAGTTCCTGATGGATCTCCTTTGTAATCTTCTCACCTGCAACCAGGTTTTCGATCTCACGTCTGACGGACGCCTTGTCCGATTCCCGGATGAACCTCCTGACCACTTCGTTGCTGCTGGTATTGATCCAGTAATTCTTCGGTCTTGCGTCCGGGTCTGCCCGCAGTGCGTCACAGTAATTGATCACATCCCATGGGCAATATACCTCCACATTTCCGAACTGATAGCCGTCATACCATTCCTTCATCTCTTCATAATGATCAGAAAGCCCATAATACTCCAACATCTCCCTTACTTCTCTGTCTGTGAACCCAAATGCTTCTTCAAACTGCACTTCTGCAATTGACAGAACCTTCAGATTGTTCAGACCTGTAAAAATGCTTTCCTTAGAAATACGGAGACAGCCCGTAAGGACGGCGAACTGTAAACTGTCGTTTGTTTTTAAGGCATTGCCAAACAGCCCACGGATCAGGGCAACCATCTCCTCATAGTATCCTGCCTGGAACGACTTATCCAACGGAACATCATACTCGTCAATTAGAAGGATTACCTTCCGGCCATAATGCTTTGCCAGGAGCTGGGATAGTGTCTGAAGGCTATCTCCAAGTGCAGAATCCGGCATGGAAAAAATTGCCTCTTTCTCTGTTCCTACTTCAATCAGCTGGCTGTACATTTCTTTTTCCTTTTCCGTAAGCCGATCACTTTCCAAAAGGAACTGAAAGCGCAGCGCTTCTTTTCCGATAATGTTTCGCATAGCCGCGTTTGCAGTTATAAAGTCTAAACCATCCACCCCCTTAAGCGTTATGGATATGACCGGAAACTGCCCCATATACGTTTCACACAGCTCCTTTTCCTGCGAAATTTTCAGCCCGTCAAACAGCGTTTTATCGCCGCCAATTTCAAAAAAGCATTTCAACATGCTCATATTCAGGGACTTTCCGAAACGCCGCGGACGTGTGAAAAGATTCACCTTCGCCCACCTTGTCAAAAGATCTTTAATGAGGCTTGTCTTATCTGCATAATAAAAATTTTCTGTCTGCAGTTCTTGAAAACTTTCAATCCCTATCGGAAGTCTCTTTTTCCCTATTTCCACTTTATCACACTCCTCTTTTTCATTCCTGCTTTCTATGCCAGCGCATTCGCGGTTCCTTCTCTCTTCGTAAACTGTTTTCTCCATTATAGCAGAAACCATGTGCAAATCCTACTGTTACTTTTCTCAACTCCTCAATCCGTTTCTTCCATGGCTGTTTCCGGTTTGGGTGTCAGTCCATGCAGGAGTCTGTAACGCTCCACTCCCTCCGGATCCAGCCCTGCCAGACGTTCCAGATCAAATGCTACCTTCGCGTATTTACAATAGCCGGAATAGCCAAACTCAGGCAGTACCTTCCCCAGCTTATGTTTCCGGATAAATTTCAGTTTATCCTTGCTTCCGAAATCCGCAATATACGCTTCGTTTACTTCTGCCGGTTCAAACGGAAGATTGACGGTCAGGTCTCCAAAGGCCTCTTCTTCCCCTTCCTCTTCACAATACAGGCCAATATATAATCCGCCTCCTGTCAAATAAGAATCCACTTTTATTGTCAGTTCTTCCTGTCCATGCTCCCAGTCATATTCTAATGTTCTGCGTTCTTTCATTCTTTCAAATTCTCCTTTTTATGTTTTTCGCTTTCGCAGCGGCAATAAAAAAAGCATCCATTATTTCAAAAATAATCAATGCTCCGCTCCACACGTATTCATGCTGCCATTTCATACTCATCCGGGGTAGCGGTCGTTGGCCGCCGGTATTTCCCATCCCACCAGTACTCCTTATTCTTTCCTTTGCTCATCACGCTCCTTTTTATCAAAATATTCAGGATCTCTTCTTTAGCCAACAGGTTCAATCATATCAGGAGCCATAATCACAGCATCCAGAATAATATCCTCCAGTTTCTTCGGTTCCGCATACAAGATAGAAAACCGTTCTTCCAGTTTTTGAATTCCACATGGAAGTACCGGCTGCTCAAAACAGCAGTAAATGTCCGGCGTTTCATTGTCCGTATCTTTTTCTTCTCCGTCCCGGATTTCTGTGATAACCCCATACAAACCTTCATACTCGCTCTCCGCTGTTCCTACAATTCTCATTCCAACTTCATAGGTGACGTCTTCATATACAATCTTATTCATCGTCCTATCAATACCTCCGCATTATTGTACTCACATAAAGCAACTTTTCTTGTTTGTTTTTTCGCTCCTTTTCCTCCTAGACCACTTAAAATTCTCTGCGGCTTAGATTGCTTTTCTCAGTATCCATCGTCCACTAAACTCATATCCCCCTTTCCTTTTGAATTTCTTTGTACTTGTACCGTATTTCTTTCAGAGACAAAAAAAGAGCCATTTAGAACGATTCATTCTAAATGGCTGCATAAGCTCCAAAAGCCAGGAATCTGCGATCCCTCAAAGTTATCTTCCGACCGTGCCGGAACAAAAACTTCTTATCCATCCTCCTAACGGATACAAATCCAAATTTCTCTTTCATCCTAACACAAAATACAGTATTCGTCAACCGTGTTCCCACTATATCTCGTTTCGTATCACATATACATGCTCATTTCTCCTTCTATCCGGTATCCAATCCCATATACGTTCTGAATATAGAGTGGGTTCTGTGTATCATCCCCCATTTTCCGGCGCATCCGATGGATGTGCGCCATAATATTGGTGTCATCTTTCCTATATGCTTTTTCCCAGACTGCTTCATAAAGCTCTTTATAGGAGACTGTCTGATTTAAATGCTGGATCAGATAGATTAAAATGGAAAATTCCGTTTTCGTGAACAGAATTTCTTTTCCGTCTATCTCCAACTGCCAATTATGTATATTCATGAAAAATTGCCTGCCTCTGACTGCCAACACGCAGTCCCCTTTCCAGTTCAGCCGCCGCAGCACTGCTTTTACACTGGCAAGCACCTCTTCTTTCGTCTGGAAACCATCCAGGTACTCATCTGCCCCAGCGTCAATCGCAAGAATTTTCTCCTCCGCCTGTCGCTCGCGTTCCTCGGTCCTGGAAAGCAGCAGAATAAATCCTGTATATGCACACAGCCGGATTTTATTTACCATTTCCATGATTTCTTTAAATCCATCCTCAAACTCGATTATCAAAAGCAGTATCCCGTTTCCGAAAAACTCTTTCATTACTTCTTCCTGCCATCCATGCAGCGGATGCCGGAAAATATCATATTTCTCACCAAATTGTTCTTTCAGCAGGTGATAAAGCTCTATCTGCTCGGAAAGAATCATAATTGTCTGTTGTATATCCATACCTGTTTCTCTACCCATATTTTCTCGCTTCGACTCATCTGACCAACGACTCAACATATCATTTTACACTACCGACTTATGAATGAGTTATGAACCGTCTATGAATCGTATAATATTTTAAAAATCTTCCTCTTTTATCTCATCAGCTTCTTCCTTTGTAAGAATTTTATTTCTCACCATGCTGTCCAGAACGATTTCTGTCCTTCTCGCCGCCAGTTCACCATCTCCATCCGGAGAGTAGGCAGACGGCGCATTGGGAATCCCTGCCAGCATCGCACATTCGTATTCCCTCAACTCAGAAGGCGGCTTTCCAAAATATCCGTAAGCAGCCTCGCCAACACCATAGTATCCATTTCCAAAATAGGAAGTATTCACATACAGCTCAAATATCTCTTCCTTGGTATAATCAGACTCCAATTCCAACGCCGCAAACACCTCAGCGGCCTTCCGCTCCAGCTTCTTTTCCTGCGTAAAAAGCATATTTTTCGCAAGCTGCTGTGTGATCGTACTCCCGCCCTGCACAAAGGCTCGTTCCTTAATATCCGTCAGCACAGCCCGTCCAATCGCAATCAAGTCAATTCCGCAGTGTTTCTCAAACCGATGATCTTCCACGGATATCGTGGCATCTATATAAAACTGCGGCAGTTCAGAATAAGGCGTAAACCCTTCCATACTGCGGATTTCTTCCACCCGCTCGCTGACCGGCTTTTCTGCCACAGCCTCTTTGTACATCTGATAGCCCTTCGCACTGAAAAAAACACAGGCCACAACGAATATGCAGAGCAGAGCCGCCATCATATTCCGAAAAAATTTCCTAACCGGATGTTTCTTTTTCCGCCTTTTCCTCATAAGCATCCATCCTTCTCCAGCTTTCTGATAATCCAATCTGCCAGTTCCCATACAATGCCAACGCCAAGAAACAGCAGGCAGAGCAGAACCATAAATACACACAGTGCTGCCATCATTCCTATTTCCTTGCCCCGCTGAATCAGCGTGCCGCAAATGCAACTCTTATTTTCCATACGCCGCTCTCACATTCTGAAACTGCTGTGTAAAAATTCTACGGCACAGCAGCTTTTTCTTTTCCCACTGTGCCGCAGTTTTTATCTGCCGTTCCAATTACAGGTCATTGATTGTATCCGTGATTGCCAGATTCCTCATACGTTTCGCCGGTCCGTGAACCGCTATAACCGAAGAAGCAAAGATAATCAGCAGAATAATTACAAGTTCCGTCACAGGAACATTCCATAGTTCTCCATAATATGCCGTAATGAAGGTTTCAAATATCTTCTTATTCAAAAGCAATCCCAAAACACAGCCTATCACACAGCCGGAAAGCGCATAAGTAAAAACTTCTGCCACAATCATCCTGGTAAGCTGCCGCCCGTCCATTCCAACCGCACGCATGGCTCCATACTGTTTTGTCCTTGCTGACACACTCATAGATGTGCTGTTAACAATATTCAATACAGCCATCAGGACAATGATTGCCAGGAAAGCGTAGACAACAATCCGGAACGCCCAGAATTCTGTATTATTCTCTTTATTGAGATCATAAGAATCATTCAAACTGTAGTCTTCGCTCATCAAGTTCCGTATAGATGTGACAATTTTATCTTTATCCGCATCGTCCGCAATCTGAACATTTAACAGTGCATAACCGGATTCTCCCATCAGTTGTTCAAACAGTTCTTCTGTACAAATCAGCGTAATATCATCTTCAAACAGCCCTTCTGATACGGTTCCTGCAACTTCCAATTCCACCCCGCCAACCTGGATCTTATCGCCAACATCTAACGGATTCCTCGCATCGTAAATCGTTAGTACATAGTTGCTATTCTCAGAAAGTTTTGAAAAATCTCCACTTATTTTGTTGTCCTCAGCGCATTGAAGCATATATTCTTCATAAGAAACCAGTGTGATTTCGCTTACGTCTTTTTCAGCCACAGCCGGTACATCAATAGCTGCCATATTTCCATAGACTTCATCAACGCCTTCAATCTTACTCAATTCTGCCGCGAGGCTTTTATCCACGGAGTTCGTTTCGTCATCACTTGTAATCGAAAAATCCGGTTGCCACGCTCTTGTAGACGGCATGAGCACTTTTGCAAAATCAATGCCTGCGGAAAAACCAAAAAACAGAATGATACTGAGCGCAAAAGAGCCTGTCATAAGGATCAGATTTTTTCTTGCCGATACCGCATGGTTGATGCCAAGAGCCGTATCAATCTTTACAGTGCCAGCCAATTTCACCCGGTTGGTTTTCACCGTATTTTGAGCATTCCCGGAAACCGCTGTCGCCGGGGAGACTTTCGCAGCACGTTTTGCAGGGGAATGTGCCGCAAGGAGTACCGTCAGAATACCGACAATCACACCAAGCACAATACCAGACGCACTGACATAAAAGAGCGGGATTCCCGTCAGCTCTCCCTGAATCCCATATTTCAACCAGAAACATAATCCCCATGTTACCGCAATGCCAAGCACGATGCCGATGGGAATGGCGGTCTTACACCAGTTCAGTGCTTCCAGCCTCACATAACGGGTGACCTGCTGTTTGCTCATCCCAATGCAGCGCATCATGCCAAAAAACTGTGTCCTCTGGGCAACATTGCTGTTCATGCTGCTCGAAATCATGAACACACCTGCCAGTACAATCAATACAAACAAGATAGCGGCAAGCGGATAAAGAGCCTGTGCATATCCATTACTGCTGGCACCCGTAATTGCCAGGAGTGCGGTGTTCTCATCTACAACCTCATCGGCAAGTCCATAGTCCTCTTTAATCTCGGTGATGCGTTTCGTTACGCCACTATCCGATGAAAAACGGACATAATAAACTGGAGATTCTTCTGCGTTATTTGCCGAACACAAATCAGAAAACGCTGTTCTATTCATATATACCGTAGGTCCGCCATGCAGTATTCCCCGCCCTTGGCTGACATGGGCTGCCGCTCCAGCCAGAACTGGTCGCCCAAGAAATCCAGCATCAACTGACCATCCGCCATATGGCCTTGGGCAAAAACCGTGTCTTCGTCTGTCCCGTCAGCTTCCGTACTCAGAAAAAAGCCACCGTTGCCATCCGAATACCAGAAGCAGTCCGGGCCGATCCCGAGCAGAAGGTGGTACGCACCGATATAGTCAAAGCTCCGGGGCTTCCACTCCCGATACCGGGCGCCGCCGCCCTCCAACAGGTACAGTTCTATAACCCAATCATCCTCCGGCAAAGTCCCTTCCATCGTCTGGCCTTCCTCTGTCATTATGTACCGTACAGCCTGCCAGCAGGTATTCGTCCACGGATCTTCAGTATCTTCCGGTTCCGATTCCGAAGTGTTTTCGGGCAAGGCATCCGAATATGTGCTGCTTTCTTTATTGATAGGCGGCAACGCACTGGATGGGCCGTTTTCACCCATTTTTCTCCCATTTTTCCCACACGATGCCAGTACCAGCGGCAACAGCAGACAAAGCAACGCTGCCGCAAATCTACTGCTTCTCATATCTATCCTCCACGTTTTTTCATCCACTCGTTATACATTTAAGTTGGCAAATGTTTTCGTTCGTGCGTATAACATCGGGCGGTTACATCTCGAGGAAGAACAGCCGTCCGAAAACATCATCCATAACATCCTCCATATCTGCGTAGACCCCGCGCCATACGTTGAAGGCATAGAGATAGGTATAGCCATCCGCCTCCGTCATAAAGATTTTCCAGTGTCTCGTACTATCATCTTCACTTGTCGTATACGTCAAAATATAGACGGGGTGTCCCAATGCCTCACTGTAGCCGCTGTTCTTTTCGACAGAGAGATCTTCTGCCTCATAATCCGTCAGATGCGCGATACTCTTTACTGCGTATTCTTCCATGGACACTCCATTCCCGCGGCCGCCTGGATAAGCGCAGTTTATGATCGCCATGTAACCGTCCTGTGTCATATCCTCATAGTAATAGCCCCCATCAGGATAATTTTCCGTTTGAAGGACGGTCATGTGGGTAAATTCGGGCCCGCCTGTGGTAAGCACATGGGGATTGAGGTTTGTTCCCTGTTCCATACCTCCATTGTCTCCGCCCTGGTATTCGCCTTCAAATACAATGGCGCATCCCCCATATCCATCAATAAAAGGATCTCCCTGAACATGGGTCAGTCTGAGTGAGGATGTGCCCGGCCCGTCCCCCCGCTCACAGGTCCAAACGCCGCATATCTCATCATGAAGTTCTCCCGGACCATATTGTCCCCACAGATCGTTATCCTCAATGCCCTCTACAAGGCACAGCTCGAAAACCACGCACTCCGGCCCGAACTGGGCCATCGCCTCATCCGGCCTGCTCCAGGTGCCTTCATACAGAGCAATCGGTTCGCTGTTACCGCGGCCATAGCTGTAGGTAAGATTTCCCCCGCGCCCGATATTCAGGTTCAGGGAGATACCGCCTCCTAATTCCGCCGGAATCACGGCGGACCATATACCAATAAGGTCAGGATTATGATACATGGTAAAATCAAAAATTTCAGACGGGCCTGACAGCGAACCATCGTAGAGCCACAGAGAGGGCTGGTAACTCAGGCTTCTCCCTATACTGTCCACAATCTCCACATCCAGGCTGGGCATAATATCGCTGAGGTTGCCCAAAAGGAGGATAGGATCCCCGCAGTCGCTGCGGTAGAGTACCTGGTCGCTTTCGCCAAGAAAATCGTTGTCCTCGTTGATGTCCCATGTATTGACCGCTGTGGAAGCTTCGGGGTCTGTAGGAACGATGCAGTAGACCTCATATCCACCCTCCGGGTGGGCAATCCATCGTTCAGGCGGTATCTCCTTGATGAATGGATACGCATCCAGATATTGCTCCGCCTCCTCTGATGCCAGAAAGGCCGCAATATCTTCCCCAGGCTCCAGGGCGGCGCCCAAAAAAGCTACGGAACAGATACAGCCGTCCGCCTGCGCCCCTTCACGCAGGTCATCCAATACTTTCCCTCCTTCGACAGAAAGCCAGGCGGCTGCCCCTTCACTGGCGGCGGAACCGGATGCTCCGCCATCCTCTGTGGGGGTATTGATAGCTCCTTTACCGGGTATTTTCTTGTCCTGATCCAGGGGGCCGTTCCCTGGCGGAACCTGCTCCCTGCCGCAGGCGGTAAGGGACAGAATCAAAACGAATAAAAGTGCAAATATGCGTCTATATTTCATGCCATTGTTCCTTTCCGGTTTATTTATCCATAGGAGCGTATCAGCTCCATGGAACTCATGTCATTATCAAAGAAAGGCGGACGCATTCCGTTGTCCCTGTCTTGCTGGATATGCAGGTAGTCCCCGGACGGGTCGATCAGGACAGGAAAGACGCCGCTGGCATCGCTGGGAAGATTTCCTACTCCCGTGGAGACAATTAGCTGTAGACAGTCATCCACCATCCGCCAGATGCCGGAATAGAGTAGTTGATATTCCTGCCCATCCTCGAACTGGCAATACAGTTCGGCAATGCCCGCGTAGTCCGGATCACCGCCTCCGCCAAGCAGGTTCAGAGACCATCCATCGCACACCCAACAGGTATCCGCCAGTCCTTCCTCCGTGGGCGGCACCCACCAGTCATCCCCTGTCGGTTCCCAGCCGTCCGGATCGCCCCAATAATCCAGGCCTGTGACATCGCCAAAGATTGTGAAGTCCATGACCAGGGGGGCATAGTCCTCGCCTGTGGGAACGATCATATCACCGCCAACCTCCGTGTCCCATACCGGATACCATGTCACCAGACCTCCTGCGCCACCGCTGTCGCTGGCAATGATCTCTATATCCGGCTCATCGCGAAATTCCTCATAACCTACAAATACCAGCACCGGCTGGGCATACTCTTCCCGGTAGAGGACTTCATCCGATTCGGGCCAGACTCCGTTGCCTGTGGATTTCCATGTGACATGATTCACTGAAAGGGTGGTCCTGTCGTCCCTCGGCACGATGCAGTAAAGGTCCCCATAGCCGGGACCCAGAATACGCACGGGCGGGATCGTCCAGATAAAAGGCATCTCCTCCATCAATCCGGGCGAGTTGTCCCACAGCCATTCTGTCAGAGAAGTGGTGTCATCCGCCCCCCTACAGCCAAGGTATGCTGCGGCTATGGCTGCCTGCGGTGCGTGTTCCGCCATAAATTCCCGCAGCCAGGCCAGTGCCTCTTGCTCCGTTCCCTCGTCTGGCGTGGCAGACATATCCTTATCCGGCTGTCTGCCGTCGGCCAGCACTCCTTTGCCGGTACTTCCATCGGCTGGTATGGACGCTGCATCGCCGCTGCCGGCGCCGTCCTGTGGCTTACTGCCGCAGGCGGCGAGGCCAAACAGGAGCAGAAACGTCAGAAGGGCGGACGCGGTCCGCGTTATCATTCTCCTCATGAATTTGTTCCTCCTTAGAATTTCCCGCTGCGGCCCGAACCGCCGCCACCGCTGCAGCTGCTGCTACTGCCGCCACTGCTGCTCGAACTCTTCTGTTCGATTTTGGTACGGGTTTTAGTGGTGTGCGTGTAGCGGTCGTAACTATCTGCCAGGCGTAGCCCGCCAGGGGCAATGTATTCGTTGGCCTGCGCGTTCCGCCGGACATTGTTCATCTTCCGTTTCAGCACCATGCAGACCGCCAGCGCCGCCAGACAGGACAAAAACGTCATCAATCCAATTCCCCACAAGGGGTTGGCCCGCACCGGATGCCCGGCATCCGCTTTGGCAAGATACTCATCGCAGGAGTCCAGGTAATGGGAAATGCCGCCATACCAGTCATCATTGCCAAAGTCGCCTAAAAAGCTCTCTTCCAGCTGTTCCTGTCCGTATTCGTTAAAGGCGTATCCGGCGCTTTTACCGTAGACAAACATGGCGTAATCACGTTCCGCCATGCTCAGAAGGATCATGATGCCATCCCGCCCATCGCCCATTCCGAAGCTGTTTTGTTCGGAGTGATAGATCTGTGTGGTCACATCATAGACATCCCCGGAGCCAAAATCCTCATAGTCATCCACAAGAACCACATAGACGCCGCAGCCGTGCCGCCGGGAGATGTCCCCGGCCCGCTGCTCCAGTTCCTCCCACTGGTCAAAGGGGAGCAGGTCGCTGATGTCAAAGATATAGTACATTGAGGTGCTGTCCGGTTCCTCCGCATCCTGACCGGACGGCCCTCCAGTCATTTCATAGCCGCTGTCTCCCGGCGCGAAAAAGTCCGCCACGAATTCCGCCATAGCGTCCACCGCCTGGGAAAGCGCCACGGCGCTCATATCCATATCGCCGGACCATGCCCCAGGCTCCATGCCGGATTCCACTGACAAATAAGGCTCCACTGCTTTGGTAAGATCGTAAAGCCAATCCCCATAAAGCAGATTTTCATCCGTACCGCCCAGATAGACACACCAGTCATCCGCGGCCATTGTATAGCCGTCTCCGCAGGGCGTAAGCAGCAGGGTCAGCGTAATACCGGAGTGGTATTTTCCATAGCCATATTCATACTCTTCGTAAATACCTTCCGCTGCGTCAAGCACGGTATCATAATCACTTTCCGTCAGAATATCTACCCGCAGGTCAACACCATACCGCTCTGTGAGCGCGGGAAGCGTGACCTCTCCTGCATACCGCAGCGGTTCCGACCCTAACTGCCCTGTCTCATCGTAGATCACGCCGTAATCTTCCGCTGCCGCAGCCGGGATACAGAGAGTCAGCGCCAGCAGTGCCGACAGCACAAAACTCGCAATTTTCTTCATATCCGATCCCCCTTATCTACAAAAGCGTGAACAATACCGAACTTAGCACCGACAGCGGCACGGCGATGGCGGCGAACAGCGCCCAGAATCTGCCGCGGCTCACGGGCAGCTCACCCACCAGCCTGCCAGTCTGGCCGTTCATGGCAAACAGAAAATCTTTTCCGTTCCACTTGGTATTAAGCATCCAGACCGGCATGAGCGCATAGTGGACTTTGCCGCGCTTGAGGGAAGTACTGCCCCCCTTGGACGTGCAGGTATTGTAGCCCTTCACGGTATCCCGCAGCGCGGCGGCCAGCGTGTTCTCGCAGCGTTTGTCAGCCCGCTCCCGGCTCTGTTCTACCGTCACATCAAACTTGTCAGCGAGAAAACCGGGCAGATATGCCGTGGAAAAGGGTTTCAGTTCTGTATAGTCATAGGGTTCAATGGAATCCATGTAGTCGTCCGGCATTTTGCTGGACGCATCCACCGGAACCTTTTCAAACGCGACGGAACCGGAACGGAAAACGTCATAATGTTCTGTCTCGGTGACCTCATAATCGCCGGAGCGGTAGGTACGGGAACGTGTGGCTGCATACCGGGCATCGCCCTCCGCCTCGCCGTCAAACATCCAGAAAGGGACGTAAACCCCCTTGATCTCCTGGATGTGGTTCCCGGCGGTAAAGGATTTTGGCAGAAAAACCTTGCCCTTATAGTGCTTTTTAAGGGCCGCGACCGCATCCTCCTTGCTCAGCTTGAATGGAAGCACAAAATCGGGCCGCAGCGTACCGCCAAACTGCCCCGGCACTACGGTGGGGTTCCCGCAATAAGGACAGGATGTGGCGGCGGTAGTTTCATCACAGATCAGCTCCGCTCCGCAGGAAGGGCAGTTATAGGCTTTCATCCCTGCGGCATCCGCGCCCCAGTCACCGCTCAGGCCGGAGGTGTCCCAGCCGTCATCTTCCGCGCCTTGGGCCTGAGCGTCCTCATGGGCTTTCACGGCCTGTTCTTCTTTCTGCTGGTACAGCGCCTCAATCTCAGAGACCTCGTAGGCGCTCCCGCAGTAATCGCACTCCAGTTTCCCGGAGTCCCCGGCAAAGTGCAGCGGGCCTGTGCAGGCCGGACACTGGTAATTTGTTACTTGTGAAGGCATCTTTTATCTCTCCTCCTACTGGTTTATCTTCTTCAGATCAGCTTGGAGCCGCAGTATTGGCAGGACGAAGCCCATCCAGGCCGTATGACGTTCTCTCCGCCGCAATGGGGGCA
Organism: Marvinbryantia sp.; assembly: GCF_047017445.1. Taxonomy (NCBI): domain Bacteria; kingdom Bacillati; phylum Bacillota; class Clostridia; order Lachnospirales; family Lachnospiraceae; genus Marvinbryantia; species Marvinbryantia sp. The sequence continues at coordinate 2,546 of NZ_JBKXTT010000012.1, read as the reverse complement.
GGTAACCGTTTCGTACTGCTCTTTCTGGGCAACTTTGTTAAAGGCTGTCAGCATGATACGCTTGTTAGGCGTATCAAGACTGATGTTTTCTAAGTATCCTTTTTGGATCATATGGCGTACCTTACGTTCCACGTTCTTTCCGCCAATGGCTCCGGAAAGCTGCTCAAAGGAAACCTCCGGCTCAGGGCTGGCGAAGAAGCATTCCGCCAGCCGATGGGCAAGCCGGCTGGCGCTCTGGCGGCGGACCGGGCCAAGCGTACCCTTCCAGATACACAAGACGCCCATTGAAAGCATGAACAGCTCCGCAAGCACACTGCCCAGGTCAAACTCCAGATCCACCTCGAAAACCGATGCCGCAATAATCACGCCCAAAAGTGCGAATGCCGCCATACGGATCAGTTCCCCCGTCCTATAGCCCAGCCGAACTTTTTCAGTCAGGTAAAGCTCCATATCAAACCTCCTCAATCAAACTGTTCACGACAGAACCCGTAAAAACGAGTCCCGGATGGTGTCTTTTGGATACCGACCCAGCAGACACTCCTTTTCTTTCCGAATCATCCCGCCAGCCATCTCCGCATGGCCGCCGCCATATGCTTTCAGATCGTTGAACTCCATGTTGTTGCGCTCCAGCCGCGCCAGCGTTTCCTGGTCACACAGAGGGAACAGGAATGCGAACATTTCAATATCCAGTTCCGTCACGCCCCGTGTAAACTGCAGCGTGTCCATTTTCAGGCCATAGAGCAGGGCAGTCGCCGTGTACCTGTCTGGCAGGCACGGAAGCTGTTTATAATACTGGGCGATGATCGTGGCGCAGGCCCCAGTGGGGCGGATGTCCTGGTAGCGGTATTCAATTGGCACAAAAGTGGGGTGGTGGTCGATGCAGGCCACCTCATCCCCAACAAAATCCGTGATATTTCCGCTGTGCTTCTGCGCGTCCACACAGATCACATAGTCTTCCTCAGCCATGTCCGGACGCAGCTGCTCATAGGGGAACATCTGGATCTGGAATGCCTCCAGCATCTTAGATGCGCTCAATTTGTCGATCCTGCCATCGTAGCAGAGGGTAGAGGTGATTCCATGCTGAGCCAGAAGGCGCTGTAAGCCGAAGGCGGAGGCAATGGCATCCGGATCCGGGAAATTATGGGTCTGTATGTAGATATGCTTGCCGTGGCATAACGCCGCAAGCTGGTTAAAGTCGTTCATTTTCGTATCCACTCCTATCTATTCAACGGTTGCCGCCGGTCTGTCAGCCCTGACCGTTTTTTCCCTCGTGCAGCAGTGTCAGCTTATCTTTGATGGATTCCCACTGCCGCAAGACGATAGAACGCATCGATCAGTTCATTGCCCGCATCTATCGGGGCATATATGGAGCTGCCATCTGCGAACTCAAATGACATCTGATACGTGGTTTCGTCAAGGGCGAATATGCCGTCATCCGGCGGCTCTTCATACTCTTTCACTTTTGTAACGAGCTGCTGCTCCTTTATGATGCGGAGTATCTCCTCCGCATCGCCCTCTCCAATCCGTTGGTTTTCCACCTCCATGTGAGCGCCACCGCGGTTGAGCGCAGCATCGAATGAAAAGAACCAATCATCTCCTTCTTTTTCGATGGCAAACGAATAGGAAGAGGAATGATCCATGCAGCTGCTGTGGACGGAAACAGCCCTGATCTCAATTTTCTCAGCTGCCTCATAGTGCCTGCCGGCAAGCGCATAGAGATAATCGAGCGTCTTATCACCAAATGCGGTTTCCTTGTCTATACTGCTTCCGTCAGTGAATGTCATTCCAGAGCTGCGCATCGGCGCATCGGATATGTGAAAAAAGCGTATCGGCTCACGGTGTTTTCTGAGCCGTTCTATTTCGCCTTCCTCACGAATGATCTCAAGGAATCCTTCTGCATCTTCAGGCGGGATCTGGACGGAACTGAACGATGCGTAATGCTCCTTCTGGCTTCCCACATAGCAGTTTGCAGAAAAGAGCCAGTTCTCGCCTTCCTTTCGCAGCGCAAAAGAATACACGGGGTATCTTTCCATGCCAGAATAAGAGGTATAGAACGAAACCACCTCATCGGCAGTGTATTTTTTGCTTTCGCTGCATCCGAAAAGTCCGGAAAACATCGAGAGGGCTGACACAATAATCATTACTTTACATACATTTTTCTTTTTCATAGTTCATTAACCCCCGAGAGATTAAAACGGTCTGCCGCACTCGGTGCAGAACTTTCCCTTGTTCACCGCTCCGCAGGAGCAGGTCCAGCTAAAGTTGTCCGGGGGCTTGGATATCCCGCACTCCGTACAGTATTTTCCGGCATTCGTGGTGCCGCAGAAACACGTCCAGCTTTCACGAGCGGGAACAGGACTGCGGTTTCCGGATATTGATACACGACCTGATCGCGGCTCTGCCCGCAGGCAGCAAGCCCCAGCATACCCATCAGAATACTTATCGCGGCAAAAACCGGTTTTAATTTCACGGTAGTACCTCCTCGTCCAAAATAATAGGGTAGAGGGAGAATAATTATCTCGCCCCTCCCATTGAACCGTACGTAC